>NZ_JBQSVK010000003.1:0-314336 GCF_052376195.1 Psychrobacter sp. AOP7-B1-25
AAAATCTACATATATCGCCATACAACCGCCTCTCTTACTTATTCACTGGTTCGCTTATCTAACTTGTCGTCAGTTCAAAACACCTTTGCAACTTAACAGCACTATCATTAAAAACCTCTATAACAATGCGCGCACATCTTTTTTAAGTTGTTTGAGTCGTTCTTGATATTCATTGTGACTGGTATCAAATGTACTCAGTCGTCCATAGCGTAACTGACGGTAGTTTTGTCTAATTTCAATAAGCTTTGTCTGAATAATGACTGGGTCACTACTATCTGTTAGCTGACTCGTAGCAGAGTTAACATTGTTATCCTGACGGCTATCAATGGCCAATGCCAAACGTTCCAACCAAGCCAGTTGCCCTTCATTATCCTTACGGGCTAATAACTTGTCATGTTTGGCAACACGTTTTGAGAGCTGAGCAAGAGGTAGGTCTGCTGGATGCCAGCGTTTGCGGCGGCGATACCAAATAACAAATACTAAGATAGCCATAACGGAAACTGCACTGGTGGCTAACCAAATGATTTGCTGCATGATTGAGCTGATATTGAACCATTTTAGTAGTGAGTCGGCCTGTTTGTCTTGGTCATAGCCGACCACGTCTTTTTGCCAGTAGTAGCTCGCTTGGTCTGATAGTCGTCGTAGCCTTTGTATCATTTGGTACTGCTGATAGTTGATTTGTGCACTAGCACCACTGCCGAACATGGCAGCCCCTTGCTGCTCGGTCATCGTATTCATGCCTTGCTCTACTCGCTCAGGCGCGACAAAGGCTGTCGGATCTACACGTACCCAGCCTTGACCTTCAAGCCAAACTTCAGTCCACGCATGCGCATCCATCTGACGCACTTCCCATACATTACCATTACGACTCGGCTCACCGCCTTGATAGCCCGCTACTACTCGTGCAGGAATACCAGCGGCGCGTAGCATAAAGGTAAAGCTTGACGAGTAATGCTCACAAAACCCTGCTTTGGTTTCAAATAAAAACTCGTCAATACGATTGGTATTAAGCCGTGGTGGCGACAACGTATAGCGAAACTCTGTTCGATTAATCCATTGCTCGATAGCAGCTATGTAGCGAACAGGATCTGAGCCTGACTGCTTAAATAACTGCTTAGCAAGCGCGCGTGCTTGAGGATTACCCTCATTAGGCAAAGCAAGATTTTCACGTCTTGATGCCTCGGTTAGAACCGGATCAATACGCATCTGTGCAAACTGCAACACATCATAGCGAAGCTGCTGTGTAACAGGTTGCTCCTTTAATAAGGTAAATTCAGAGGTAGTATTGATATCTGGCTGCTGAGAAAACGGATAATCAAGACCGAATAGCCAGTTCTGCTGTGTGGGTTCTAAGATAATTTTGTAATTAACAGGTGCTGCTCTTTCGTCATCAGGTACAGTCGCAAAGGCATTCTGAATCCATGCAGGGGCTTGTAATCTCGACGACCATTGATCCCTTTGAGGGGCTGGACGCCATGTGACACCATCGAAATCACTGAATACCAAGCCGCGCCAATACAATTGCTGTTGCGGCGGGCGATCATCAGCAAACTCTACACGAAAGGCCAGCTCAGTCGACTGTCCTAAATTGGCAAAATCACCGGGAGACATACTATCAGACACACCTGTAGTGGCTTGCTGTCCTGAGAGTTGTACCGACCACAGCGGTGGTAGTCTCGGAAAAAACAAAAATAGCACCACCAATAATGGCAATGCACCAACCCCCAATACGCCCAGTGTTCGCAGACGCCCATCACCGCTAGCATTACTATCATCATTAAGCGTAATAAATGCGAGCAATATAATCACTGCCCCAACGATCACTTCTAAAGTAGTCAGTAAACCTTGATCCATCAAAAATAGGGCCGCAAGCACGAACAATGATAGATTCAGCACTACATAGGCATCGCGGCGCTTATACAGCTCCCACAATTTACTAACTAGGCATAACACTAAAAACGCCACACCCATATCAAGCCCAAATGCCGTATTGTAGGTCAGCCACAGACCTAATAACCCCAACAAAAATCCCAGCATTTGCATACTTTGATAGATACGTTTTAGGTGCGACAGTTTTTTGAATTTAGCTTTGATATAAGGCAATTGAGCAGCGATACTGACAGCGGCAAATCCTATCAGCCATAATGGTAAATGTGCGGAATGCGGCAATACGACAACTACTTGAGCAATTAATACCCAGTAATAAGCTGGTAGTGCCAATAGTTTACGATACCATTTAACGTCATTTAGCTCAGGTTGAAGCGAGATTTTTTGACCTAAGGCCAACTGCTCAAAGCTGGCCGCTTGTGTAGCATCGGCTTCAGAATACTCTGTGGACAGTGTGTCAGCATCAGTAGAAGATAAGCGTTTAGAATTGGTCATGGTGCTTTCGCAAGCCTTAGCAAGCATGCTTGCGCAAAGGATTCTCCGTTACCCATCTCCGCAATAGCAGGATTATCACTAGGTAAACGCATTTTAAACGGCACGCCTAGCTGACCTAACGTCAATGCCCCATAAGCCAATTGTGCAAGTTTTTGTTCGTGATGTGCGGCTGGCATATCTGCATAATCAAGCATTTGCTCGTGACCGACCGGATCAGCGAAGTGCTTAGTCAGCATACCTTGTCCCCGTGCCACGTGCCCCCAAGAGACTCTAGCCAATGACTCACCCTCGACATAGTTATCTAACCGCTCAAAGTCGTCTTGCCCCTGTCTATACTGCCCGCCTGTGGGTAAATCCTCTAAGCTTGCGACTGCATGTTTCTCTTGCCAGTCAAAGGCCTCAGGCTTTGGATATACCCAAGCCGTACGCGCAAAGTAGACATAAGACCATGCACGCATGATACCTAAGGGATAAACTGTTTTTATTTTTAGCCGTGGCAGCTCAAGCTCACCACGAGTATTGGCCTGAACAGGCAACCGAATGATTTGCTCACCTTGCAACCGCGTGATAAGCACTGAATTTTGTGCGTTTATACCATTTTTGGTTTTCTGATTGGCTAACTGCTCAAATTCAAACAGCAACTGGCGTCTTGGTTGGCGGCTATCACTATTTAGTTGTAGTGTTACCCAAACAGGCAAACCTTCTTCTGTCATAGTGACTTCTAGCAAACGTACCTTTAAGCCCGATATATGGGCAAAAGTGACATGAAAACTAATTAGCCAAACACTGACTAGATAAAAGCATAAACCCAGCACCAAATTATTGCCATAATTGATACCTGCAACAAAGGTAATCACTAACAATACGGCGAATAACATTCCTTCACGACTAAAGAAAATATAAACGTTACGTAAATTAAGCGTAGCACTATCACTTTTAGGGGCGCGCGAGGCAAACCAACGGCTCAGTGCTAATTTTATTGGTGCGGTTAATGCCTTTGGCAACAAGCTCATGACTACCCTATTATTACCATCTGATTGACAATGTTGTCGGTGTTTGTATTTATATCTGACTGACAGACTCAGGAATAGAACGATATAGTTGATTCAGGACAATTTAAATATAAGAAAAGCGGGTAAAAATACCGTGGATAGTGCACTAAGTGGCGTTAATATTTTTTAAATTATATAGCTTTGACTATGTAAGAGACCATGATCAATTGATGTATTTGATCAATACAGGTAAACAATATATCAACTACTAAGCGACGACTGACACTTCTGCTAGGATACGTTGGGCAATAGTTTTGGTCGCTTGTCCACCAGTCACATGCGCAGGTACAAAGCGCTGGCCGAGACGATGATCGGTGACCGCAGCAAATACCGCTTGGATATCTTCAGGTGTCACTTCCATATATCCCGATACATAGGCATGCGCTTGGGCGGCGCGTTGCAGCGATAACACGCCGCGAGGTGATAAGCCATGATACTCTTGGCTTGCACGAGTTTTTGCAACCAACCTTTGCAAATAATCTAATACTGTATCTGCCACATAAACCTGCTTGACGGCTTGCTGAGCCAATAGTACAGCCTCAGTATCGAGCACTGTATCCAAACCTTTAAGTAGCTCGCGACGATCTTTACCTTTTAACAGCTCACGCTCTGCGGTAGGTGACGGGTAACCCAATGATAAGCATAATAAGAATCTATCTAGCTGCGACTCTGGCAGCGGATAGACACCTGCTTGCTGCAATGGGTTTTGAGTGGCAATGACAAAGAAAGGCTGCGGCAAAGGATATGTCTGACCATCTTGCGTGACTTGTCGCTCCTCCATCGCTTCAAGTAGCGCGCTTTGTGTTTTGGGACTGGAGCGGTTGATTTCATCAGCTAGTAATAATTGAGTAAATATGGGGCCCGGACGAAACTCGAATTGCTGTTTATTTTGGTCGTAGATGCTCATACCTAAAATATCAGCTGGTAACATATCACTGGTAAACTGTACTCGACTGAAACTCAAACCTAATAACTGTGCTAAACCCTGCGCCAGAGTCGTCTTACCCATACCAGGTAAGTCCTGCAATAACAAATGGCCGCCTGCTAAGATACAACTGAGTGCCAACCTAACGGCTTGCGGTTTATCCAATACAATTTGATTTAGTTGCGCTATTAGCTGTGCAATTTTCTGCTGATTGTATTTAATATCAGCTACATCAAGCTTAGTTTGGCTAAGTATTTTGGCTGTTGATGTATGTGACGGTATATCGTGAGCTGCATAGGTCATAGTAGGTTATTAACTCATTTTTTAGGTCGCAATGCTGATAATTTAGATATCAATTCACATCATCTATAACGGCAGGTGCAGCAGCCCGTAGTGTGGATAAATAAGCAATGATATCAGCACGCTCTTTAGCATCCGGTATCGGGTCAGACAACATTTTGGAGTCTGGCATGGCTTTTTGCGCATCTGCAATATATGGATCGAGTGTCTCTGCATCCCAGACCCAACCTGATGCTTCCAACCCTTTACTATAGGTATAATCTTTTAATTCAGCAGCCGGCGCACCATATATATTCATTAGTTGTGGGCCTTTTTTATTCAAACCCGCATTGCGTTGATGACATTGACCGCAAGCATCTTTATAGATTATCGATCCATTGTCAGCATCCCCTTCAGTATATAGAGGCAGGGTCACGGGATTACGGTGGTCAGGTGGTGTTTTCTCACAAGCTGCGAGCAATAGAACAGCAGCCAAAAGGCTGCTCATTTGATATTTACTGATAAGTGACATTGTTAGCAATCTTTGGTTGAAGAATATCATCGTCATAGTATAAACGATATGACGCACTGTTCTTTTAACTCGCTACCTTTATTGTACTACTGGGCTCTTCTAAGTAGTACCCTTGTAAATAGCGTGCACCCACACTCCAAGCGACTGACATCGTTGCTGCATCTTCAATATAAGGCATGAGCACGTCAACTTTGATCTCGTTAGTACGTATGATAAGAGACTTAACCGTTTCTAGATTTTCTGCTGAACCAATATCTTGAACATAGCTACGCGCTAAGCGTACCATATTAGGTTGGACAAAATTAGCAATTTCAATAGATTTGACGGAAGATCCAAAATTATTAATACCAATTTGACAGCTGACATCATTGAGTGCAGAAAATTGAGATTTCGCGATGGTCAAGTGATCAGAGATATCTATTTCATTGAACTGTAGCGTTAATACACCAGCTGCGCCGCCTACTGCTTTTATCAGCTGACTTGCCACTAGCGGCAATTTTTTATCGACCAATGAAGCACTGGTTAACTGTACTAATAATTTGGCTTCAGGATATGATTTACGGACATCATTGACTTTTTTACAGGCATTGATAAGTACCCATCGATCTATCTTTTCTAGTAACTGATGCTTCTTAGCCACTGCCATGAACTGATCAGGGGTTAGTACCGTATTGTCAGCATCGGACAATGGTAGTCGTAGATATACTTCAAAAAAGTCGCTACGATCGTTGTTGATATCGTATATTGATTGAAATGATAGCTCAAAGCGATTATTAGTAATGGCGTCAACCAACGATTCAGCAAGGGCATGATCATCACTATTGGCATGTTCGCTTGGATCATATATGTGGTAAGAGCCACCGCTATTAGAAGTCTCTACCATGATTTGACTCATAGCGTCCATAGCACGTTCTAATATGATAGTGGGCTCTGCGGTGTTCTTTTCAATTCTGACAACGGCAGTACTAACCGTTGTATTTGTGGTGCGTTTATCAACTTCAATAAACATATTCTTGATAGTTGAGCCGATACGCGCAGTAATCTCTTCAAGCTCGCTTGTTGTCTTATTTTTCACTAATATTGTAAATGCGGTATCACTAAAACGGCTAACATGACCATCAGATACTAGCTCATCTAACATATAGGCAACTTGTTTAACTGTAGCGTCTATTCCTTGTAGACCTAAGCTACTTCTTATTTTACCTACATTATCAAGCTGCACATATAGCAGCGCCGCCGTCGCCAATCCTTGTACTGCCTGCTGATGTATTATTATCATCTGCTCTTCAAAGCCGCGACGATTATCGAGACCTGTCAAATTGTCTTTGCGCTCAGCTGCAGCTAAGCGCTTAGCAACCTCTACACTATTACTATTATTTTGTTGAATAATAATTTGAGTGACGGGCTCACCTTCTAGTGTTGCCGATGCCAATTGTAACTTCGCTTCAAACGTGCTGCCGTCTGTCCGCATACTTTCAAAGTTGAACTCAACGTCTTGACGACTGCCTTTATCAAATTGACGTAAGAAGTGTTTAAATCCTTTGACACTATCCACACCTGAAATCAGGTCAATAATAGGGATGCCTATCACTTCGTTCATCGATTTAAAGCCGAATAGCTGAAGGTAAGGATCATTGGCAAAGATATGAACCCCCTCATCGATATAAGCGACCGCGCTCTTAGAATTCTTAATCAACACGTTAGCACGTTGCTCTGCTTCAGAAAGCACTTGGCGTAAAGTTTTTAGCTCACGGCGACTGCGCAAACTACTATGCTGTAAACAAATGGCCATCACGACTGGCACTTCTTGGTCCACTTTAATCGCTTTGACCATGGTGCCACTAATAATAGTAGGTAGTTTTTCCTCATTATAACCAGTCGATGCTACCTCGTCGCTCATCAAACAGATCATCGGTAAATCGATATTTTGCTCTTGAACAATGCTTACCACATCTGTAAAGCTCATATCATAAGCCTTACCGAATACTAAAACGTCCCACGATTGACGCAAAAGTTTCAACAGCTCTTCTTTATCGTCTAAAAAACCCAAATTCACATTGTCATAATAAGGACTCAATAATTGCACAAGACGTTCAGCGTAAAGCTGATCATCATTAATCACCAATAAATTCAAAAGAGATTGAGAGCGCATAGGGAGCCTTTTAGTCGTATTTTTATCTTGGTACCTTACACCTTTCATTCAAACTAGCCTAACATGAAAAAAGCACTAGAATGAATCTCAGAAAGTCTTATCGTATTGACTGAGTTTTGGCTTAGGTTATTTTTTATTGCTAGGGCTAGCATAGAAGTCAGAGTAACAATATTCGTCATTATAGACAATAATTCAGTCCGCTGCAGATTAACTTATGCTCGTTATTCTTCATCATATTTTCGTTAAGGACCTGCATAGCTTCGCTGCTACCAACCTGTCCATCTACGTTTTGGAAACAAAGATGAGACCTATAGTTGTGCTACCTCATATTGGCTAAACTCATCAGTCATTATCAGCCTACGTCCTAACCGCAAGGAAGTTTGTTTGTTGCCGATACGCATAACGACTCTATCGTCTACTTGAAAGTAAGAAGGTGGAACGATTAGCGTACCCGTTGTTTTCAGTTTTTCGTCTTTTCCAAGGATAAATGCTGGTACAAAATGGCGACTTCGCTTCTGACTGCCTTCTAAACGTAATCCACACGCTACGATTTTATGCCCGAGCACCTGCCATTCTACCTCTGGATTTTTATTATCAACATTAAGCCAGCGCACCACTCCTATCGACCAATTAGGTTGTTGTGTCCGGTCAGATCGAGAGACCAAAATCAGACCCATTATATGTAAGGGCTGCGGTGCTGTTGTAGAAACGTCAGGGTTAATTTCCTCTACGCTGTCCTCTTCTTTATTTAGAATATTTTTGTCGGTGACATTCTTCTTGAGCCCGCTATCTTTTGGTAACAAGTACAATGTGCGATATGCTAGAAAGCTATCTTTGTCATCAAATACCTTAATATTTATTGCGCTACTGCGACCACGATCATTATCAAATGTTTCGTATAAAGGCCTGTCTTCTTCTCGTAGGTATTTAACGTCGATTAAATTAGCAAAGGTTTTCGAATGACTTACGTAGTAATGTATATTGTTAAAGTTAGTGATTAACTTTTCCGGCTTTTCGCTACTATATTGGGTTGGCAGTGTAAGTGGCTGCTGCAAGTAGCGGTAGCTTATTGTCATTGAAATAGTATTGAGCAAACTATACTCTATTGTGTTGCCTTCCTTAAACAAAACTTTTTTCCGTGAGTCAAATTGCCGAACCATCGGCGTTAATTCTATAAATAGACAATCATGACGATCTTCATATGGATTGATATAAGAGTTGACAGTTAAATAGCTTGGTGGATGACTACTATGAAGATCAACAAAGACCTTTGTATCGGTGGTGGGCTCCATTGTCGCAACCACATGTCTAGCCCATTCAGGCAATAAACGCTGTACGAGTAAGATGTTCGGGCGTCTCATAGCACGCAAATTTAACAAATCATGCAAACAGATTTGGCAATATAGCTGATGAATACTATTCGTTTGATGGGTGACGGTATGTAAGCTCAATTCAATATCAGCCACCTTTCTCTCATAGGCCAGATAATATAATTGATTGACTCTAGACCACAGGTAATCGGATGGCTTTCGATAGCACAGTGTCTCTTCTGCTAATAGTTTTTGGTATCTTAATAATGATTGATAAATCGCAATAGCAAGCGTGCTATCAAGTTTAGTCTCAGCGCCAAAAAAACGTTGCCATCTTTTCCCAGAAGAGTGATTTGAAGGGTCTTCTGACAACTGAGTCTCAAAACGTATGACCTTGTCGTAGACCATGATAATCAAATAATGTAGTGATTGTATTTGTGCAACACATAACATTTGAGTCTGATCAAGGGCGCCTGTCTCATATATATAATGTTGCCTCAAAGTCGCTATCAATCGATCTGAGGCATCAACGACTGCTGTCATTAATTCTAGGCGTTGCTGATTATCTATATTTGCTTCATGTAATACTCTCAGCACGCTTTCTAAATGTTCTATTTGTTGCTCTTGGGTTTGCGTCGGTAGCGTTGGCAACGTTTTTAGCAAGTAGCGCTCTTGACCATTTACTGAACGATTAGATAACGGAGATAATGGTTCTGTAGAATTTAAAATTTCTCGGAACATTGATAAAGTGATCATCAGTATCTTTACTCACTATTGGTCGTTTTGAGGCACTCAGTAATATGCAGTCGTACAAATACATGTATGGCATAAAAAATGTTTGTTAAGCCCGACTATAGAAGAGTAATGATATCTATTGATTGCGAGTCTGAATCTAGCAATACAGTACTATCCAACGATATCTAAATACTATTATTAGAATTCCATCTCTAACGCCGCATACTCTTTCATTGATTTGCGTGCCAACGGTTATATTCTGTTACAATCATATATCTATTTGTACTCATAAAAAAGCATAAATTCTAGATTTTAGTTTTTTAAAATATTACTTACTCTTTTTTAAAACTCACTCTTTGTTTACTAGTTTCCTTAAAATGACATAGTGCCCTACATTAGCTATTACTGTAAATATCAATCGGTACTTTAAAGGGTTTATTCGGCAACTCCCTGACCAGCTTAGGGACGAGATAGCCTGGCAATGATGCTAGTAAAGCCCAATACAGCTCAAGCGCTGCTTGCTCACTACTATCGAAATGCGCCGCGCCAGCCACTTTGTCTAGTACATGTAAATAGTATGGTAGCACGCCAGAAGTAAACAACCGCTGACTAAGCGCCATTTGCGTATCCAGAGTATCGTTGACACCTCTTAGCAAGACAGCTTGGTTTAATAGAGTAATCCCAGCCGCTCGAGTACGTTGCAAATGTTCAGCGGTCAGTGCATCGATCTCATTAGCATGATTACAATGAATAACCATAACGATATGACAGCGACTTTGAGCCAGCCTTTCTAGCAATGCAGCGTCTAAACGTGCGGGTATCACCAATGGCAGACGCGTATGCAGCCGAATAGTAGTAATCTGCGGAAGAGACTCCAAAGTATCTAGCCACGTAAATAAACGCCGGTTGGTCACATTTAATGGATCACCACCGCTTAATATCACCTCATTGACCTCAGGATGTGCACCAATATAATTAATAATATTTTCTTTTGCATCGGCAGTAGGCATATTGGCACTATAATCAAAATGCTGGCGAAAACAATAACGGCAGTGAATAGCGCATGCACCCGTAATGGTTAACAACACTCTCGATTGATATTTATGAAGCAAGCCTTTCACGGGGTTTTGTGTATTTTCGCTTAGTGGATCTGCCACATAGCCTGTAACGTTGATTTGCTCTTGCTGATCTGGTAACACTTGTTTAAGCAGAGGATCATTTCGGTCGCCAATAACCATTTTTCCTAAAAAGCCACGCGGTACACGCAGTTCAAAGTGTTTAGGCACGTAAACTTCTGTACGCATTGATTCAAGCTGTAAGATGCTTAATAGCTCATCAACAGACGTAATAGCTTCCGATAATTGCGTTTGCCAGTTTTTTTGTGTGATTAAATGGTTTATCATGACAGCCTACTACCTGTGCCCAAAATCCGATATTATACGCCCTTAGTGTCTAGCCTATCAAAGTATCCTCGTTAATCCGTAAATACTTGGCATAACAGAAAATTTTGGTACAGTCAGCCCTATGTCTTACTATTATATTTACAACCCCTAGGAGTTTTTTGTGGCAAATTTTTCTACTAATGAATTTAAAGCTGGCCTAAAAGTGATGCTTGATGGCAACCCTTGTGCCATTCTTGAAAACGAGTTTGTCAAACCTGGTAAAGGCCAAGCCTTTAACCGCGTCAAACTGCGCAATCTTCGTAGTGGTAAAGTATTGGAGCAAACTTTCAAGTCAGGTGACAGCCTAGAAGCCGCTGACGTGCTAGATACTGAAATGAACTATCTATACAACGATGGCGAGTTTTGGCATTTTATGCATCCTGAAAGTTTTGAGCAGATTCAAGCTGACAAGACAGCATTGGGTGATTCCGTACAGTGGCTAAAAGAAAACAGCAATGCTCTATGTACCATCACTCTATTCAATGGTAGCCCATTGTCAGTAACGCCGCCTAATTTTGTTGAGTTGCAAATTACAGAAACAGATCCTGGCGTACGCGGCGATACTTCAGGCGGTGGTGGCAAACCTGCTAAATTGGAGACAGGTGCGGTCGTACGTGTACCACTATTTGTACAACAAGGTGAAGTGGTGCGTGTCGATACACGTACTGGTGATTACCAAACTCGCGTAAACTAATATCACTCCAAACATGACTGATAGTTGATATTTACGAATGTCTCTATCATTAATAAAAAAGCTTAACCACTATATCAGCGGTTAAGCTTTTTTTATATTTATCCATCATGATGATATCGGTTACATCAAGATGCTAGTTACTGTTGCTAATACTAATATTAGTAAGTAAGTCACTCTTCTTCCAGTGATTGCTTCTGTATTAGCCAATATTGTACCAAGGCATTTAATTGTTCTTGCTTAAAAGGTTTGGTGCAATAGTCCTGCATACCTACTTTTAGATATTTCTCACGCTCACCATCCATTGCATTAGCAGTCAGAGCAATGATGGGCGGCAATAGTTGAGGGTCATATAATTCATGCAGTTTAATGGTTGCCTGTACACCATCTAAAATCGGCATATGGTGATCCATTAATATCACGTCATAGCGTTCAGGAAATAAAGCAAAGGCCTCAATTGCTTGCTGACCATCAGTGACATGAGTGACCATATGGCCACTATTGGTTAGTGCTTTTTTGGCAATAATTGCATTGACGGTATCGTCCTCAACCAACAATATATGTCCAGATCGTTCATGGGTAGGCTCAATCATGGTCGTATCGTTAGCATCTTGCCATGTCTCATACTTATCTTCATCTATAGTGGTTAACGGCAATAAGACACTGAATGTGGTGCCAACGCCTACTTCACTATTTACATGAATGTAACCACCCATCAAATCGACCAAAGACTTACAAACCGACAGTCCAAGTCCAGTACCACCATAAATACGATGGGTAAATTTATTTGCTTGGTCATAAGCATCAAATATCGCCTCTAACGATTCTGATTTGATACCAACACCTGTATCTTTAACTTCTATACAAAGCGTCATATTTTGACCAGTCTCATCGTTTATCGCTTCATTTACATTGTTCTCTTGCCGCGATATAGCAACATTCTCGTCGCTACTATTTGGACAATGGCAGTTATTCATATGTTTGACATCGATACTGACTCGACCACCTTCACGAGTAAATTTAATCGCATTATTGACCAGATTTGCAATGATTTGTTTTAAACGTACAGGATCGCCTTTAACATAGGGAGACAGTTTTTCAGTATAATTATAATCTAGGGCTACGCCTCTTTGGCGTGCCTTAATTGCAAATAAACTGATAACCTCATTGCACAAACTAGATAAATTCAATGGAATAGAATCAATCGTCATTTTTCCAGACTCGACTTTCGATAAGTCCAGAATACCATTAATAATGACCATCAAATGCTCGTTAGAAACCTTGATATTATCAACGTACTCTCGTTGTTCTTCACTAAGTTCGGTTTCGCCTAGCATTTCTACCATACCGATAATACCATTCATCGGTGTGCGGATCTCATGGCTCATATTGGCTAAAAAGCTCGATTTCATTTCGTTAGCATGCTTAGCGTCACGTTGCTTATCTTGTAGCTGCAAGGCATCAGCCGCCATTTTTGCAAATTCCGCCAAAATCGCTGATTGTTGCTCATTAAAACTATGGTTAGGCTTTGTATCCATCAGACATAAAGTACCTAGTCGATAACTTTTGTTATCCTCATACAAAATGATAGGCGCACCAACATAGAATCGTAAATACGGAAAGTCTGTGACCATAGGGTTTTGGCTAAAACGATCGTCGTTCCATGTATCTGGCACTACAAAAATATCATCTGACAAGATTGTATAATTACAAAATGCAATATCACGCGGTGTCTTACTGACACTCTCAGGTTCACTATCAAATTTACAGGCTGGCTTTAAGTATTGCGTTTCCTCATCCATAAAAGTGATCGTAACTACGGGTACATCAAAGAACAATTTTGCAAGTTCAACTAGCCGATCAAATGCGGGTTCATCATCTTCATTCAGTACTTGATATTTTTTTAGCTTGTTGATGCGCTCTAATTCATCTACCGCTACAGGGTAGCTTTGCTTTGGTAAGTTAGATATAGACAAGGTAAACTCCATTAAATAACAGCAGGCGTATTAATTACGATTCGTCTGCTTTATTAATAATTGTAATGCTTCACTCACCATAATCATCGCTACCACTGATGTAACGACCACTGCTGAGCCATAACCACCGCACTGCAAACCACCTGCCTGACAGCTCTTGTCTACAATTGGCGGTTCTGTCGAATAGACGCATTTGATACCAAACTTTTCTTTCAAAGCACTATTAATGCCCTTCTCATGGCGTAGTTTATTGCGTAACTTAGCAAGTAGCGGATCTTGGTAACAATCACGCAAATCACTCACTCTAATCTGACTTGGGTCTATCTTACCACCTGCGCCACCTGCGCAGACCAACTTTAGTTTATTAAATCGACAATGTAAGGCAATTGCTAGTTTAGCACTCATGTCATCTACACAGTCTAAAATCACAATCGGTTTACCATCAGCAATTGCAGATTTGGCTACATCACGACTTGGCAGTAATGTTGAAACATTCTCTGCCGTTAAAAAGTCATCAACTAAGTTCAATTTCACTGCAGGATTGATCTCTTTGATACGGGTTGCCATCGCTTCAATTTTGCTTTGACCAAATGTGCTGTCCAATGCGGGCAGTTGGCGATTGACATTAGAAGCAACTAACACATCCAAATCAATCAGCGTAATCGTTCCCACTGCTGTCCGAGCCAGCGCCTCGGCTGCCCAAGAGCCAACCCCTCCCACACCTATAATGTAGACGTGAGCTGCCGAAAAAGTATCAACCGCTGATGTGCCATATAGTGTCCGTGTTCCTTGGAAACGACGATCGTATTGCTCATCTTGTTGGTGCGATCCGTCTCGTGCAATGCTGTCTTCAACGGATTCTAACGGTTCACATTGTTGGGTATCACTCATAACAGATCAAATTCTCTTTTTGAATATCTTGGTTGCTATTTCTTCGGCTCGTACTTTCTTGCTTCTAATTGCAGTTGTGCTTTTACTACATAATATGATTATACTGGATAAGCCCAATTTACTTTCAGAGCATTACAGCTATTTTGCCATAATTGCTTAGCAAGTTTATCATGTGGTATCTCTAATAGCTTACTCAAGCTTGCTAATACCCAAGGCAGGTTGGCTGGTACATTTCTATTATGTGCATGGGTATCATCCGATGTCTGACACATAATAGGTGTCATATCTGGACAGTCCGTTTCAATGACCAAGCATTCTATGCCATAACTATTAACCGCTACTTGAATAGCACGGCGTAGCTTTTTAGCATTCGGATTGGTAATTTGACCAGTAACACCAAGCTTAAACCCTAACTTTACGAAAGCCTTGGCTTCTTGTTCACCACCGCTGAAGCTGTGAGCAATGCCACCCAGTTCATGTGCGTCATATTCATGCGCTTTCAAGATCGCGAGCGCTTCAGCATGCGCTTTACGAATGTGTAGCATCACTGGCAGATCACTATCCACTGCCATATCCAATTGTGCCTTAAAGAACCTCTCCTGTTTGGCAAATACATCAGGCTGTTTCATTGTATCAGTAAAAGTATCTAATCCAATTTCACCGATGGCTAGCGGACGACGCTCAACTACCCTCTGCTCAAGTTGTTTTAAATGTTCTTCAGTATGCTGTTCAATATAAAAAGGATGTAAGCCTAATGCGATATGCGTTTTAATACATTGTTGATCTTGATTATTTGCCTCTATCGCAGACGATTGCGACATCTTATTAATAAAATCTTGAGTACCATACATTCGATCAAAATACTGATGTAAATAACCTACTAGCACTAAGTGGCGGATACCTTGACTATAGGCTTGCTCTACCTGCTGTCTTCGGTCCTTATCAAATACTGGAGCATCAAAGTGCGTATGCGTATCAATTAGAGGATAAGCATTTTTTAAAATTTCTCTAACGACTTTTTTTTCAGCAATCGTTGCTGACTCGATGCCACACATTGATAGACTCCAAAAACGTCTCTTTAAAACATAGAACTAAGTAATAAATGCTAAATAACTGTTCCCATACAAGCATGGTTATATAAAAATATTGTCATTACCCTATTATTAAACTTTTATTTTTTGATTACTAGCTTTTACTTACTAAGCTCATCCCTACAATCAGCTTCAACGCTATGGCTCTTGGACACAGCATCATAGTTATCAGCTATTTCTGTATTAGCCTTTCGACTACTACGTCTAGGAATAAGTAGTAGCGCAGTAGCAGCTACACTCAATACAAGCCATTTTTTTGTGTTTTTATTATCTGTCATTTTAGCGTCTGATATAAGGTAGTGGAAAACATAATGCGTAACTTAGTATATTAGTAACTAATATACTTAGATATAAGAGTGACTATGTTTATCTGTGTTATGAGTACGCAAGCTAATGTACGATGTAATTATCTTTTATCACATCGTACATTAATTAATCGCATTGAGTCATATTAACCGTTATATATATGGCTAGAGTTTTAACGATTGAGAGGGTAAGTTGTGATACCGCTATTAGGGCTATCTACTCTCGTAAAACCTTGCGTAGTAGATTTTGGCGCTTGATCGCGTTTAGGAACTAGGGGGTTAAGCGGCATTAGCTCGTAATCTGCACTGACATCTCCATTCCAACCCTCAGTTCCGCTCAAAGGTAATTGCTTGATCGTACCATTTTTGTCGATGACCAGCTGCAATACTCGCATCTGATTGAATTTGCGTTCAGTCACGCTCGCTACTGCACCACCATCACGTAAGATAGTCGGCTGTAAAAAGATAATCAAATTGCTCTTTTGGGTGCTGTCGTTATCAGAACGAAAAAGTCTGCCGATAACTGGAACGTTCCCGAGCCCAGGGACTTTTTGTTGGCCTGTGGTCGTGTTATCACGCATCAATCCACCTAAAGCTATTGTCTGCTGATCATCAGCTAGGATGGTCGTATTAATAAGGCTTTTATTGGTAATCAATCCACTAGAGTTACCCGTACTGCCTGGTACGACTGACGAGACTTCTTGCGATACCTCTAAACGTACTGTGCCATTGTCACCAATATGAGGAATAACATTCAGATTAATACCAATATCTTGACGATCAATGGTCTGAAATGGGTTGTTTGAGTTGTTACCACTGGTGGTAAAAGAACCTGTAACAAAGGGTACGTTTTGACCAACTAAAATACTGGCTTTTTCATTATCCAATGTCAAAATTGATGGCATGGACAGTAGATTAGCACTGGTAGATGTGTCAAGCGCCTGTAAGATAGCACCATAAAACTCTGTATTACCCTGACTGTCTTTGCGACTGTCTCCAATACCTATCAATGCACCTGCAATAGAATTAGCGGCAGCGCTAATTCCTGCCGTACTAGACCCTGCTAGCGCAGCAGCTGCAAGTGTCGTCGCACTCGCCCCTACATTGTTAAAGTTAACAACGCCATAGCCACTATTAGCATTACCTAGCGCCCATTGAACGCCTAGCTGAGTTGCATCATCGCCTGACACTTCAACAATAGCGGCTTGAATCAATACTTGTGCGCGGCGACTGTCCAATTGGTTGACTGCATCTTCAATCTCAAACATTAGCTCAGGCGATGCATTAACGATAACGGCGTTTTGAGTCTCGTCAGCGATAATACTGAACGGACGACCGTCTTTCCCTGTACTTGTTCCATTTGTGCTGCTAGTCGATACGGAGGCCGCACTGCCACTACCAATGCTATTGCTGGCTGTGTTATTAATTGCAGTGCCTGTGCTACTTGCGTCATTTAGCGAAGCTGACTCTAGTGTTGAGGTTGCGCCTGCACTATTGATAGATTGATTCGCAAGTAAACCGCGTAACATATCAGCGATATGGCCGGCACTAGCATACTTTAAGCGAAAAACACGTAGACCACTTAGACGTCTGGTAGGTGTGGTATCCAATTGATTGACCATTTCTTGGACTTTAGCAATCATTTCAGGACTGCCTTTGACCAGCAGCCTATCACTCGACGTATCGGCAATCACTTTTAGTTGATTGTTACCACCTTGTGCTTGTCCATTGCCCGCACTTGCTACTAAGGCGCTAATTAACTCCATCATACGTTCCGCATCAACATGGCGTAGCGGTATCACTTGCAAACTGTCATTTATATTACTGTCTAAATCACGGATAAGTGCTGTCAACTGATTAAGGCTATCTGCTCGATCGGACAAAACCAGCGCATTAACACCAGGTACAGCGGCTGCATGAGCCGACTGCGGCATCAATGGACGAATAACCCCCAACACTTCTGCAGCTTGGGTATTGGTCAAATAAGTAACCCGAGTGGCGAGTGACTCACCAACACTATCACCGCGTAAATCAACAGCCACACCCGATTGTTTAGCAATATTATCTGGCACCAGTTTTGTCGTCGTTCCCGATTCAATCGCAGCAATACCATTCACCTGCATCACGCTCAAAAATAACTGATAAATCTCATCGCGGGATAATGCTTTGTTGGAGATGACGGTGACATTGCCATTGATACGTGGGTCAAGAACAAAGTTTTGTTCCGTAATGGTTGCAACTTCATTGATAAAGGCTTTTATATCAGCGTCTTGTAGGTTGACTTTCCAGCTCTCAGCATTGGCAAGACCAACACCAGCAGCCCATAATGGTACTGCTAGACAAAGTGGGCGACACAAGCGCATCAGACGCTGCAGGCTACGGTGTAAAGGCTTAACTGAAAAATTATAAAAACTTACCATATTGATGATTACCTACAGTGATATTGCTTACTATGTGCTGAGTTTTTAAGGAGTAATTTTACTAAAAATCCATCTTGCTAAAACTGCTGGCGAATCGTAATAACTTGCTCACCACGTTGAACCTCTATCTGTGCTTCACCTGATTGTTGTACTTGCTGAAGTACACCAGCATCTTGCGCAGGGTTGTTACCTACGCTCTGTCCATTAACGGTTAATACCTTATCACCTGGCTCTAACCCTAAACGATTACGTAGTCCAGCAGGCATCGCCGCTGTTACTTGGTAGCTCTCACCTGATGCCATTACCCCCATCCTACTGAGATAACTGGCAGGGTTTTCCTGCAAGGCCATAACCGCTTCTTCGATAACTGACTGTGGGTTACTTGGAGTATTTGAGCCATTTGTCCCTTCTGCCTCCGGAACAGCGTTTGGTACTGGCTGGGGCGCTGTAGGCAGCATACTATTATTTGGCAAACGTTGATTACTGATGCCGCCCGCCAACATATCACTTTGGTCTAATGGCATCGCTTCTGGCATTTTAATAACGGTCTCTTTATCGTTGGCATCAGCGATGATAGCTGAATTCCAGTCAACAGCCACAAGCGTATAATCACTTTCTCTTAGCTCATCACCAACTCGGTAATTTTTGACTTCGCCATTGACATTCAATAACGCCGAAGACATGCTCCTAGGTATGGCTAGCAATACGCCTTTTAGTTCAATATTGGCAGGTGGTTGCACGGCTGCGGTGATCGGATCAGGATCAGCAAAGATTGCGAATAAGCCGCTATAGTCATTGGTAGATTTGGCATTATTCTGTAGAGGTGCCAAAGGCAATGTAGGTGCTAAAGGTGCAGCGAGTAATAGCCATAAAAGACGGGCGGCTGTCCAACATAGCCAAGCAATGGCTAACAATAATAGCCAACCTGAAAAACGATTTAGAGTATTAACAAGAGGTTTTAGGCTTGCGGCAATATTAATCATTTAATTCGCTCCCAAACCAGATAACAATGGCTGGCGCACACTAACCACTGGTGTATCCTGAGGAGCTTGCCCTTTATACTCAGGCATATTCTCGAGCAAGCGCTGCGTCAAACTGACATCAAGCATATTATCGCTATCGATATACAGATCCCCTAAACGCTTATCTTGATTGTTCAGTAAGTTAATATGCAGCAAATCTTGATTGTTTTTTTGCTCTGTACTAAGTTCAGCTCTTAGGGTGGGCATCTTAATATAAAAAACTTTATCACCGCTAGGATAGCCTACCTCGCCACCGATCCAAGTCAATTGACCATCTGCGGCACTGAATCCGCCAGAATCTTTAGCAGGCTCACTATTGGATGAGTCACTTGTATCAGAATGACGGGTTAGTGATACATTATTTACTTGAATAGGTGTGTTTGGCAGCTGCCAGTTGACCATGCTCGCTAGCGTCTCAGGTGCAATTTTTCCACTCATGTTGTCCACTTGCCATGAGTTTAACCCAAGCTTAACTTGACCATTCAGGCGTGTCTGTGATGAGTGAATATTGACATCCGCACCTAGCTTACCTGTAAATAGCAGCCAAGGCTTCCATGACCATTCTGCCATACCTATGAGCGACGACGATGACATAGGCAATTGCCAAATAGCTGCACCTTGCCATACATTGCCAGATACATGCTGCACATAAGGCGTATCTGGTGCATATTTCTCAAGTAACCATACTGCTGGCATTTGCAAAACAGCAAATAACGCAAACAGCACAAACCCAACCAGCCACCAGAGCTTTCGGGGACGTTTATGAGAAAACTCAGATACTTGGGCCACAGTTGTACAACTCTTATATAAGACAAAAACGTCATTATCATAACAAACAATGGCATACAGATGACAGAAAAAAAGCCAGTATCTTTTTGCCAAAATACTGGCAGTAAAGATACTGGCTTTTATTTTCAGAACAACAGCTCTATCTATCGCTAAATAGCTGTAAATACACCATGATTAATCGCGACTTCGAACTGGCTCACAGGAGATACTTCTATAAGAAAATAACTAATTAAATAGCAAAATCTTCGATATCGCGCCCTGCTGCTAGCGCTTCAACCAACCATGTTGGCTTACGGCCACGGCCAGTCCAAGTTTCACTATGGTCACTAGTATTACGGTATTTAATACTGCGTTTTTTCTCTAACTTTTCACCAGCTTTCAATATTTCTTCGATCGTTGCACTGCTATCTTCAGCAATCTGCTCGAACTGCATGTAAGCATCATATAAACGTTGATGTTGTTTTTTAGCAATAAGTTGTTGAGCGTTTTCAGTGATAGCACGTAACTCATCTACGTTCAAATTTTCTAAATCAATTGCGTTATTTTTGCTCATAATAAATCCAACTATAAAGTAAGAGTGTGACCTCTATTGAGGTATTATTTTTCGTTAAAATATACCACGAACAAATCGTTCATTGGCAGTTAAACCTTTGTATAAAATATAACTAAATAGTATTTACTCTCTAAACACACCTTTTATAATCATCTATAAATAAAAACAGATGCTTATTGTATCTACTTTAGATAACTTAGTTTAAGGTAAATCTAAACACATAAGTCATCATTATTTATATAATAAGCCCAAGAGTGTTTTTAGCAAGAAAACAAAGTTTTAGTATCTTTACTATCATAAGAATCTTATAAAAATTTTTCGACAAAAATCTACTATTAAAGTAATAGCAATTTTATCGAAATTATACCTAATAAAGATTAAGTATAAAGCTCAAATACTATAGTAGTAACTTTCTGTACTACCCTCTGGACAACTATTAACCTTCAAGGTAGTACTACAGTACCTCTGTCACTTACTATGCCAATATTAGAGTGCTTTTTAAAGAAGTCTACTACTTCATATAAATGTATTTTATCTAAACAGCTTTCGATTTATTAACTAATCATAAGTTGAAGTAAAACTTTAATCATTGTTATCGAGAGTTATTTTATTTATTTATAGATAATCAATATATATTAACTATACGTCATATAAAAATAGTATAGCAATTTTTAAAACTAAATATCACCAATCATCATTATTTTTTGGTATAAACGGTCCATATAGGATATAGAAGGTATCAATCATACTAACTAATCCACAAATCAATAGTATTCGATCATTATTAAATAAACTTAAGTTTAATAATGATCGAATACTAAGAGCAAACTAAATACGTTAAAAATGTCTTTAACAAAACCTTAGTTCAACTATGTTAAAAGTATAACAACTAAACTATATTTTCAGATAGCAAGCATTAAAAAAGCCCTGCAATTGCAGAGCTTTTTCAACATTTCTTTCTTATATGATTCAGAAAGGAATATCATCATCTACAGGGCCATCTGGCATTGCCGTAGGCTTAGATTGTGCAGGTTTTTGTATTTGTTGGTTGAACTGGTTTTGCTGTGCAGGTGCTTGATTATTGAAATTATTCTGGCCGCCCTGAGCAGCTGGTTGGTTATAGCCGCCTTGCTGTGCCAGCTGATTATTTGGTTGCTGACCAAAGTTATTTTGATTGTTCTGGCTACCTTGATTGTTATAACCTTGGTTTTGACCACCAAAGCTATTATCACTTTGACCACCGCTCATGCCATCAAGCATCTGCATTTGTTCGGCACGAATCTCAGTAATATAACGGTCTTGCCCACTTTGGTCTTGGTATTTACGTGTACGTAAACTACCTTCGATATAAACTTTACTGCCTTTGCGCAGGTATTGCGCTGCGATTTCACCTAGACGATTGAAGAGTGCGATACGATGCCACTCTGTCGCTTCTCTTTTTTCACCGCTTTGCTTGTCTGTCCATTGCTCTGATGTTGCAACCGAAATGTTGGTTACGCTACCGCCATTGCTGAATTGGCGTGCCTCAGGATCTGCTCCGAGGTTACCGATGATGATAACTTTATTAACTCCGCGCATGATACTGTCCTTTCATTTGTGAATAGTTTAACAAACTGTTTTAATCGTTATCTGATAGCATCAATTGGCACTATCACTTTTATAATTTTACTTTAACCAATTTTTATCAAAATAGCTACAGGCTACCTATGGCGCACGTCAGTATATGTCGCTTAGACATTTTATCTTGGTATATCAGTCAATCCTATAGGGTTTAATAGATCAAAGTGCTGCTATTTTGCCATTTTAAGATACTCAATAGAACCATTTATCTTTATCAATATTGCATCGCACCTTATTTGTTACCAAGCGATTCAGAATTTTTTATTTAGTATCAGCAGGTTTGCGATGCATACTCAACGTCACGCTACCTAGCTCTACACCAAACTTTTTCATCACTGAGCGATTAAGCATGACATCCTCATCGATAAGATACATCCAATCATCAAACGTCACTTTGTATGTCTTGTCCTCAACAGGTAACTCTAATAAATAATTCCAGTGCAGCGTATTGCCAACCACTTGTCCTGTTGCCTCACCAATGACATCACCTGCCACACCTTTCCAACTGCCATCTGCCTGCTCAGTCAGACGCCATATACGCTGCGATTTGGTGCCATCTACCCACGAGAATTTCTCATTTAGGACAATGACATCATCGCCCTCATGGATCGCATCAATATCGACATAAAAGCGCTTTTTGACTTCGCCATTTCGACCTTGGAACATTCCCCAGCCATCGATCTGACCCGAAAAAAACTCATGCATATCGAGCGTCGGTGTAGTGCTCTGATACGCCTGAATATTCTGCGTGGCACATCCAGAAGTTAATAGCATGGCTGATAAGCCCAGACCTGCTGTTAACTTCGCTATTGAGCAATGCGCTTTCTTTCTAACCTCAATAAAACTACCAGACAATATCTTAAACTTACTCATATTAATTCCTTTTAAATAGAGATAAACAGTTAGTTTTCACTTATTGATATTGGTGGTTTATACGATTGATGTCTGTGCAGTTTTTGCTATTTGGCTTTATTTCTATATCAAACTATAAGCCTGAAATTATTATATAGCGTATTAGATATCTAGCGGGCTTTGTGCCAAACTCGATAGCTGCTGACGTGAATCATCCGTCAACTGTGTTTTGTCTAGCTTTAGATAAGCGACTTGCTCTTTTGCCATTACCACCAACTCATCAACGCCATCTACTGCTAGCATTTTTCGTGACCAGTCTTGAATATTGATGTCTTTGGGTATAGTGACCGTCGTGCTCGATAGATAAGGTGGCTGTGCAATTGGAATAATTAGGAGTAATGCTGCACCCATAATAATAGCCAATATACCCCACGCCAATAAATTAGACTGACTTAATAGCAGACCACCCATCGCCCCGCCGACAAACGCACCAAAGAACTGACTAGAGGAATTAAGACCCATCGCCGTTGCTTTATTGGCGACTGGTGCACGCTTAGATATCCACGAAGGAATCGTCGCCTCAAGCAAGTTAAAGCCCATAAAGTACAGCAGCAAGCCCAATATTATACCAACACCGAGCTGACTACCAAGCGCCAATAACGCTAAAGCAGCAGTCATCAAAGCAATCGCGCCCAAAAACACCTGACGCATTTTGCGTTTCTTTTCAGCGATGATGATAAATGGTATCGCAATGGCAAAGCCAATGAACAATAGCGGCAAATAAACCAGTCCTTGCTGACGTACTGATAAGCCAAGTACTTCGCTAAGCTGGTGCGGCAATATCACAAATATGGCAGTCATCGTTAGATGTAGCGCAAAGATACCAATATGTAAGCGGTTTAGATCGCCAATTTTGAGAACTGTCGCTAATTGCTGACCAATGGTTTTATTATCCAGATTGTGTTTGAGCACGCGCATAGGCGTCGGTATAACCACTAATAGCAGCATCGCCAAAACAGCAAATCCTGACGTCAGCCAAAACAGTCCAGAAATACCGAGCGAACCGACTAATAATGGCCCAAAAGCAAAAGCGAGCATGATGGAAGTCGCAATGGTTAGACCCATCGTGGCCATCGCTTTGGTACGCATCTCTTCACGAGTCACATCTGCCAATAGTGCCATAAGTACAGCAGAGACCGCGCCACTACCTGCCAGCGCCCGACCGATGATAACCTCATATATATCCGTCGCGTTTGCCGCAATCATGCCGCCTACAGCAAACAGTATCAATCCCAAAAATATAATAGGCTTACGCGGGAACTTATCAGCAGCAAGGCTCATCGGTATCTGAAAGATCGCCTGCCCTAATCCATAAATACCAACGGCCAAACCAATTAAAAATGGCGTTGCGTGTGCATAATTTTCACCATAAACAGAAAATACCGGCACAATCATAAACAAGCCAATCATACGTAAGGCGAAAATGCCACCGACTCCGAGGATTGCTCGTTTCTCTACGCTATTCATACTTGCCTCACTGGTTGATCATTGCTGGTTGCTCATTGCCATCTTTCATGACTAACACTTGCGCTATACCATGATGTATCACTACTGGTTTATCAAGGTATTAGCCTATAAATCAAGCCCACTAGTATAAGACATTCGTCGTTTGGTTGCCGAGACTTTTGTCTTACTGGTGCAGCAATGTATATGCTCTTAACTCAAGCTATTCATATTATGAGATTATTTTGTTACCAAGTGCATCAGATGCATAGTCATGCCTTGAATAATGCTGTCACTATGACAATAAAGTAAAACGTCGTCAGCATAATTAATATCCAGCTCGACACATCTATATAGCGACGAACGGCTTCTATGAAATGACATTTTTGGTCAAAACCATAACAAACGATGCCTGTTACTTAACACTAATTTGATTTAGATTTGCTTAGTCCCATAAAAAAGTCATAGAAAAAGCAAGACAAAGACAAAGACAAAGACAAAGACAAAGACAAACAATAATAGAAAACGAACAGCTAGACTCGCACGGCTTTTACCTTATAAATAATCAAATCCTCTATAACAACACGATTTATAACCGCCCCTTTTGTAACGACACTATAAATTTAGAATAACTCACGTTTTAACCAACTACTTTACTAACCTGCATTTACTTTTTGAATTGAGATATTTCCCAATCCCCTTTTAGCAAATAGGAAACCTGTAACCGATGGCACATGACCATATCGCAATACGCGGCGCACGTACTCATAATTTAAAAGATATTGATTTAGACATTCCACGAGATAAATTCGTGGTTATCACTGGCCTATCTGGCTCTGGTAAATCTTCACTGGCATTTGATACGTTATATGCCGAAGGACAACGTCGTTATGTCGAGAGTTTATCGGCATACGCTCGTCAGTTCCTCTCTCAAATGGAGAAGCCTGAAGTCGATAGTATTGAAGGCTTGTCTCCTGCAATTGCTATCGAACAGAAATCAACCAACCATAACCCACGCTCGACTGTTGGTACAATTACCGAGATTTATGATTATCTTCGTTTGCTATATGCACGTATTGGTACACCATATTGCCCTGAGCACGGTGAGCCGATGGTCGCACAGTCGGTTACTGAGATGGTCGATCAGGTCATGGCATTGCCAGAAGATACTAAGCTGATGATATTGGCACCGGTAATTCGTGAGCGTAAAGGCGAGCATACCGTTTTACTTGAGCAGCTGATTGGGCAAGGTTTTGTCCGTGTGCGCGTTGATGGTGATGTCTATGATACCGATGAGCTACCGACACTGGATAAGAAGAAAAAACATACCATCGAGGTGGTAGTCGATCGCTTTAAAGTTCGTGATGACTTGGGTAACCGTGTTGCTGAAAGTTTGGAAACGGCTCTCCGCTTGGGTCAAGGACTGGTGACTCTACACTTTATGGATGGCAATCCAAAAGAAGGCGGCAGTGACAATCAAGTCATGTCAGCTAAGCACTCTTGCCCTGTCTGTGATCGTGCCGTGCCTGAGCTTGAACCACGTATGTTCAGTTTTAACAACCCATATGGCGCGTGCCCAAGCTGTGACGGTCTTGGCAAACGTCAGTACTTTGCTGCTGAAAAACTCATCACTCATCACGAGAAGTCACTTAACCAAGGCGCAATTAATGGTTGGGACAAACGTCATGCTTACTATTTTGGCCTACTTAGCACTGTCTGTAAGCACTTCGAAATCGATATGGATATGCCGTGGCAAGACTTGAGTAAAAAGCATCAAGACATCATCATGCATGGCTCTGGCAAAGAGAAACTTACCTTTAATTTCACCGATGAACGCGGTCGCAAGACGAACAAGACCGTACCATTCGAAGGCGTGCTGCCTTACTTAGAGCGTCGTTATGCCAAGACGCAAAGTAACCTCGTTCGTGATGAGCTGGCCAAATACTTGGCAGATACGACTTGTAACGTCTGTGATGGCGCGCGCCTAAATGAAATCTCGCGCAATGTCCGTGTTGACGATCAGACTATTGCTGAAATCGTCAAACTGTCTATCGGCGATGCGGCGGACTATTATAAAACGCTAAAAATTAGCGGTCACAAAGGTGAAGTCGCCGAAAAGATCTTTAAAGAAATTAATGAGCGTTTAAACTTCCTTGTGAGTGTCGGGCTTGACTATCTCACTCTTGCGCGCTCTGCCGAAACGCTATCGGGCGGTGAAGCACAGCGTATTCGTCTTGCTAGCCAAATCGGTGCAGGTTTAATGGGCGTGATGTATGTACTCGATGAGCCATCTATCGGTCTGCACCAGCGTGACAATGACCGTCTGCTAAAAACCCTCACCCGCTTGCGTGACTTGGGCAATACAGTACTAGTCGTTGAGCATGATGAAGATGCCATTCGCCAAGCGGATCATGTCATTGATATCGGTATCGGCGCAGGCGTTCACGGTGGTCATGTGATCGCTCAAGGTACGGTCGATGACATCATGGCAAACAAAGAGTCGTTGACTGGACAGTATATGTCTGGTGAAAAGAAAATCGAAATTCCAGCGGTACGTCATACTGCAAAAACCATGGACGTGGAAGTCAAAGGTAAAGCCAAAGCTAAAAAAGCGCCGATGATGATTGAACTAAAGGGTGCATCAGGCAACAACTTGCATGATGTAGATCTGACCATTCCTGTAGGCGTCATGACCTGTGTAACTGGTGTATCAGGTTCGGGCAAGTCTACCTTGATTAACCGTACACTCATGCCATTGGCAGCGACGCAATTAAATAATGCCTCTACCTTGCTCGCCGATAAGTTTGAAAGTATTAGTGGTCTTGAGCATTTGGATAAAATGGTCGATATTGATCAAAGCCCGATTGGACGTACGCCCCGCTCAAATCCAGCGACTTATACTGGCGTGTTTACTCCAGTACGTGAAATGTTTGCTCAAACGCAAGAAGCACGTGCCCGTGGTTATAAGCCTGGCCGCTTTAGCTTTAATGTAAAAGGCGGACGCTGTGAGATGTGCCAAGGTGATGGCCTCATCAAAGTTGAGATGCATTTCTTACCGGATATGTACGTGCCTTGTGATACTTGTGAAGGCAAGCGCTATAACCGTGAGACGTTAGAGATTCACTATAAAGGTAAGAGCATCGCCGAAGTGTTAGAGATGACTGTGGAAGATGCGACTGAATTCTTCTCAGCGATACCTGCGATCTATCGCCGCCTGCAGGCGTTGATGGATGTCGGTCTTGGCTATATTCGTTTGGGTCAGTCAGCACCCACGCTATCTGGCGGTGAAGCGCAGCGGGTCAAACTGGCGCGTGAGCTTGCTAAGCGCGATACTGGTCAAACGCTCTATATCTTGGATGAGCCAACCACTGGTTTGCACTTCCACGATATCTACAAGCTGCTACACATCCTGCATACCCTACGCGATAAAGGTAATACCATCGTGGTCATCGAGCATAACCTCGATGTCATTAAAACAGCAGATTGGGTGATCGATCTTGGCCCTGAAGGCGGTAAAGGTGGCGGACTGATCATCGCTGAAGGCACGCCTGAAAAAGTCGCAGAAGTCAAAGGCTCATACACAGGTGAGTTCTTAAAGCCAATGCTTGAGCAAGGCATGAAGGACGTAAGCTAATACAAACTGATTAATCATTGATAAAAGGCTACTCTTTATAGGGTGGCCTTTTTTTGCTATCACAAATTATTATTTTACAAAATTTGTTATTGTTGGTGTATTTCAAATTTCGTGCAGAGTAACTAATTATATAAATATCCATAATATTTAAAAATAAATTAACGCTATTATTCTTATTGTATTAAGCAGCACCTTAATCATGATCATGTCTGTTCTATGTATCAACAGAATGGACACATTGTGCTATTAAACCACCCTACTTTCTGAAAAAGTTTATCTTAATTCTATTTTTAACCAGTAATAGAATTAAGATATATTCGCTAAAACAGTATTAAGAGCTAACATACTACAAATACTGCATTTGACACTTAGTCTACTTTTGCCTACTATCTGTGACTTTGTTACTCATTGTATACTTTGACATTTCTAAAATGTAACGCTCATAATCCTACAAATACAATGACATATCTAATATCACCTCTTAATACTGCAAATGGAACCTAAAAGTATGAAAGTATTTTTGCGAAATAAATTGTCAGTCATGACTGTTTTTATGATGACTTCGTTGGCATTGGTTGGTTGTAATGACGATAACGACTCAGCATCAAACCAAACGAATCCTGAAAACCCAGAAGGAGTGGTTGATCCAGCGCAGCCCAATCAAAATACAATATATGGCAAGTTGCTTTCATATGATGGTCAAACGCCAATCGCTAATGCACTGGTATACGCCGTAGCATCAGCAGAAGGTGCTAATGTTAGTAGCCGTATTGCAGCGAGCACCTACAGCGCCAGTAGTATACAGACGATGACAGTTAAGTCAGCGGATAGTACTACAGATGCTGACTGCGGCATTGCACCTGCAAATAGCTTGGCAAGTACCTGTACCAGTACGGATGGTAGCTATCGTCTAGATCTTGAAACGTCTACAAATGAGTTGCAAGTTCAGTTCAAAAAAGGGGCTTTTAGTGCTAAGCAAGAACTTACTCTATCAGGAACTGGGTCATCTACAACAGAGATAACTCAGTTAGAAGATACCGTCCTTACAGCAGTTCCTAAAATGCTCGTCATCGAAGGAGCATATGACAGTATTGAGCTCATACTTGCAAAGCTAGGTCTTGCAGATGTTGATGCAGCGGATGGTGATATTATTGACTCCAAGTTTGATATCTGGGAGTCCACGGACAATTTATTTGTAGATAGTAATAATGATGGCCAAGCCAATATATTTGATTATGAAGTGGTGTTTTTTAACTGTGGTCTAGATGATGAAAGCTGGCTGATGGATGATGATAAGAGACAGATGCTAAAAGAATATGTCGATGGTGGTGGTCGAATCTATGTGAGCGATTTGGCATATGATGTCGTAGAGCAAACATTCCCAGAGTACATCGACTATTACGGTTCTGACGAGACACCAACCAATCAACCAGAAGATGATGGCAGCGCTACGACAGGTGAAGACTCTATTACTATCCGTAGTAACATCGAGCCGACACTCAAATCATGGCTGGAAGAAGTCACTTGTACGCAAGGCGATTGCTTGAATTCTGACGGCACAGTGACTATTGACGGGTTTGCTAGTGGCTGGGCACGGATGAACGGCGTCAACAGTAGTGAAAATGTCGATGTATATGTGAGCGGGCAAGACAGTGACGGCACTATGCGTCCATTAACCGTTGGCTTTGATTATGGTAGTGGACGCGTGACCTACACCTCTTATCATAATGAAGAAGGCGGCGATAGCTACTGCTATAGCTTACTACTTGATGGAACATTGGATCCTGAAGACTACACTGCTTGTCTGGAAGACCCAACTGAGGTAACCAATACTCAGATAAGTGCTCAACAAAGAATCTTACAGTATCTGGTCTTTGAGCTATAGAGTGCTTGATCATCAGCCTAGTTTTGGTAGATGACAAATAACGCATTGGCATTCATCAAAAGGCCACTCTTTAGGGAGTGGCTTTTTTATTGAGTGTTGAGAATGGCAAAGCTTGTATAACTTACAAGCTATAGACCCTAGTTAATATATCTATATACCGTTTCAACTACCTCTACTGCCCTGCGTTACCTTTCTCAATGCTTATTAAAGTTACTTAAAGGTTGAATATATTAGTATTTAAATAGCTCCACACTATGCTCAAATGTATACGATATCGAAATAACTGGTTAAGAACGATATAACACGCACGAATTGACGATACTCACTCTTGCATGACTACTAAAAATTTTAGGGACTTTCCATGAAAAAATTACTATTTATTTTGTTAGCATCTACTGTTGGTGTTGCGGCCTGCGCTTCAAGCGGCACAAGTGATCATAACCATAAAAGACCTGCGATGTCAGCAAACATGAAGCAAGCCATGAATGACTGTGCTAAAAAATCGGGCGTAAAAATGAATAAGGACAGTCGTCCAAGTAAAAATGATATGAAGAAAATAGATTCATGCATGAGTGCAAAAGGGTTTGAGAAACCTGCAGGCCAAGGTCGTCACTAATAACTGGTATTCTTAGATACTCGGTGATAAAAGGCTACTCTTTATAGGGTGGCTTTTTCTTTTTATGAACCATCAAAGGTATTTGTTAAGCGTCCAACGCTTCCTGCAGATTTGTATTATAAATCTAACCCTTCGCGATCAACCATGTGCCAGCCAATCCCATAAATGAAGACCCTACTCGATTAAATTTCTGACGCGCTTTAGGACTTTTTAGACATTTTTGCGCATAGCTCGCCATGAAGGCATACATCATCATGGCAACAATGGCGCAGCTAAAAATCACTAGACATAGAATCGTAATATCTATCCCTGTCAGGCTGGTTACTGGAAAAAAGCTAGGTAATAAGCTTATGTAGAATAAAATAACTTTTGGATTGCTAATGAACACCAAAAAGCCTGACATCACACTTTTTAAACCCTCATTCTTATTCTTTAACGCTATATCTCCAGTGATAATTTCACTCGGCACCGTCGTCCACATCTTGTATGCCAAGTAAAATAAATAGCCTGCACCCTCAAACTTAACGATAGTAAACAGTGTATTAAAATTACTTGCTAACGCGCTCAGTCCATAAGCTGAGAACACCATATAAATAGCATCCCCTGCAGCAAGCCCAATAACTAAGGGCAGCGCCGCCCAAGACCCTTGTGTCATGGCTTTGGCAATCGTGGCAAACACACCAGGACCCGGCGTCATGATAAATATGAATACAGCAATGATGAAAGTAAATAGCTGGATAGTGTTGATGGTCATGACAGTCCTTTATGTACCTACTAATCCTTAAGTATAATTAATTAAACAAACATATTTCTAGTTTAGTATGATTGTTTTAGAATACTTTTAGCCTAAAAGACGTCAGATAATAGAAATTGGTTAGTGATTGATAAAAGGTTACTCTTTATAGAGTGGTCTCTTTTGTTAATTTAATATCAAGCTACTTCAAATAAAATCCATTTTCAATATAACTAGAATAACTTAGTCTGCTCTAATATAGAATTTTCAGGATATGAAGATACAGAGTGAATATCAATTAATTGGTTTAATATTTTCATATCTAATACATCAGGCATAGTTAATTCGAATTTTTTACTTTTAACTTTTTCTCTTAATTCCATCAAATATCGTCCCAAAGCATTTGTTCCTATATAATAGCCATTTTGAAAAGTAGCACCCCAAACTTTATCTTTATCGGAATACTCAACTATTGGATAGTCACCTGTTGACAAAAGCACCTCAGAAAACCGATCAAAGTTTTGAAAAAGTTTTAATTCGATACAAAATCTCATTATCTTAAACCTAACTTGATTCCAGTCTGCTCTAGTTAAATCAATATGCTCCCTTCCATATTTTTTAGCTGATATAGGGCTTCTATGCGAAATAATCTGATGTTGAACTTCAGGATGATTAGGAAACCGTAAGGCTTGGTATAGTGCTTCTGAGGTCTTAAGCTTGGTTTGATTAATATATATGGGAAAATTCGGAGCCATATTTGATAAAGCTCCAAACTCACCTTTTGTGCTTTTAAACGTCACACACTCACTACTCTTATAGTGGCGTATACTCAAACTCATATCACACTCCTCTATTTTTTACAGGGAATAGCGGATACCAACCATTAGCTTCCCACCAAAAAACTATGGGACAAGTATTTGATATATTTCTCCAAGTAAAAAAGTGGCTACCAGTTCCTAGTGTTTTGTTTGATGGATTAGTCATACCTAGCGGTCTTATACTTTCTACCGTGAGATTTTGAGTATTATGTATTAGATCTATTCCCTTTCTTAGTAAAATATTTTCATACCTATCTCTAGACTGAGGACTACTATAAAATTCTTCTGTTATGGGTAAGTGTACTGGTCTGAATGCAATATTCTCGTTTCTCATAGGGTAATCACGCACAAAAGAACCCTCAAGAAAATCAAGGAAATTCAAACCTTCTTCATTTTTCTTAGGATAAACAATGTTAAGCTTAGATCCTGTTTCCTTTATATTATTTTCAAAACCTAAATACATATATGCTTTAATTCTTTCACTAACATTCCAGCTCAAAGCCTGATTTAGAGAGTACTTAGTATTTTTCCAGCCTAAACTATGTAACCCTATAAATAAACAAACTATTTCTACATTTGAATTTTTAAAGCCACCATCGAGAGCATGATGTTCTATTTCCTTAATAATATTTCTTTTGAATGTTCCACCCGATGCTAAAAGATCATCAATATAGATCCAGTATTTAACATCACCTAAAGGAAAGTCTTTTATAGACTTTCCAAATTTATCTTTAAATATCTCATCTAATAATATTAATATTTCAGTTTGACTTTTTTTCGAACCTTGGCATTGAATTATCTGAGCGTCAAGAAGGAAATTATACAAATTTTCATATCCTAAATCCTCAGATACCTTTGTCAATACTACATCTAAAAACTTTAGCATGAAATCTTTTGAAAAATAACTTTTTGGCAAAATATGTAGAAGCTCTGATAGCAAGAACTCTCTATCATTTTCATCAAACTGATTTACCCAATTTATAACATGTTCAGGTGTCATTACAGTATTATAAAAACATCCATCTATGTCATCTTCTCGATAGCATAAGATGATTTCAGAGATTTGATGAGCTAATTCTTCCATATTCTTAACCTTCATCTAATTATAAACTTATGTGCAGGTAGTGTAGAACAAACTCTATCTCTGATGAAAGAAAAACATTCAAAATATTACTACACTATCCTAATTCACCCTAAATAAACTCCCTCTCAATATTCATCACCCACGCATCTACCGTACGCTCTAGCTTCTCTTCAATTTGGCTGCACTGCGACTCGACCTCACGTTTGGACAGCCCAACGATCACAAACGTCCACTCGCTGGCATCATGGCGATCGCGGCCGCCACTCTCACAAACTGCGACGCTTGGTGTATTGCCAAAGCGTGCATGTAAGCCGCCCATACGGTGACGCTTTTCTTTTAACGAACTACAGCCGGGCAATGAAAACGTCAGTGTTAAAATAGCGATATGCATTTTATGCTCCTTGCCAAAAAAGCTTATACTGTATCGTATCACTTAATGGTTTTTCTGATAATGCCTACGCGTCAGCTTCCAGACCCTTTATAATAGCGTAACAATATTAACCAACATGCGTATCTAATCCATGAACTCTATCAGCTACGTAAAGCAGCAGCACATTACTCGATTATGTGTGCGCTGCGGCTTACTCCTTATGCAGTATGGCGCTGAGTCTGCCGTGGTGGTGGATTTATGCAAGCGTTTAGGCATCGCCTTAGGAATGAACAGTGTCGAATGTTCGCTGAACTTTAATGCCATTACCTTGACAACTATATGTGACGAGCGCTGTATTACCACTACTAGAGATACGATCAATCAGAGTATCAATGTTAATCTGTTGGTACAAATCCAGCAAATCGTCAACAAGACCGAAGCCACTGTCGATCATAATGATTTGATTGACCGCACTACTCTTGCGTTCGATGAGTTAGATAAGACCGTTTACCCAACGTGGTTAGTAAGTTTGTTTGTTGGCGCATCCTGTGCAGCATTTGCTTATCTTAATGGTGGTAGTTGGTCGATTACGGCGGTGACATTCATCGCTGGCATGGTGGCGATGTTTACTCGTATATATCTATCCAAGCATCACTTTAACCCTTTTATCACTGTCATTGTGACAGCTTTTATCGCCTCACTGATTGGGGCAACGACCTACTACTTTGATATTGGTAACAATGCCGATATCGCCGTTGCCTCCAGTGTGCTACTACTGGTGCCCAGCTTTCCTTTGATTAACTCTTTGTCTGATATCTTAAAAGGCTATGTCAATATTGGCGTTGGGCGTGCTGTTTTTACCTATATGCTTACTTTATCCGCGTGCGTTGGTATCGTGATGGCACTGATTTTACTGCAAATACAGCACTGGGGGTTTTAAGATGTGGTTTGTTGAAACCGTCGTACTGTCTTGCATTATCACCCTTGGTTGGACGCTGATGTTTAGCGTTCCCAAACGCTATATATTGCCTTGTTTGCTGATGACGGCGTTTGGCTTTGGATTAAAGACTGCTCTTGTCCATCAGCATATCCATCTCGTGGTTGCTAGCTTTTTTGGGGCGATGCTAGCCAGCTTTTTGGGTGTATATTTTTCTAAGAAATATACCTTACCGCCAAAAGCACTTATTTCGCCTAGTGTCATCTGTATGATGCCTGGTATTGCCGCTTATAAAGCAATGGTTAGTATGGTGCAGATTGGCTATTTTGGTTTTTCTGACGAGTTATTTGGCCAAATGATGGGCTATTTGTTTGAAGCATTATTTGTGACCTCGGGATTGGTGCTTGGCTTATCTATTCCGGGACTGTTGTTTTATAGACGTCGCCCTATCGTCTAAATGGGTTTAGGTAGATTTACATATCTAAATGCTAAGCTTCTCTTAACCAAATACTGTTTATATTCAAGCAATTAGATATACACGAACTATAAAAAACTTGTAAGATGGATGATAAGACCCATTACAGTGGAGTCGGAAGCAGCACCAATAACAACTTAATAAGAGACCGTATTATGACCAAACATTACGACTATATCGCCATTGGTGGCGGTAGCGGCGGCATCGCATCAATCAACCGTGCGGCGAGCTATGGCAAAAAATGCGCTATCATCGAAGCCAATCAATTGGGCGGCACGTGTGTGAATTTGGGCTGTGTTCCCAAAAAAGTAATGTGGTATGGCGCGCAAGTAGCTGAAGCCATCCATAAATATGCACCAGACTATGGTTTTGATGTTGATGCCAAAGGTTTTGACTTTCAAAAACTGATACAGAGCCGTCAGCAATATATCGAAAACATTCACCGCTCTTATGATAATAACTTGGCCAAAAATGGCGTAGAGGTTATCAAAGGTTTTGCCAAATTTGTCGATACTAACACTGTAGAAGTTAATGGTGAGCTGATCACTGCTGACCATATTTTGATTGCTACAGGCGGTCATCCGATCCAGCCAGATATCAAAGGCGCAGAATACGGCATCGACTCTGACGGATTCTTTGCGTTGAATCACCTGCCAAAACGTGTGGCGATTGTAGGCGCAGGATATATCGCTGTTGAAATCGCAGGCGTATTAAATAGTCTCGGCGCTGAGGTGCATCTATATGTGCGTCAACATTCACCACTGCGTGCGTTTGACCATAGTGTGGTAGAGGCATTGCTGATAGAAATGGAGCAAGACGGTATCCAGTTGCATACCAATACCACGCTCACTGAAGTTAACAAAAACGAAGATGATAGCCTGACGTTATGTACCAAAGACGGTAGTCTAGATACGACAGATTGCTTGATTTGGGCCATTGGTCGTGCGCCATCAACAGACGGTATCAATCTGCAAGTAACTGGTGTCGAGACGACTGAGACTGGCAAAATCAAAGTCGATAAGTTCCAAAACACCAATGTTGAGAATATTTACGCCGTTGGCGATATTATCGAAAACAGTGTTGACCTAACCCCAGTGGCGATTGCCGCAGGTCGCCGCTTATCAGAGCGCTTGTTTAATAACAAGACAAATGAGCACTTAGACTACTCACTGATACCGACGGTAATCTTTACTCACCCTGCTATCGGCACGATTGGCCTGTCTGAAATCGATGCAGTGGAACGCTATGGCAAAGAAAACATCAAATGCTATAAATCGACCTTTACCTCTATGTATAGCGCCGTGACTCAGCATCGTCAAAAATGCATGATGAAATTGGTATGCTTGGGCGACGATGAAAAAGTTATTGGCCTACATGGTATTGGCTTTGGTGTCGATGAGATGATTCAAGGCTTTGCAGTCGCTATCAAAATGGGTGCAACCAAGGCTGACTTTGATAATACCGTTGCCATCCATCCAACTGGCTCAGAAGAGTTTGTGACCATGCGTTAAGCGCGCTAGATTCTCTGGTTAGTCTTAGCTATTATAAAAAAGGATGCCATGTGAGCATCCTTTTTTATTGTCAGTCTTGTTACAAGTATATGTCTTCATATATCTAAAACACCTTGACGACTTTCATATGGCACTTGTGATTACTGTGCTTTCTATAAATCATTAGCTTTGGAAAATTTAAAGTAAGGCCTACTGACAGCGCAATCCTGTTGCTGCTATGATGCGGTTAATACTGACCGTTGAGAGATGACTGTGTGGCAGGTGTACCTTTTTATATTACCGATTGGTATCGGAATTATGACGTTGGCAGCAAGCCTATTATTTTTATTTGCTTACCTCATGTCTGATGACAATACCACGCGCTTGCCAGCATTTAACTGGTTCAAGCGCTTAATCATAGTGGCATTCTTACTATTGAACGTGGGGCTATTTATGACCTTTGGATACTTTTGGGGTTAAGTGAGATAGATTGTTTTTTAATATCTTTTCATTTGATCACCTGATTAACTAACTATTTTTTCTAGTTCTAATAGCTCTAAATCATCACGCTTTGGTTCACCATTATTACCATCGTTTGGAAACGGCATTTTATTGCCATTTAATTGATAGCCACGGCGCTGATAGTAAGCCAAAAGCTCAGGACGATGACTTAAAATAGACATGGTCAGACGACTTGGCTGATTCAGGGACTGTAAATGACGATTTGCAAAAGTCTCAGCCGCTTGTAAAATCACGTTGCCTACGCCTTTTCCTTGTAGCGCAGGATGCACCGCAAACATACCGATATAAGCTTTTTTATTTGAGTTAGCATCGGTTTTGATATCAACAGCGATACAACCAAATATCTCACCTATTTCTTCTCCGTCACGGTCGCCCGTTGTTGTTTTCGGATAAACGAAGTAATAGTGATTAGGATCATTAATCACGGCAGCCAGCTCGGCTGATGTAGTTCGAATACCACCTATCAAATCGGCTTCGTTGGTCCAGCCTGCTATCTCCCGATAGCAGCAATTTAACAACTGCTCAAGTGCGCCAATATCATCCAATGTCGCTTCACGTAGAAATACCGACTCTTTGTCAAAGTAATCTACGTTCATATTGCTGCTTTTTATATTATCGTCGCTCATATTATAATTCTTCCTTTTTTATCTACGTATAGTTGAATTCAAATAATTTCGATACAAGAAAACCGAGTGCAAGTTATACATGAGTATACTTAGCGAGGATGACGATGTAGCGGATTTATATGGATTTGACTATAAAAAAACTGACTTAGATTCCTAAGCCAGCCTAAATATTAATACGTATTGCTTAATAGTACTAGCGCGATAACGCCTGTGCTTGCTCAATCATATTAAATCCTGCATTGAGCTGCGCACGTGTCGGCGCGTGACCACGGCGCAATAGCTCAGAAAACGCGACCAACTCTTTGTCACGTCCAAGCGTACTTGCTGCACTAGCCCGCGTATTCTCGCCTTCATCATCGAAATAGTATTCGATATAGTCAAGCGTATCTGGCGTACCAAATAAGATATTGAACTCAGGTGTCGCTGCATGACCACTATAGCGTAGGCTCTTGCCATACTGCATGGTCCAGAAGAAAGGAATGCGTGCCTCTAACGACTCGACATCATCATCCCCTAATATCGCAGCTGCCGTGACCATGCCATGCTGCAAAGCTACGCGCCAGTGCTCAATACGCATACGGCCCATTTGGTTGCTAGCTTTTGCAATATCGCCTAGCGCATAGACGCCATCACGCAACTGTAGATGCGCATCAACTTGTACGCCATCTGGAGCATTAACTTCACTCAATATCTCGGTACGTGGAGACACACCAGTACCCAAGACCACAATATCAGCATCAATATGCTCACCACTCGCCAGCGTGACACCGCCTACATCTGAAAAAGCCTGATCATCTTCATCTTCATCTTTATCCACTTGACGGTCAACTTTGGTAATTTCATTGACAGTTGCATCAAATACAAAGTTTATGCCCTTTTCTTCATGTAGCTTAATTAATGCATTACTTACAGTCTCTGAGACAATATTGCCCATCACGCGATTGTCTTGACCCACTACTGTGATAGAAGCGGTCGTACCTGCCTGCGCTAATGCAGAGGCAACTTCCATACCGATGAACCCTGTACCAATGATTACCACACGCTGATCATGACTGGCCGCTTTAATCAATTTGGCATCTGCCATGCTGCGTAATGTATAGACGCCATCAACATCTGCCCCAGTAATAGACGGAATGGCAGGCGATGCACCAGTAGCCACTACTAGAAAATCTGCAGTCTGCCGTTCACTATTTCCATTTTTATATTCTACGACGATGGTCGCCTCATTAGGGATTACTTCGCTGACCGTCTGGTTTAGACGTAACTCAATATTGTTGCTACTCGCCCAATCAGCACCGCCTAACAGCAACTTATCTTCATCCATGTTTCCTGCCAAAAACGCCTTAGATAACAATGGACGATTATAAGGTGCTTTTTCATCTTTACTAATCAACGTAATCTTGCCGCCATAACCACCCTGACGCAACTGGTCAGCCGTCATAAATCCTGCACCGCCGCCACCAACGATAATAGTATGAGTATCAGTTAACTTGTCATTTTCGACCTGCCCCGTTACCTCAGCTGAGGTATCAACCATCAAACTGTCACCATCATGAGTGAGTTTATATTGAGTCAAACCTTCTGTTGCGATCGGCTCTAGTAGTGACCCGTCGCTAGTATCAAAACTCGCATGATGCCAAGGACAGACTACTCGATTGCCACAGCGCAGACCGTTACCTAAATCTGCACCAGCATGGGGGCACTTACCATCAAATGCTCGGAACTCATCGTCATCACGAGTGATTAAAATGATACTATCGTCGTCTTGCTTGTAAGATTTCATGCCACCACTTTGAATATCCGCTTTGCTGATGGTGACTGTATTGATCATCGCCTTGGTCATAATGCTTCCTTAACAGCTATAATGATGTCTAATGACAGTAGGTTGAAAATGACCGTAACCACCAGACAAATTCAACTTATCCTATTATTTTTAATATGCTATACATTGATAGTAGCAAGAGCGCCTCGCACACGATGTTTTTTTGTATGTTTGCTGCGTTGCAAAACGTAATTATGCAACTTTGCTTTCCGCGTTCTTTTTACTGCTCATCATTATTAATAAACAAAATAAAAGACGACCTTATGACTTCTCAAGATAATCAAAACGAAATAACTACCACTTCTCAAGTCAGTTTAGATAGCCAAGTGGTCGCTATTAATCAAGATGCCAGTGAGCAAACTGATCTGGCTCATATTGATATCACCGCTATTACAGATACCGAGAAGTTACCACAGCCAAGCTTGCAGCCCATAAAGCAAGCGACTTATAAAGCCAAGACGACTGACTTTATCGTCAATGAGCTATTGCCATTAGATTTCACTGGCGAAGGTGAGCATCTATGGCTACATATCGAAAAGTCAGGCATGAATACTGTTTATCTGGCAAAGCTATTGTCAGAGTGGGCAGATATTCCCTTGCGTGATGTTGGCTACTCGGGGTTGAAAGACCGTCATGCATTGACGACCCAGTGGTTTAGTTTGCGAATACCAAAAAAGCAATTACCACCTGCTGAGTTTGCAACAGTGGACATTGGTGCAAACGAGTCTGTCACTATCCTTGCGCAGCACTGGCATAATAAAAAACTCAATCGCGGTACGCACCGTGCTAATCAATTTGTTATTACTTTACGCGATATTCAGTTTGCGAGCGTTAGTGACGAAAACACTGCATCATCTGAGCAATCATTATCTGCTAAGCAACGCGTCAAGCAGCATTTGAAGCACATTGGTGAAAATGGCGTACCCAATTATTTTGGTCCACAGCGTTTTGGACGTAATGGTAATAATGTTAGAGAAGCCTTGAGATTATTTGCACGTCCAGTGCCAGAAAAACGCCCGCAACCAAAAAAGAGCAAACGTAAACGTGCGCCGCGCGAGCAAAACACGATGGAGTTGTCTGCTGCACGTAGTTTGATATTTAATGAAATATTAGCGTCACGGGTTCGTGACGGTAGCTGGAATACAGGGCTAGCTGGCGAAGTGTTCAACTTGGACGGCTCAGGATCGATATTCACCAGTGAAACACTAGATAATACATTACGTGCTCGTATTGATAGTGGTGACATCCATCCAACTGCGGTGCTATGGGGCACGGGCAACGACAAGGTCTCTGGTAGAGCTGCAGGTTTAGAGACCGAGGTAGTACAACACAGTCCACTACTTATGCAACTAGCAACGGGATTAGAGCAGCGCGATATCAAAGCACAGCGACGTGCGCTACGCTTACCTATCGAAGCGTTAACATGGGAATGGTCAGATGATCAGACGCTGGTATTAAACTTTACTTTGACTACGGGTAGCTTTGCCACCAGTGTGCTTGCAAGCTTAGTACAGCACTTAGTGTATTGATGGCATTAAACTGGCGTCTAAGTTGGACTAATCAATAGAATATAAGCCATACCGATAACGCTTGTACAGTTTTATCAGTATGGCTATTTATTAAAGGCTAACGGTTTTTATAAAGCGATTGCTTACCGCCTTCTTTTTCGGCCCACATTTCATTAGCACTGACCACTTGATTACGACCACGGTGTTTCGCTTCATACAAAGCTTTATCCGCAGTGCTGATTAAACGCTGGCAGATATCACTAGGCAGCTTTTGCATTGAGGCGATTTGGCTTTCCGCGCGCTGAGTAGCAATCGGTTTAATGAAGGGCGACGTTCGAGCTGTGGTCTTTTGCTGTATGATCGTTTCATACCCTTGGACAATACAAGCTCGCTCTTCGTGAGTTAAAGTATATAATCCAAAGCTTGCTGTCACATTGAAATCAGCCAGACCTTCAATCTTCATAACATGTTCAGCAATATTTAGGCGCAATCGTTCGGCTATCAACATAGCACTATCATGCTTCGTATCTGGCAACACAACCAAAAACTCTTCACCACCATAGCGGCTGATGATTGTCTTATTCGTTAATGATTGCGATAACGTCTGTGAGATTTCAATCAAAACCTGATCACCTACGTCATGACCATAGTTGTCATTAATCTGCTTGAACCAATCCAAATCTAAGAGCATGACGCTTAAGTCTTGTTGCTCTCGTACTGTTGCCAAAGCATACTTCATTTTCTTCAGACCGTAGCGGCGATTTTTAAGCTGAGTAAGCTCATCCTGATTAGCATGTCGCAGGGTCTCAAACCGACTATCATCTAACACCAATAGCAAAGCACGAAACATATAAACGATAAAAATCGCTTTTGGCAATGCTAAATACAAATGAGTCGACCGCCAAAAAAATACGGATGAGCGCTGTAGCTGGCTGATACTATCCCAATTTAAGATATTATTCTTAAAGGCTAACGCAGCCACTGCATTTTCAGTAGCCATAATCTCGTTGTGAATTAAATAATTATGACTCTCAAGCATGGGATGAATGACAGTCAATTGGCGTAAATTAGGCAGGCTAATACCACAGTAAGGAGACATAATAGCCAATAACATTAAAATAATATGTAGCCAGAACATACGCCAAGCGTAGCGGCGCTTGATCAACATCATACCTAGCATAGCACCACCGACGAGCGACACGCCCGCAAACAAACTACTGTACCCTATCATCACAATAACAGTAGAAATGTAAGCGGTATATACCAAAACTAAAGCTATCTGCCATCTACATAAAACAACTTCGTCATCGTTGCTTGAGTGAAACAAGCCTTTGACCATACATAAAAAGAACAGTCCGACAAAGCTTATCCCGAGCCATAATGGATATAGATAGTGCATATTTACATAGGTATTTAATGCATCTTGCTGCCACCAGACATACAAGCACCATAGCCAATGCAATGACACTTCTAACACGATAAATAGAGCCATCAGCGATGTTCTGTCAGCAGCCTGCCACTCAAAAATCATTTGAGAGATTTTTTTGTAACCTAGATGGGATATCGATACAGCCATATATGGGCTACCGCAAAGAATATAAATACATTAAAAGGTGTGAATAGGTTGAAGACATAAGTACTAAAATCAAAGCAAAAGTATATTATTTGCTTTGAGGTTTCTATATCAAGTGTTGCAAGTTCTGCCCTTATTATCAATCTATTTTATGCATTTATTTCCCAATATTTTCTCTATAAATGTAATTGTATTTAAGTCTTAACCTTAGACCTTGTTCATTGTAATGAACAGGACTCTATCACTACTAGGGATAACTATAAAAAAACGGATTTTGCTCACTAAGCAAGCGTTGCAAAAGACTCCCAAACTCCTTGTTGGTCATCATTCAAAATAGGGACATCGCCCAAGCGTCGCCAAGGCATATTGCTACCATGGAAGTCGCTACCAATAGATGCCGCAAGACTATGTTCAGCAATGCTACGATCAACCATTCTTCGCGTACTAATCGGCTCACTAGCGGCTGGTAATTCACAAGCATCTCCGCCAAGCTGTGCAAACTCTTCTATCAGTTTACGCACGCGTGTCGCTGATAGTTGATAGCGCGTAGGATGTGCGAGCACTGCTTTACCGCCACAGGCATGGATTAATTCGATACCATACTGCATCGTCAACGCCTCAATTGCTACATAAGCAGGTTTATTATCCGCCAAGTATTTATCAAAGGCTTTTTGAACGGTTTTGACTTCACCGCGCTCAAATAATACCTGCCCAATATGGGCGCGTCCGACTGCTTGTGGGTTACCACCCGCCTTATCGAGCACTGCCTGCCATAGCTCATCATAATTGATATCTAATAGTTCACTTAGTTTTTTGACGATACGCTGACCACGAGTCGCTCGACTGTCTTGCAGTTGCTGCAGCGTTGCATGCATTTTTTCGCGATCAGTAAAGTCCAGTCCAAGTACATGGATGATTTTGTTGGTAGATTTATTCTTCCCATAACCACCGCTTAATGTATGCTCACAGCTAATCTCAACGCCATTAATAATTTGCATATCACAAGCGCTAGCAGCGTCTCTCGCCTCATCAATCCCTGCCAATGTATCATGGTCAGTCAATGCCAATACGTTGATTCCCGCTGCATGAGCACGTTGTATTACTTCGGTCGGTGCATAAGTTCCATCTGAACAAGTACTGTGGCAATGTAAGTCAATTTTCATAAGATAAGCCTTAAAGTGTTAAATAAAATAAGCGTTAGGTAGCAGGTAGTCGTTATTACTATTATGAGTATTCTGACCTGCCTTAATAGTTCTATAGATTTAGTAATTATCACTGCTGTATTTGGCCGGTAGCATAGTCGCCAGACACAATAAGAAAGTATTACTATGTAGGTTGCGTATATCGCATGATTATCGTGTTGATTGCTTTTTTTTGATGCAGTAGACGTGTAAACTACCCCATACGTTTTTGTTGGACATATCCTTTGCTATGAAAGCATTACTAGACTTTATTCCCTTAATTGCCTTTTTTATCGCGGCGCGTTATAACGGTATTTTAGCAGCAGCTGGAGCTTTGCTCGTCGCTACTATTATCGTTTATGCCATTCATTTTATTCGTCAAAAAGGTAAGTTTGATAAGCAGCAATGGGTTGTCTTATTATTAACGATTCTATTCTGCGGCGGCACATTACTGCTGCGTGATGATATTTACTTGCGCTGGAAGTCACCCATTATCAATGGTATTTTTGCATTAACACTATTTGTTAGTGCCGCAATTAACAAGCCATTGATGCAGCTTGCGATGAAAGAGGTATTTACCCTGACCCTTAGCGGCTGGAAAAAACTGACTGTTGCTTGGGCGCTGTTTTTTGCCCTAATGGGTGTACTACATTATATCACAGCGTTCACAATGTCAGATGAAGCATGGATTAACTTTAAAACCTATGGCTGGATTCCGATTATGCTTGTATTTGTCGTGGCTCAGTTTGCTGTACTAAAGAAGCATCTCAACCCTGCGCTTACAGACAAAGCTGCTAAATAGCTCCTACTGCCCTGTCATAGCAGGAATCACAACTTTATCGCTATGGCGTTTATATTAAGCCCATATAAGCTCATTATTACTTTTTTATTATTCACTAAGGAAGTCTCATGTCTTTATTTACCATCATTGGTCATGACGTGGCTAATAGCAGTGCACAACGTCTAATTACTCGTACTGAACATATTGAACGCCTAAAAGCACTGCATCAACAGGGTCGTCTCGTTATCGCAGGTCCAACGCCTATCGAGCATGATAAGAGCGATATGTCAGGTAGCTTAATTATTGCGGATTTTGACTCTATCGAAGCGGCTCAGGCTTGGGCAAACGATGATCCTTACTTACGCGATGGTGTGTATAGTCATGTCGATATCAAACCATTTGTTCAAGCATTGCCAGCACCAACTGATATTGATAATCAAGTAGCTGCATCGTGATTCAAAGTGTCTCTTTTTTACACAACTGCTGCTACAAAATTGGTCTGATTGGTCTGATGTTAATGACAGCCATTTCAGCTCACGCTGCACCTGCTGTTGATGCTACCGACCCAACAGCAGTGATACCAGTGACTGATCAAACAGCGCCGTCTGCTTTGCCAACAAATAACTCAGCGCTAGATATTAATGATACTTTGGCGGCACAGTTGCAACCATCTACTAAAGCGTTATCAGCTGCCAATCAAGAACTGCTCAGCCGTAACGCACAACTGCAGCGTCAAGTGAACGATTTACAGACCCAAGTCAATGTCCTAGTTTACGAAAGTAAAGGACAATTGTTTCTATACGGCGCGTTTACCGTTTTGATCAGTTTGTTAGTTGGCATTTTTGTCTCGTGGTTAGTATTTGTTCGTCGTGAGCGTTGGTAGCGTAGATTTTGCTATCGCTGATTTATATTAAGTTACTGCGCTACTCTTGACCAAATGTCGATATCATTGATCTGTCACTGCTAATCGTTAAGCTACCGTTACTGATATTTCTAAGAAGCGCCTCATGTCTACCGCCAATCCTCAAAACCCTAAACACTTAAATGTTATCACGCCTGCCAAGATTGACTGGCAATCGGATGATACTGGTAATATGGTGCCAGTATCAGGTGAGTTTGGGGACGTTTACTTTTCTCATGCGGATGGTTTGGCAGAGACGCGTCACGTGTTTATAGAGCACAATCAGTTACCAGAGCGTTTGGCACAACTTGCACCAAAGCAATGTTTTACGATTGCCGAGCTTGGCTTTGGAACTGGGCTAAACCTACTAGCGACGTGGCAATTGTGGCGACAACTACGTGAAACCAATCCTCAGTTAGCAACGGCTCGCCTGCACTTTATTACGACTGAAAAATTCCCTATACCGTTGGCAGATCTAACGCAGATACTTGCGCTATGGGGCGAGCGAGCGCCTGAGCTGATGGATTTCATTCAGCCGCTTTTGGCTGCATATCCGCCCCTGATTGCAGGCTGTCATCGTTTAAGTTTTTCTTATGATAACTTAACTGTCGATATGTGGCTTGGTGATGCAGCAGACAGTCTCAGCAAACTGGCATTAGACCATTCTAACCAGCATACGCCATATGTTGACGCTTGGTTTTTGGATGGTTTTGCGCCTTCTTGCAATAGTACCTTGTGGGCTGACAGTATCTTTGCACAAATGCAGCGCTTATCACGCCCTGATACGACTGCCGCTACTTATAGCTGTGCTGGTATCGTTAAGCGTGGGCTAAGAGAGCATGACTTTCAGATTAAAAAAGTCAGAGGTTTTGGTCGAAAGCGAGAAATGCTAACTGCCGTTATGGCTAATGCAAAAAGCAGTAACCTCGCTAATGACAACAACCATCACGAGGCGAAGCAGGAAACGACTTATAGCACATTTGAGCATGTTGTCGTTATTGGTGCAGGTGTTTCAGGTTTGCTAACAGCCTGGTCACTTGCCAATCGTAGTATAAATGTCACTTTACTAGATAAATCAGCGCCCTTAGCAGGTGCATCAGGTAATCCTAGAGCACTGCTCGCACCCAAAATGACTCCGATCCACCATGTTGACGAGCATCTACATACCATAGGTTATTTATATAGCAGCAGACTGTATCGAGACCTCAATCAAACAGCCATACAGCTTAATACAGCACCAGTGCTTGAACCAACTGGCGCCCTTGATTTGCTCATAAAAGCCAATATCGGTACGGAACAAATTGCAGACTACCCTGATGAAATGGCGACCACGTTATCTCATGAGCAAGCTCAGATTGCCAGTGGATTAAAAGAGCAAAACCTAGCAGAAAACTTGTATTTACCACAGTCTGGTCTGGTCAGTCCACAAGCACTAAAAGATATCATACTGACTCATCCACTCATTCGTTTTAAGCAATTAGAAGTGAATAAAATCAACGAAACTGAGCAGCAAGCTCATATCGAAGGTATTAATAAAAACCAAGAGTCTGTCACAATAACAGCTGATCATATCGTCATTTGCGCGGCTTTTGAAAGTCATCAATTGGATGAGCGTATTTTTGATTGTCGTAAGATTCGTGGACAGCTGTCTTGGTTTAGTCCCTCGACAGAGCAACTCACAAAGCTACCCAAAATACCGCTTAAATATAGTGGCTATTGTGCGCTGTTCAACGCACAGACTGGGGATAATGAGTTAAACACAATAATCGCTGACAAGCCATATCTATTGCTTGGCGCGAGCTTTATCCGTAATGACATAGGTACAGACATACGTGATGAGGAGCATCAGATTAGTCGAGACAAGCTCATCACTGCTATTCCTGAGATGGCCTCTATTATTCCGAAGGATACAAGCCTGTGGCAAGGACGAGCTGGCATTCGCACTCAAACGCCTGACTACCATCCTATCGTTGGACAATTAGTAAATAGCCAACGGATATGGACCATAAGCGCGATGGGCGCAAAAGGTTATGCGTTAGCACCTGTTTGCGCTGAAGCATTAGCAGATATGATGCTAGGATCATTTGCACCACTTTCAGAAGCCATGCTAGCTCGTCTATCACCCAATCGTACACGTTTGCAGATACCGCTCGTTTAAAAAGCGTCTTATTTAAAAAGTGTTGCTTTATTGTCTGGAGTGTCGATGATCAAGCACGTTAGTCTCTATCATCCATTTTAGACTTAACGGTACCAAATAGCGATTTGCTAGCATCAGATTCGCGTGATGCTTGATGAGCAATTTTGGCACTGTTCTTAGTATCGTCGGAAATCGAAGGTGCGGTTAATGTGCGTATTTGCGCTTCATCACGAGTATTTTTTTGAATAGTAACCGCTGCAAACAAACTCATCGTAAACGCCATCATATAAAACCCTTTCTCGCTTAGGCTCAGTCCCCCTGCATACATGAGACCAATTGCAATAAGCGCAATGGATAACCCTAGTGCTGCCCAACTGATTAGGTAATACATATTTGTTGTTGGGATACCTTCACTACGATCACGTAGCGTTTTCTGTAGGCTAATGGCAGAATAAAGACCGAGAGCGAGCACCGCTATATAATAGCCCTTTTCATTTAACAACATGCTTTGTGCATTCCATAGCCCAAGTAAATAGGCAACAACACCAACCAACATTACTGCCCAAGATGTCCCAACATAAGCGGTTGTTGGTTTATAAGCAGTTAACTGACTCTTAGCAATCGTGTCGTTATTCATTTTTATTCCTAATTAAAAATAAGCATATACTCTGTGGCGCAATACGTTTTTTTATCAAACTATGTTTTGCTTTAACATAACACAAGCATGTTATATTGTAGTACAAAATCATTTCTAATAACCAATAGCATTTTCAATGACAGAGCTCCGACATGTCTTTTTTTAGCTTGCTTGTTTTACTTAGCCTTATTCTTGTTGTACCCGTTTTTTTCGTGATGAAAGAAAATTCGAAACGTACACAAACTGACTCTATAAGGCGACATAAAGAGTACTTAGAAGCAGCAAGCCTTCATACTACTCAATCTCAGAAAGTACCCGTAGTAACAAAAGATGCTATGTATGAACAAGATAACTCTGTAAGTGTTATTAGCTTCTCAGCTCAACATCCATTCATCAAACTGCTCTACAATGAGCAAGTCCCTCAAACGTTTCGAGCAATAATGGATGATATTGGGCAACAGTATGAATCGACTCATCACAGCGAAATTACTGAAACACAGCTATTCACCCTCAACAAATTTATTAGCACGCGTGTTCCAGAGTTGATTACTGACTACTTAAGCCTTGATAAACATTACGCAAAGACGGTCATTATTGATGTGGAAAAACAAAGTACCAGTTATGGCATAGTGCTAGACCAGCTGGGCACGATTTTAGACTTTGCACAAAAGCTCAATACGCAAAGCCAAGGTGGCGTCGTCGATAAGTTACTTGCTAGCCATCGCTATTTGAATGATGTCTATAAAGATAGCGGTATGGCAATCGATAGTCTAAAAATAAAATGAGGTTTTCATGTCTTACCACCAAACCACTCTTACACTACCTGCCTATGCGCGTGGCATTCATATTATCACTCCGAGGATTAGAGAAGCAGTTTCTCAGCTGTTACCTCACTCTGACAATGTGGGGTTGATTCATCTGTTTTTGCCACATACGTCAGCCAGTCTTGCAATCAATGAAAACGCTGATCCAGATGTCAGACTAGATACAGAAGACTGGCTCAATAAAATCGCGCCAGAAGATCAGCCAGAGTATCGCCATACTTTAGAAGGCTCAGACGACCTACCAGCTCATCTTAAAAGCATGATGCTTGGGGTAAGTTTGACTATTCCGCTTGTCGATGGTGAGTTAGGATTGGGTACGTGGCAAGGTATTTACTTATGTGAACACAGAGACTTTCAAAAATATGGTGGGCAGCGTAAGCTGGTGATTACAGTAAATACGTAATAATATACTGTCAATGAATAGCAGGTTGACCCTTGCAAATTGTCACATCTACGTAGAGCGCCATTAACGGATAAAGCTGATTATGAATACTCCCTTCTCAAAAATACTAAACTTACGAAAATCTAAACTGCTTTATCGTACAACTCCTGCTATTTTCTTTAGTCTATTGCTACTTACTGCTTGTCAAAAAGATTCAGAACCTGAAACAACTGATAAAACTGCAGCTGAAACTTCTACGCAAACCGCGCCAGTAACGACTAATATTAACGTTGATGACACCGAATACAGCAATGCCAATGACGCTCAAAATGTAGCGCAAACTGATGCTGGTTCAGAACGTGATATGAGCTTAACAGAGTTAGATAAAGATCTTGGTGATACTGCGCCCACTGCAAATGATAGCACTGAAAAACCTAACCCAGAACAAGCTATCAAAGGTGCACAAATCACTGATGTCCGTTATAAAAGTGCAACAGGTGAGAGTTTGTCTGTAGTCTTTGAGACGTCGGCAACTGGCATGCTCAACGCTATCGTTACTCGTCCCAACCAGCCAAAAATGACATTAAGCGCGCCTGAAGGCCAAGGCAATAATCCTACCTATCAATCAGCTGATGGCAGTATCCAACTCGTCAGTCATGCTGGTGGTGGCACTATCGACCTTATCCAAGACAATAAGACCACTAGCTTTGATGCTGTCAGTGCTGAAGCAGAGGTAATCACTGAATAAAACCTGCTTCGCCTGCTGTTTCAATACTCTACTCGAAACCATAAAAAAGGCGGCAAACGTTATTATCGTTGCCGCCTTTTTCCTTTCTGTGACTTACTCTGTACTTTCTTGTCTCTACTGAGCTTTGTAGTGGGTAATGAGTGATAAGTTATTGTATTTAACCAAACCCAGTCGATTAACCAAACATCCCGACCAGCCAGCTTATCACCGTCCATAGCCCCCAACCGACAAACACAATGACCAGCAGTCCAAGAAAGTCAGGGATATGCAAATACAGCCCAGCAACGATTGGATTGCGCCAAAAAAACCCAAAGCGGCTTTGCTGCTGTTTGTCTTCTAATGACTGATGCAAAAACGGTCGATCCATATGCATGGTTTCGGTAATCCCATACTCATGGTGTAAATGCTCGTGCACGATACCCAGTGTCTTACGACTAGGACGAATAAAAATATCTAATAGCGTACCAATGCCAGGTACGATGCCAACGACCATATCAATAAATGCCAATCTAACCGCTGGTGTCATTTTATGAGCAGGCACACCTAACTGACGTCCTAATATAAATGCATAACTGGTCAATGCCAATCCTGCCAAATCTCCTGCTAGTGGAATGGTCGAAAGCGCGGCATCAGCACCCATTCCTTGCTTGGTAAAAGGCACTCGTACTAGTGAATCCATGGTATTGGCAAATTTTGCTAGCTTACGTTCAGTTGCAATGACCTGATCGCGCGTCAGACCATGCTCTGCAAGTTTTGCTTGATAGTCTACGACAGACGCATTCGTATCAGACAGTTTCTTTGATTTGAATCTTTGCAATTTATCGAACTTATCCATTTAACGTTGTCCATATGCAAGCGACTGCTATAAGAGCAAAGACATAGCGCCCTACCCAGATATTAGCCAAGAATGCTTGGAAGCAAGCTAAAGGGTTACGACTGGCACAAGCGCTGTTTTGTTTGGCGAACATCATTGCGACTAGCGCCAATCCGAATACTGGCGTTACACCTAACGTGGTCGGAGCAAAGTAATGCCACATAACCACACCCATCATTAGCAAAAACAGCATTTGGAGTATCGAGATGATAATCACATCATAACGACCGAACAGTATCGCCGTTGATTTCACGCCAATCTTTAAGTCATCTTCACGATCAGCCATGGCGTACTGCGTATCATAAGCCACTGTCCAACACATATAAGCTAAGAATAGCAGCCAGCCCCATATATCAGGAGCGCCTTGCACGGCCACATAGGACATCGGTATTGCCCACCCAAAAGCAGCTGCTAAAAATACTTGTGGCAGGTGCGTATAGCGTTTCATAAATGGATAAATAAACGCCAACATAACAGCACCAAGCGACCAGTAGAATACAGCTATAGGCAAGAAAAATAGTAGACTGGCACTTAACAGCACCAGTATTAAAAATGCAAAAACGGCTTCTTTGCCAGATAAGCGTCCATCTGCTAATGGGCGACCTTTAGTGCGAGTCACATGACCATCTACTTTACGATCAGCAAAGTCGTTAATCGCACAACCAGCCGCTCGCATAAATATTGCACCAAGGGCAAATATCGCGAACACCTTGATACTTGGCAACGCTGCCGTCATTCCTTGCTGCTGCGCTTGACCCATTGCAGCAAGTAGTACGCCCCAAAGCGTTGGCCATAATAGCAGCTCAATGCCGACTGGCTTATCAAAACGGGTTAGCTGGATATAGGCTTGTAGCTTGTCTTCAAATGTCATGGTTTTTTATTATCATTAATTGGATACTTTTTATGTGTGCTTATATGCACTTATATGTTTAGCCTAGAACAACTAAATCGATTTTTAAAGAAGCTGGTTGCTGACTTTTCATGGTCAAATTACTAAACTTTAACGGGTTAATTACTGTATTTGCTGCCATAACTTATTAGCTTCGATCAGTGATAGCTCAGGATATTGCTTGCGCAAAGCTTTTAACGCTGGGACTTTGTCTTTCTGTGCTGCTTGCTGACGCAAAAATGCCAGTTGTTCTTGTGGATTGCTCAGCTCTTTCAACCGTGCCTCAAGCCGCAGGACTCGAGTGCGCAGCATGATATTAATCAACAATAAAATTGCACCCATAACCCAAATGATTAACGCTGACATTCCTTGCTCCTAAATCCATTAATTCTGGACGCATAAGCTGATTGATTGCGTAAATTTATACTCGTATATCTATTATCACAAACAGCAGCTGTCAGACAAAATACCCATCAAAACGCACGGCTTCATTGTGCCAGCTCTCACTGGCTGGCTCACCAGCAAGCAATGGTGCAAATTGTGGACGCTTTACGACCACGCGACCTTGGCCTTGCGTACTTTTTTTGACAACGGCCTGCGCACTATTTAGCAGTTGTCGCTCTTTATCTAGCGTTGGTGGACGAGCTAATTGATGCAATGCTTGCATATGCTTACCGACTTTTGCACCTTTGCCTGTCTTACTATCTTGATAGCTATCCTCTGGAAACATCGGATCCAGATAGACGACATCGATTATCGTAGAATTATCTGTTACGGAGTCCACCTTTAAATTCGCAAAATAGCTCAATGCATCAGTATTGATAATCTGTAGGCGGCTCATGAGTTTCTGCCAATTGGGTAGCGCACTCATACGCTGCTGCTCTACAAGTAGCAACAATGCCATTAAAGGCTGTTGCTCAAGCATAGTGACTTGTGCACCTGTACTGGCCAATATCAAACTATCATGCCCAAAGCCAGCGGTTGCATCAACAACGTGACTATCTGACGTAATTTTGGCCGCTTGTAATAGCAGCTCAGACTTACGACCAGCACTCACGACACGGCGCTGCAACTTGTCCCACTCAGGTGCTACACTGAGTCCATCACTTAGCCATGATAGCTTATCTTTATCATCTAATAATAGAATAGGCTGAGTAGATGCTTGGCTCAATTTCTGACGGCGCTTTTGAGTTAGTTTCTCTGTAGCGACCTCTATATCTAAGATAATTGGTAATGTATGTTCAGCTATCAATGACTGTAGGCTCTCAACCTGTGCTTGCTGGCTGTCATTGACATAGAATAACTGACAATGTACAAAAGCACCTGTCTCGTCATACGTTTGGGGCACATCGGTCATAACCATCATCCTATTTGCTGATTGTTTTCACTATGAATTACTGGCGTGTTAAATCATCAACATCATAAACCACGGGCTAAATCTAGCCAGCCATTTGATAACCAAAGCCCCAAGCGGCGACCAGCACGATAACACCTGTAATGATGCGCAGCCAAGCAAAAATAGTAAAGTCGCGGCGACTTACCCATGCCACAAGTAAGCGTATACAAAGTAGCGCCACCACAAATGACACGATGGTTCCGATACCTAGCACTAGCCAGTCTTCACTGCTCTTCAGTACATCACCATGTTTGAGTAAATCCAACAGTGCTGCCCCTACAATAACCGGAATACCCAAAAAGAAAGAAAACTCAGCAGAAGCCTTACGTGAGACACCTAACCACAGCGCACCAATGATAGTGGCACCTGAGCGTGATGTCCCTGGTATTAGAGCTAAACATTGAAACAGGCCAATCATTAACGCAGTTTTTATGCTGACATCTTCCGCTTCTTCTGCAATGACCGTTTTAGGACGCTTTTCCACGTAAAATATCAGTAGACCGCCGATGATGAGCATAATGGCAACGACAATAGGATTAAACAAATACGCTTTAATTTCATCGGCAAAGGTAAAACCAACAATCATCACAGGGATAGTAGAGACAATCAGACTCAGTCCCAGCTGTCTAGGATTGGTCATGCCCTCTGCTTTGCCAGTCAGCAAGCCCATCAGCGCTTGCCACAGTCTACCCCAATAGTCGTAAATCACTGCCAGAATAGCGCCAAGCTGTACCACCACGACAAATAAATCGACTTTTTCCTTGGTCCAAAAGCCCATCACATCAGCTGATAAAATCAAATAGCCTGTACTAGAAATGGGTAAGAATTCCGTGATACCTTCAACGATACCCATAATGACAGCTTGAACGAATAAAAGTATATCCACAGTGACTTTCCTAGAAACAGACTGGCCTAAAAAAACGGCCTAGCAACAGACCAATTGGCTGTCCTATATTAACGTTGATTTTATATTGGTATGCGCTTACTAAACACTAAAAGGCTGGCTGCTATCAATTGAGTTAAACTGGTCATGATTAAGACATTTATCGTAACCAGTTACAGCAGACAACTCTTCAAAAAGCATAGTTATGAAGCTATGCTTTGCCTTGCTCTTTGAGTGTTTTCCACGCTTGGTTACGTAGATATTTTGGCAATGCCTGCGATGCTTCCGTACCATCATCGTTTGCAAACTGAGCAATACCAAGCTGCCCAATCACAACAGCATCTGGCCACACATCTTCATGACAGTCTTGCTGTTCATGTCGTGCCAATAGCGGTGCGCCATTACCTGCGATAGGCAGGCTAAGTTCAGTTTGTCTATCATAATCTAATAGCTGCTCTGTACCATCGCTACCATCAGCCGATACTGGCCGCATAATACTATGACCTAACTGGTTGTCAGTTACCAATTCATACTGCCCAAAGTAGACTTGCTGCATACGCGCATCAAGAGCGCTATATAGGTGTGTCAGCCCGTACTTCTGATACGCGCATTGTGCGATTGCCTGCAGGCTTGAGACGCCAACACAAGGCAAATCATGCGCTACAGATAGAGCCTGTACCACTGCCGTGTTGATGCGGATACCACTGAACGCACCCGGTCCTCGATTGAATATCAAGGCTTTTATATCAGCAAGATCTAGCTTGGCTTCAGACAACGCAGCATCAATCATCGGTAAAATCTGCTGAGTCTGCTGACGCTTACCTGTTTCGGTATGGCTCGATAGTACCTGTCCGCTCGAATCTAAAATCGCGATCGAACACTGATCGAACACGGTATCCATTGCTAAAAACATCACAACCTCGGCTTTTTACTTTTGGCGTTCTAAATTGATTTGTCAGATTTTAATAATTTTTAATAACGATCTATCATTCATGTACTATAAAAACCCAGACAGAATGAATCAGCGCCTATCATAGCATTTAGGGTACACGAATTTTATTAATTTCTATATTTTTCACACTTTATCCATCAGTGTTTATCTATAACTAATAACAATAAAAAGCCCCAAAGCTTAATTAGCTTCGGGGCTTTGATCAAACTTCTTAAAAATAACTAATTGTTATTTAAAAGCGGGTTTTGAACTTCTTTGGCGCTTGGTTTTGCATTTCTTGCATTTGCTTTTGCATCTCTTCGGTGCTTGGCATGTTGTTTGGATCCAGTCCCATTTGCTTGGCCATTTGCTCTGGGTTCACATCTTTAGCGCCACCTTGCTGACCGCCACCAAACAATGGACCGCCGCCACCGCCAGCACTACCGCCACCCATTAGTCCTTGCATAGACTTCATCATTTTACTGATGCCTTCAGGTTTTGAGATCATTTTCATCATTTTTGCCATTTGCTTGTGCTGCTTGAGCAAACGATTAACATCTTGAATCTCACGGCCTGAACCTGCAGCGATACGGCGCTTACGACTTGGGTTAATCTTATCAGGGTTTTTACGTTCAAATGGCGTCATTGAATTGATCAGCGCTTCCATTTCACGTACTTTTTCTTCTGGCTGGGCATCTTCAACGGCCTTTTGCATGTCTGAGCCGCCCATACCAGGCATCTTATCTAAAAATCCTGCCATGCCGCCCATACTCTTCATTTGCTGGAATTGGGTCAATAGATCCTCAAGGTCGAAGTCACCGCCCTTTTGCATCTTTTTCGCCATTTTTTCGGCTTTATCACGGTCAATTTTTTGCTCAACTTCTTCGACCAGACTCAGTACGTCGCCCATACCAAGGATACGCTGCGCGATACGCTCAGGATGAAACAGCTCTAACTCGTCTAGTTTTTCACCGCGACCTAAGAACTTAATTGGCTTACCGGTGATAGCACGTACAGAAAGCGCCGCACCACCGCGAGCATCACCATCAGTTTTGGTTAAGATAACACCCGTCAATGGCAGTGCATCATTAAAAGCTTTTGCGGTATTGGCCGCATCTTGACCCGTCATGGCATCGACGACGAATAGCGTCTCAGATGGATTAACCGCAGCAGTTAGCGCCTTAATCTCATCCATCATGGTATCGTCGATATGTAGACGACCAGCGGTATCAATGATCAAAATATCTTGATACTGTATTTTAGCTTCTTCAATCGCACGCTTTGCGATATCAATTGGATTCTCATCCGTGCTTGAGTTCACAAACTTAGCATTCACCTGACCGGCTACTTGCTCAAGCTGCTTGATAGCTGCTGGACGATAGACGTCGGCAGAGACCAGCATGACTTTTTTCTTTTGGCGCTCTTGTAGATACTTGGCCAACTTACCAGCTGTAGTCGTTTTACCCGCACCTTGCAAACCTGCTAGCAAATAGACAACAGGCGGCTTACCTGTCATCTCTAACTGCTGGTTAGCACTGCCCATCATTTCGGTCAGCTCATCATGTACGATTTTGACAAAGGCTTGACCTGGCGCTAACTCTTTTAGTACCTCAGCACCAAGCGCTTGCTCTTTCACACGTTTTACAAAATCACGAGTGACAGGTAGCGCCACGTCAGCTTCTAACAACGCCATACGCACTTCACGCAGCGTGTCTTTGATATTGTCTTCGGTCAACTGTCCGGTACCGACGATATTACGTAGGCTCGACGATAAGCGTTCTGTTAAGGTATCAAACATAAATAACTCTCAATTAAAATGGTTTTCAATTAAATAATACGCAATTAAAATAACTCTAAATCAAACCATTAAAATGGTTCGTAAATAATATTAGGATACGCTATAAAATATTAGGGTGTTGCATGACAAGGGATATGATAAAAGAATTATATTATCAATACTATAGCATTAACATGGCTCAAAACTTATAGTCGTTTCTAGTCGTTTCGCAACGAACACGGCACTTATCATTGTAGTTAACTTTTTATAGATGACATATTTTATGTTTTGCACTATACCGCGCTGCCGATCATTTATAAGTTATAAGCAAGATGGTGCTCAACTGGCACCCATTTTATGATAAATTGGATGATTATTCTAATCATTCTGATAATACCACTTTAGCGACACATTGAGCGGCAGTTTATGCTCAGTATAAGATGAGGCTTTTTATCTGTGCACTTTGCATTCTTACTTGCTAGCATGGCTTATATCTTAGTCAGCATCCATATTGGTTGGGCGCTGATTCAGGACATACCTATTCACAAAAGCCTCAGTTTGGGCTTATTGCTCATCGGTATGGCTGCACATGCGGCACTGCTATATCCATACGTTGTGACGCTGTATGGCTTAAATTTCAACTTATTTAATATAATCAGTCTGACCAGTTTGTTTTTCTTATTCTTTTATCTGCTGTTCTGTTTATATCGCCCTATTCTTAGTCTTGGTATTTTGGCTGCACCCACTGCGCTCATCGGTATGACTGTCGGCTATATAGGCCGTGCACCCTATCAACCACTAACTAATGTCAGTATCGGGCTTGAAGTCCATATCATATTATCATTGGCTGCCTATTGTGTGCTGTTGATGGCTGCGGTACAAGCGCTATTCCTGCGTCTGCAAATACGTGAGCTCAAGCATCATACCATTCACCGCTTTTGGGTCAATAAACTACCTTCCTTGCAAAGTATGGAGAGTTTATTATTCGATATGCTGTTGGTAGGCTTTGTATTGCTCAGTATCGCACTGGGAATTGGATTTATCTATGTGCAAGATTTAATGGCGCAACATATCGTACATAAGACCGTTTTTAGTCTACTGTCGTGGTTGTTATTTGGTGTACTGCTGTTTGGTAATTGGCGTGCTGGCTGGCGAGGTAAACGTGCAGCCAATATCACTATTTATGCCTTTATCCTATTAGCTATTGGCTTTGTTGGTAGCAAGTTCGTCTTAGAAATGCTTCTTTAGAATTATAATATATATTCAAAAAAAAGGCGGTCAGCAACAACAGTTGCTGACCGCCTTTTTCTATATTGAGCCGATTCACTACTGATGTTTCTTAGTTAAATACAACGGTCTTATTACCCGCCACAATCACACGATTTTGTACATGCCAGTTTACAGCACGTGCTAATACGTTTCGCTCGATATCACGGCCGATAGCACGTAGCTCTGTTACTCCTTGGCGATGCGTCACACGGTGTACATCTTGCTCAATGATAGGTCCTTGATCAAGCTCAGCGGTGACATAATGCGCTGTCGCACCGATAAGCTTCACGCCTTTATCATAAGCTTGGCGATAAGGATCTGCGCCCACAAATGCAGGTAAGAAGGAATGATGAATATTAATAACCTGCATCGGCCAACGTTTGACGAAATCTGATGACAAAATCTGCATATAGCGCGCCAACACTAGCAAGTCGTTACCTGCCATTAGCTTATGAATCTGCTCTTCTGCTTCCGCTTTGTTGTCTTTGGTTACTGGCACATGGTGAAAGGTGATACCAAAGTTTTCTACTGCTTGCTGTAAATCAGGATGGTTACTGACCACGCAAGTAATCTCACAATCGAGCAGCCCACGCTGATGACGCCATAATAGATCTAACAACGCATGATCAAACTTCGAGACCAAAATACCGACTTTGGTCTTCGTGGCATTATTATGTAGGCGCCAATCCATATCGTGACGCTTAGCAACCGTATGCGCAAAGCTGGCCTCAAAATTCTCGATAATATCGCTCAATCCTGCCAACGCAAACTCCAAACGCATGAAGTATTGACCGCCTTCATGCGCCGTTGAATACTGATCAAGCGTAATGATATTAGCGCCGTAACGATGGATGAACTCAGATACCGCCTGTACGATACCTGCTTGGTCTTTGCATTTAATGAGCAGCGTGGCTGTATCGATGGCGCTAAGTGTCTGTTTGCTCTGAGAAGCGATGGTCGATAATGAAACCGTTTTAGTGTTGTCTGACATGATTCGCCCAATATAAAAAAATGATGACTTATTGCTGAAAAATTGCTGACAGCATAGTAAGCCGGTTATTTTAATCTTTTTTACAATACTTTGCTAAGCGAGTTAGTTGTTTTTGGTTATTTAAGGTGATTTGGTTTTTTAGAAGGCTAACGCAAAAACCCCCAACGTAGGGATGGGGGTTTTTAAATATCACTTTTAAGTATTTGCCAATATTATTCGACCTTTATAGTTCTGGTAAAACCTGCACCATTACTCACGACGCCTAACGTAGCTCCCAATTCAAACGCTTGGTCAAAGTCTAAAATATAACTGTTATAACCTTGCGATTGTGCATTTGGACTGACACCATTGATCGATACTGCATAGCTTTGCTGATACGGTGACAGTATCACTTTCGTAGTATCTTTTTCAGCATCGATATTGACACTCAAGCTATTAACACAATTTGCATTACCTGGACCAAACGGGCTAGCGTCTGCGATCCAAGGGCTGGATAAGGTATCACCGGCGATATTCAAGTCACCTTCCAAGTATGGTAGCGAGTAATTCAAGCTTTGAGTATTTTCACTACCATTTAAGAAAGTTGATGCATCGAACCTTACTGTTACCCAGTTTGAATAACGGATAGGATAACGAACTTGGAAATCAGCACGACCCTCTGCATCAGTGACAAAGGAATAGCCATCATCAGCAAATGTTCCACCAATAATAGCAACTGGATTGATCGTATCCAGCACGCCATTGTTATTTACATCATCATCATTATCTAAGATGTAGTTATATTCTGGACTGTCTTCACTCGTAATCCAGTTAGATTGTAATAATACGATAGATTTTTCAGAGAACGTTTTAGGTTCTGGCGTATTGATATTGCCTTCCCCATCTACCGTATTAGCTCCTTGATACGAAGTGCTACTATCTAGTAGACATACGTGACCTTGTGCATATTCTACTGCATAAGACTTGATAGATACCTCTTTGTTGGCCACGGCCTGTCCTGAGCCATCCATAACCGATATCGAGCCACGAACTGTGTAGTAGATATCGTCAGAAGATATTTTGTTAGCGAACGTCAATGTCGTATAAACAGCATCTTCTGACACGGTGATATTAGTGGACTTGCTACCAATATTATTAGGGTCGTTCAATAGTCGAGCGTTGAGTGTCACGCCATTAATTGGTGAGTTGGCGTTTGCCAAATACACTACACGTGCTTGACCCTTACTATCAGTGATAGCAGTTGCGGCAGATAGTCTTCCTGCTGAAGAGTCTGAAGCACGGCTAAAGACGACTGTCTGCCCTTCTACAGGCACGTCATTTTCGTCTTTAACGGTCGCAACAAGCTCAGTACTACTACCCGGCGTGATCACTGACCTTACGGCTTGGAACAGTATCTTAGCTGGCGTAGTAGCTCTAAAACGCGTATCCACGGTTGTTTGATACTTGAGCTGGCCGTTGCTCATCTCACCAAGTACTGTCGCCTGCAATACGGCGGTACCAGCAAGTGGCGAGTTCAGTACGACTGGCACCGTAATAATATTACCTTGAATATTGGCAGCCGTTATCGCTTGAGTCGAGATGACATCATTGTTCGCAAACGTCCCAATCGTTGTTTGTACTTCTAAAAGCTTACCAATAAGGGCATTCGCTTCAGCTGCAGAGTTAGTGCGAACCTGTATATTAATATTCTGGGCAACATTGACATCGTAAGAGTCTTCAATATCGATGAAGCTAATACCCGCTTGCGATACCTTAACCAAATCAATACTACTGGTACTACGCTGCGTGGTCAGTTCTCGCTCACCCACTGCTCTCACAAAGACACGTAAGTTACCATTGCTATCAAAGCTCAAATCACTTTCGTTAACTGAAAAGCTAGCTTTACCCTCTGAATCGGTGGTCGCGGTTGCATCACTAGCGATAAGGTTGCCGTCAGTATCAATGAGTTCTACGTTGGCATTTGCAATCGCAAGTCCCGTCCCATCAGTTAAAGTAGAAGACAGGGTAGTTGTAATGTTATCTTTAAGATTTTTTTCAGATGCTGTCAGTGTGAGTGTTGTACCAATTGCTGATAAGCTCAGAGACTTTTGTTCACGCACTTGCATACTGACATTACTATCTACGTCGTATTGTGGCGTGACGATTTTGGCATTGATTACAACACTATGATTGAGGCGTGCATTGATACTGTTAGCTGCTAACAATACACCCACGTCAACCCGACCACTACTATCACTCACAACTGTACTAGATGTAGTTAACGCGGCACCGCTCGACTCTAAATTTTCGATACTTAACTGTATCGGTACACCAGTAAGAATACCACCCTGACTGTCTGTGGCAATAAATGAGGCTTGAGTTTGATCGCCGCCCGTGGTCAAGGTTGGCTTATCAGAAGACGCTATTAACTGATAGCTATCGATCGTAGCGGTATCTACTGCAACGATATAGTTTTGTACCAATGGAGTGTTTTCAGCAGTGGTCGTGGTCGCTGTTAATCGTATACCAGCCTCTAGCGTTGCTTGGTTAACGTTCGCCCCATCTTCAAGAGTTAGGTTAAAGGTAGCTACGCCATCACTGTTGGTAGTAGCAGTACCGTTCGAGATACTGACACCCGTTTTTATAGGATCATCAACGTTTAACGTAACTTGACGATTGGCAATAGCACCGTCTGTATTTTCTAAACGAACAAACACTTTGAAGGTATCACCTTTGGTATTGACGACTTTATTTGCACCAATAGTAAGACTTTCAGTCGTACCAGTTGGCACAGTAGTACGGACAGTACTCGTCTGCGTCACAATATTTCCACTACTATCAGCTGCTGATAATGCTACAACAAAGCTTGTGCCTAACGCGGTCTTTTGAGCATCAGTTAAGCTGTTCGGTACTGCCAAAGTAAATACCGCTTTGCCTGAATCATCAGTAGTTTGACTACCACCTGATACTAAGGTAACTCCTTGACTTGCAATAGAGGCTGGCAGTGCAAGGAATACTTTTTGACCAGTAACTACATTACCTTTTTTGTCTTTTGCCACTACTTCAATCTGTGTATCACCACCATTTAAGTTTAAAGCATTTACTGGATTAGCGATTAGAGAAATGGCCGATGTCATCGATTGGACTTTAATTTTAACTTGCTGTTGTTCGCTAGTTAATGTTTCTTCCAAAGTAGCTGTCAATAATTTTTTGCTAAACGCTTCTTTTTGCTCATCACTTAAATTATTTGGAACTACAACATTAAAGCTAACTAAACCATTGGTGTCTGTACTAGCAGTGATATTAGAAGATCCGATTTGACCGTTTACTATTAACAGACTTGCTAGTTCAGGATTATCAAATACGAATTTCACTGTTTGATTAGTGACTTGCTCACCAGATGACAGATTATTTAGCTGTGCTTGGATAGTGGCGGTACTACCCACATTGTTTAGGATATATCCTACTTGATTATCAATATTATTAGTGGCATTCAAGATACTTAAACTAACGCTAGGCGTAGTGATTTTTACTTTTTGTATTTCTGACTTATAAGAAACATTGTTTTCAGCATAAGTTAGCTGATAGTTGATACCAGTGTTCTTTAAATCTGCTTGTTGCGCCGCTGTCAAACCTTCAGGTACATCAATAGCAAAAAGCGCCTCACCATTGAAATCTGTTGTCGCTATAGTTTGAGTGGCTGTGACACCGTACTCTAATGCTTTTGCACCTAGCTGGATAGTAACCGCTTTGTTTCTGACCGGTTGAGCACTACTCGCTTTAGTGGTTAATTTCACACCGATGTTGCCGCTACCGCCCAACACACTAATTTCTGGAGTAGTGATAGAGGCGAACTGTATACTTGTTGCTGGCTGTTCAACCTTTACTGTTTGACTGATTTTGGATTGAGTACCATCTTCGTCAGTCAGTACTGCAGTGTAAGCGATACCTGTCTTTATTAGTTGATCACGCTGTGCTTGTGTTAGGTTTTGGCTGATACGAACGGTAAACTCTGCCACGCCACTGCTGTTTGTGGTTTGTTCGTTGCCTTGAATAGTAATGCCTGTAGTAAATCCTTCGTTAATAACAAGCTTGACTGTACGACCGACAGCAGCACTGCCATCTTTACGCTTACCTAAGATTTGTAATTTGAACTCTTCATCTAAGACACTTGCGACTGCAGGTACACTTTGCGCAGTCAATGCAATATCGCTTTGTCCGATATCTGAACCAATACGAATCTTTTCGCTACTGACAGAGCTAGGTACTCCTGAAGATTCTATGATGCTTGCTGTTAAAACAAATGTTGTCGCCTTTTCTAACTGCAGTTTCTGATCTTCTGTCAAGTTGTTGGGCACTCGTACTGCATAGCTAACTTCACCTTTAGCATTGGTGGTTTGTTCTGAGTTATTTTCTAAGGTCAGTAGGGCTGCAGCAGCCAAACTTGCTGGTAAACTTGCTATTACTTTTTGTCCTTCCACTACACCGCCGCGGCTATCATTGACGCGGAAACTAATGACTGCACTGCCACCTGAGCTTGATAGCTCTTTCTTACTGCTTTCATTAAAGTTTATTTTGTATTCCGCAGTTGGAACAATGACTACGCTAGAAGGACTCGCTGTTGACGTCGAACGGTTTGGTTCTCTGAGTAAAATAGTGTAGCTAATACCTTTTTCTGCAAGCTCTTGACGTTCATTAGCGCTCAATGTTGGCGATATAGTTAATGCCACAGTCGCTTGACCATTAGTATCTAATGTCAACTGTTCACTCGCTAGACTGACCCCTTTAGAAGCATTATTTAGCTTGATTGTTGCCTTTGCACCAGCAATCTGGGTAGACACATTCGTATTTTTAGGTGAAGCAGTGATAGTCAGCTGCTGTGTATCCCCATAAGCACTAAGCTGCGTTGAGTTTCCTGAAACTTTTAGATCGTAGTCTTGAACAGGTAATGCAACATATAACTTGCTAGATACAAGCTTAGTAGCTCCACTGCTTTCTTTGATATTGATAGCATAAACGATACCTTGTAGCAGTTTATTACGTGTCGCTTCAGGCAAGTTACTATCGATCTTGAGATTAAAAGTAGCGATGCCTTTCGAATCAGTTGTTTGACTAGCAGCGTCGACAGAGACACCGTCTGTCTGATCTAGACCGAGACCGACCTCGACATCAGGAACGAGTGCACCTTTTTCATTTTTCAGTTGTACACTTATAACTGCTGTATCGCCATAAGGGTTAAGTTTATTATTGGAGACAGAGCTCGTATCAAGACTTTGAGTAACGCTCAGTTTACTTTCAACAACTTGAGTGCCATCTCCACTACCTTCTCTACTAACGGAGACTTTCAGCTCCTGCGGTGCAACAGCTGTACCATCTGCTTTGTTAGCAGTGGCCATTAAGGTAAAGCCGTTTGCGATTAATGCATCTTTATCAGCAACGGCTTGCGGGCTAAGCTTTAACGTATATACCGCATTACCATCGCTATCAGTTACTTGAGTGCTTTGACCTTCAATAGTGATGCCGTTGGTTTCAGAGCTTAATACCTTTAATGTAACTGATTTGCCAACCATCGCACCACCTGAGCCTACTTCGGCAGCTTTGACTGTAACATTAAAGACAGCCTGCTCATCAGATAACTCGATAATAGTAGGTGATGTACTGAGTTTCTGTAAGAAAAAGTCAGGTTCAACATCTGGTACTTGTTCACCGCCGTCACTACCACTATCATCCGTTCCCGGCTGCGTAACCCCCAGATCAGGTGCTGGTGCAACAGAATCTACGGTGTCACCATCACCGCCTCCACCACAACCTGCTAATGCTAATGCGCAAGTCAAAGAAGTAAGCTGGAACAACTTAGAAGTAAAAGGTAAAGAGCTGTATGACATGTTTTGACTCCGCATGAGCAGTAATTTATCTGAGCAAATAAGCAAAAAATCATTACCCAGAATCAAAAGATATTGGTAATGATACATATATTTACAGTGATACTGTTATATTAACAAATTGTATTAAATTTATAACAGCAACTTTACTGGCTTTTGTCGTAACTTACAACCAAAAATTAAACCCTACTATTAGATAATCAACAACATAGAGCGCTCATTTCAGGGTATAATGGTCCTCCTTTGATTCGGCAGTTATTGTAAAAATATTTGAGTATTCATCTGTTTTATGGTATAAATGTCGGCTTTAAAATTTTCTGAATTGGTCAGCCTGTTATTTGCCTTTAGATAGCAGCAAAACCAACTCAACCTTCATATAGTTTTGTTTGGTGCAAAGCTGCCGCTTGCTGTGTCCATGCCGCAAAAACGTGCAACTTGCCCAGACTGGTATGAGAAAAACTCATACCTCATAGATTAGGAGTTCGCCATGTCTCGAGTTTGCCAAGTGACTGGAAAGCGCCCTATGGTGGGTAATAATGTTTCGCATGCAAACAACAAAACCCGTCGTCGCTTTCTACCAAACCTTCACAACCATCGTTTTTGGGTAGAGTCTGAAAACCGCTTTGTACGTCTACGTGTGTCTACCAAAGGTATGCGCATCATTGACAAACTTGGTATCGATAAAGTGTTAGCGGATCTACGCGCACAAGGTCAAAAAGTTTAAGTTAAGAATAGCAGCTGAGTGATGACTCTCATTACTTAAGCTGCTGTTTTGCTACATTAGGTGTGGCAACTCACTCTTTAAGACACATACCTATCGTTTGAAGACCCCTCATTTACAGGAAAGCTATCATGAGAGATAAAATTAAATTAGTATCAACAGCTGGTACTGGGTATTACTACACCACTACTAAAAACAAGCGCACTATGCCTGGCAAAATGGAAATCAAAAAGTTTGATCCAAAAGTACGCCAGCATGTGATCTTTAAAGAAGCTAAAATCAAATAACCTCCATTTTTACAAATGGTGCTATTTGAACAAAAAAAGGGTTTATCAACTGATAAACCCTTTTTTTATGTCTGTAGTTTGATATTGCTAAGCTATATATTCAGCTATCCGCTTTAATTAGTGCTCAAGTTAATTAGTGCTCAAAAATAACCAAAGATCAGCTGTAGTGTGTTGGTTCTTTATCATATACATGCGCATGCCACTTACTCATTTGCTTTTGCATAATGACTTGAATCGCAGCATGAATCATATGCTGACCAATGGCCTGAGTATCGCTACCAAGTAGCTCTTTTAGTTTGTCAGAAAAATCAATAGTCATCAGCGGTGTTTCATCTTGTTCAGCATCACGCAATAACAATCTACCATCATCTGCCTCCACCAACTCTAACGTGGTTTCCTTGGCAAACCCTGCAAATTGATCGTTACTCTCGTTATCTACTTCTATCTCATTATCGATATCGTATGGCATTAATGTATTCCTTATTATCCCGTTTAGTACTGGCAGAGAAATTAGTCATTGCAAAGCAGTTATTCCTTAAAAATAAACTCATTTGGCAAATCTATCGTCTTACAGTCACGCGGGCAAATCTGTCTTACTCATACAATGGACGCTTTAACACTAGAATTCAAGGGCTACCGCATAAGTATTCGCTATAAACACAACTTGAACACCATGCAGTTCGCGTGAAATTAACGCCAATAACGCAGTTTGGCTAATGTAAATAAGAAGGCCACAAACATTCCAAGATAGTAAACGAGCTTTAGCTCAAGGCTAGGATCGCGATACTTAAATGGCAATGCAATCGTGGCCGTTGCAGTAGGAAATATCAGCAGCATCAGCAGCCAGTTTTCAATGACATTTAACCAACCTTGTAAATCGGTTCCATGACGTAATGACGCCAGTCCCATTAATAGGCAAGCGATAATTAAGCTAGTAAATAGACCATTTGGTAAGTCTTTAGGATAGATGATTTTAGCAATACTGGCTGGTACAATTCTCATATAAAATTCCAGTCATGCTTGTAGAACATGGCTTAATGATTAAAAAATATAAAATATTACGACGTTATATATAGGCGCGGAAAAGCCTTATATCTACAGCGAAACAACTTAACTATAAGTACCCATCAACCATAGCATCGATATACATGAGGTCAAATAGCCCAAACTAATCGCATTCCAACTCTCGATATGTAGTCCTTTGACTTTATTAAGTATGCGAGAGCCTAGCCAAAAAAACAGTGGAATACCTAGCATAAATGTAGGCACAATCACTGCCGCGTGACGCAGTACTGTTTCAACGTCATCGCCCACCATCAGGCGAAAGCCATAACCTGCCAAACTAAGTACAAGTGCAAATATCGCTAAGCCAATCGTAATGCCTTTCGGTACCAAACTGCGCTGCGGTGTTTCACTTGTCAGTGGTTGCCTAGACTGCTGTTTCAACGCTTCATGAGAGTTTACTTGCTCTGAAGGCTCTGTTGAACGGGTAGAATTGTTTGCGTCCATATTTCACCTTTACGTGACTGACCGTCATATAATCATAAGTTATACAGCACATCTTAATATGATTGTTGTATGGCTAATAGCATTTATTAACCATACAAAGCTCACTAGCTGTTGTTGGCTAATAACAACTCTGCGCGCATCTCATCAATAGCCGTTTTATAATCTTTTTGATTAAAAATCGCAGAACCAGCAACGAACATATCAGCGCCTGCTTCAGCAATCGCACGTATATTACTGGCTTTGATACCACCATCAACTTCCAATCGAATATCTCGACCACTAGTAATAATACGCTGACGTACCTGACGGACTTTGTCTAAAGTACTATCGATAAACGACTGTCCACCATAGCCCGGGTTCACACTCATCAATAAAACCTGATCTACTTTATCCATCACATAATCGAGATAATGTAGTGGTGTCGCTGGGTTTAATACCAAACCACACTCTGCACCGCCATCTTTGATCAATTGAAGTGAGCGATCGATGTGAGCGCTGGCTTCTGGATGAAAGGTAATGATACTAGCACCCGCCTCTAAAAACTGCTCAATCATACTATCGACAGGTGAAACCATCAGATGCACATCAATTGGCGCTTCAACACCATAGTCACGCAATGCCTTACAAATCATGCTACCAAACGTCAAATTGGGTACATAATGATTGTCCATTACATCAAAATGAATCACATCGGCACCCGACTCTAGTACTTTCTCTACTTCTTCGCCCAACCGCGCAAAATCAGCTGAAAGTATCGACGGTGCAATAAGATAAGGCTTAGCAGGACTGTTCATAATTGAGCTACCTAATTTATGTTTATATAAGATATTGATAAATTAAAAAGGAAATTATAATTGGCTCACATATACTGCGAGCCTTTTACATATTGATGTTGAATATTCGTTGAGTTAACGTGGCTTATATTGGGCTTTGCAATAAGCACGGCCAACTTCGAAAGAGCGCTTTGCCTCATGCTTGGTAGCACGATTGCTCACTCTTTGCCGCCATAAGCGAAAAGATGACGGCTTTAGCTCTTGGCGCATGAGTTCAATAACCCCAGTCTCATCGAGACCATAGCTATGCTCTATCGCACCGAATGGCGTTCTATCTTCCCATGCCATCTCTATCACACGTGAGATTTGCGTCTCATCGAGCACTCTATCGCCCGCTTCGTTGACAGTTTTTGCAATCAACTCATCTGACTTAACTTGAGACGCTTCATTATTACTAGAATTATTGGTACGTTGTTTATTTTTTAGAGCAGCATCCATGTCAGCTTGCATAGTCGCTTTTGTAGAGCTCGTATCTGCTGACGTATTCTTTGAATTAGAAGCTGTCAAATCTTGATAACTTGCCATAAAAATTACCTTTTGAGCATGAATGGAATAGCGAAAAATGTATCACGGTCGTCTATACAGCACTTTAGCTCATTTGAGCCATATGCCAATGATGTTCGATATGATCATTAATCACCGTTTGAATAAAATAATAGCTGTGATCATGCCCCGCTTGGTAGCGTAATGTTAAGGGCTGTTTTGCTTTTGCACAAGCATCTTGTAATTTAGAAGTCTGTAGCTGACCCTCTGCTAAAAAGTTATCAGCCGCGCCTTGATCAACTAAAATGCTTGAATACTGCTGACCAACCTTTTCAATCGTCTGTGAGGCGTCCGCTTGTACCCATAGAGATTTATCATCACCGAAGTATTCCGTATAAGCGGCTTGCCCCCATGCAGACTCACTGGCCGCACACACGGGGGATAAAGCCGATACGCTGACAAACTTACTTGGGAACTTAAACCCTAGCAACAACGCGCCATGACCACCCATCGAATGCCCTGTGACACCGATGCTATGAATAGGAAACTCTGAACGTAATAAGTCATATAGTTCATCAACGATGTAGCTTTGCATATTGAAATTGTCTGACCAAGGCGCTTGGATCGCATCAACATAATAGCTTGCACCTTGACCGACAAAATAGCGATCGTCATTTGGTACATCGCTGTCTTCACTACTTCTAGGTGAAGTGTCAGGTGCGATAAGTATCATACCAAGCTCGCTACATTTTTGCTGAAAATGCGCTTTATGAGTGACATTATCAGCATTACATGTCAAACCTGATAGGTACAGTATCGCAGGACAGCGTCGCCCAGCCAAGGCTTCATCAGGTAGATAAATACTAAACGTCATAGAGGTTTTGGTAGATGTCGACTCATGACTATAATAATGCTGCTCACCGTTGAAACAGCGATTTACACTTTTTTGGGTAAGCTGTTTGTTGTTCGACAAGCTATGACTATAGGAGTTTTGCATGAGTGATATCCTTTTATTTAAAATAGAACCAATGACGATGTTTAATCAATACTAAATTATACTTTGTGTTTATTCAGCAGCTATCTCTACTTCATCTACCGATAGATTAGTAGCGCTATCAGATAGAATATTAACCGTTGTAGAAGCCGCATTATTTGTAATACTAGCAACTGATGGGCGTGCCTTATCAAACAATACTTGCTCAAACGCAGGTAATGCCGTCTCCATCAAACTACCAATGACCATCTGCGGCTCTGATGGCTCAAAGCCCATGGCGCTTTCACGCTCATTAACCCGTATACTGGCATCTTTAAAAGCCGACTCAAAACTGGTATTACCTCGTAGACTTTCAGCAAAAAACGCTTGACCAAAATAGGTCATCTCAGCCGTGTTGGTGCAGCCAAACGATGCTTTGTCAGCAGCGGAGGCAGTAATCACCACCGTGGTTGGCGATGCCAATTCGTCAATAAACGAGCCTGAGTAGCAGGCAGACACCACAACCACACGCCAGCGAATACCTGATGCATCTAGCGCCTCACGCAACCATGTGGCATCTAAATTATCCATCGCAAGCGGTGGGTTTGCCAATTGGACGATATCTTGGTTACCATGTGAAGACAACGTTAAAAACAACACATCTTCATCAGCATTCATTTTCTGACCGATTTTCTTTAGGCCGCGCAAAATGCTGGTCTTAGTGGCGATTGGCTCATCTAACCAGCTATAAGTGTTGTTAATTAATGACAGTGAATGGCCGCTAGTACCAAAGCGCACATCAAAAAGCTCACGTACTTTATTAATCTCAGAGCGAAAGACGTTTTGGTCAGAGAATCCTGCAACTCCCATGAAATACCAATCGGTTTTGCCATCGATACTCGGGTCTATACTATCCAATGCTTGCTGTAATAGACGTGGCTGCTGATACAATGCCGCCTCTTCTAGTACAGGTTCTACAGGTATTTGCTTAAAGATAGGCTGGTCTGCGACATTACGCTGCCAGATAGTCAGCAATGCTACTGCGCCAACCAATACAATAATTCGCTCCCACCATGGTATCCGCAGACGACGAGAAAAAATCCAAAGCAACGCTAGCGTCTGCCACAAGAACAATACTAAAAACAGTACTGGTAAGAACGAATAACTCCAATCAGGCAACCAACCATAGCTACCAGAAAACTGAACCAAACTCTGTAATAGGGCTGATAAGGTATCAGCAACTAACCACAGTACTACTGGTACAAATACTAATGCTTGGTTACTCGCTCGCCGAGCCAAAATGATACCACCAAGCAAAATAATCATCGGCCATATCAAATAACTGACCAATCCTTGCTCATTGAATATACTGCCACTTTCAGCAGCTAACCAAGAAAATAAGACATTACTACCAAGCGCCAATAGTGCGAATACAGCAAACTGTACAAAAGTAGGTTTAACCCAAGAAAAAGCCCGTGTTGAGCCCACTAGCATCCACAAGGTTGCAATAATATTGGCAGCGAAATTAAGCGAAAAACGCTGAAGCGAGACGGTTTTTAACGACGTAAGTGACAAAGACTTAGACCTCTAGCCAGTCGAGAAAAATAAAATGACTCAATGATAACTATCTTAATGTAACAGCCGCGTGGCACAATCAGTTGATGATTTTTTGTGCAGCATGCAGACATCGATTTATATTGAATTCACGATGGAGTGATTATAGAAGATAACTAGTGCTGCTTGATATTTTAGCTCGCTAATCTATCGCGATTGTAACGGATTGTCAGTTAAGAGGATAAGGCTGATTTGTAAAATTCACTCAAACTTGGCTAAAATTCAAATAAAAAAGGAGGTCTCTTATATAAGACCTCCTTTTTTACTAGTTATTAAACATTATCTCATCAATAGCTCATTGATGCGTTTTAGGTAGGCGGCTGGGTCATCTAGCTGACCACCATCTGCCAATAATGCTTGGTCAAAAATAACTTGCGCCAGATCATCAAATTGCTCACTGCTCTCAAGCTTCTTGATAAGTGGATGCTCAGGGTTTACTTCTAGCGTTGGCATACTTGCTGGTACGTCCTGACCCATTTGCTGTAGCATCTGAATCATTTGTGGTGATAGCTCACCTTCACCAACAACCAAACACGCTGGACTATCAACTAAACGAGTAGATACTTTGACATCTTTAGCACGATCACCCAATGCAGTCTTTAGTTTATCGACAACAGGCTTGAGCGTTTCTTGAGCTTTTTCTGCTTCAGCTTTTTCTGCTTCATCTTGCAAGTCGCCTAAATCTACTGCACCCTTCGCGATGTTTTGCAGCGGTGTCTCATCGAATGAGGTTAAGAAGTTCATTGCCCACTCGTCAACACGACTGGTCATCAAGATAACTTCGATGCCTTTTTTCTTGAATAGCTCAAGTTGCGGGCTGTTTTTCGCAGCGGCTAGATTATCAGCTGTGAGGTAGTAGATGGCTTTTTGGCCATCTTTCATGCGGCCTTTATAGTCTTCAAAGCTCGTCACTAGACCGTCTTGCGTGCTGGTTGCATAACGCAATAGCTTAGCAATACGTTCCTGATTGCCTGTATCTTCACCTAGACCTTCTTTGATGACATCACCGAACTCTGCATAGAATTGGGCAAACTTCTCTTGCTTGTTACCATCTTCGCTATTGGCGAGGCTTGCGAGTAAGGTCAAGATACGGCGAGCGTTACCATCACGAATAGATTTTACATCACGTGACTCTTGTAGAAGCTCACGGCTCACGTTCAATGGCAAGTCTGCTGAATCAATCACACCTTTCACAAAGCGTAGGTACATTGGTAGTAATTGCTCAGCTTCATCCATAATAAAGACGCGCTTCACATAAAGCTTTAGACCATGCTGCTGCTCACGAGTGTATAGATCGACTGGCGCTTTTTTAGGAATATATAGTAGCTGCGTGTACTGTACGCGGCCCTCTACACGATTGTGCGTCCAAGTAAGCGGCTCATCCATGTCATAAGAGATATTCTTATAAAAATCGACGTACTCATCATCTTCAATTTCAGAGCTTGAGCGAGTCCATAGTGCACTGGCTTTATTGATTGTTTCCCACTCATCAGTGAGTACCATCTCGCCACCAGCAGGTGTGTCATCGTTTTCGTCTTCTTTTACATCTTCTTGCCAGATCTCTTTACGCATTTGAATCGGTAAGCTGATATGGTCAGAATACTTATTAACCAAACGCTTGATTTTGCTGCGATCTAAGTAGTTATCTTCGCCTTCAGAATATTCTTCTTTTAGATGCAAAGTAATCGCCGTACCGCGCGTATCTTTGCTAATAGGCTCAACAGTAAAGCTACCTGTGCCATCTGATACCCAGCGCACGCCCTTATCCGCAGGCTCGCCCGCTTTGCGTGATTCAACACTGATAGTATCAGCCACGATGAAACCTGAATAAAAACCCACACCGAACTGACCAATCAATTGACCATCTTGCTTTTGTGATTCAGACAATTTGTCTAAAAATGCCTTGGTGCCCGATTTTGCAATCGTACCTAAGTTTTCGATTGCATCAGCTTCGTTCATACCGATACCGTTATCAGTAAAGGTAATGGTTTTGGCGGCCTCATCGACAGAGATGCGGATTTTTAATTCGCCATCATCTTCATAAAGGCTATCGTCATTTGTGCCCTCAAAGCGCAACTTATCACAAGCATCCGACGCGTTAGATACTAATTCGCGGACAAAAATGTCAGCGTTAGAATATAGTGAATGTGTGACCAAATGCAGTAACTGCGCCACTTCCGCTTCAAACGTATGTTTTTTTAATTCTGGGTTCAGACCTTCAGCTTGAGTTGTTTCACTCATAAAAACTCCTTTAAATTCTATGAAAGACCTATTATCAGATAACGATATGCTCACGAAAGCTGCTCTAATAACATTAGATAACCTGCCGTATGCAATACCGTTAAACTGTCTATACTAATAGGGGCAACGAAAAAAAATTCAAGCTCAAACGTCCTATTCAATAAAAAACACCGCACTTGTTTACCAAGGCGGTGTTCTAGTATCAATCATTTGCTTAATTAGTTATTTATTTGCTCAATTACTTTTGATATAACAATCAAAGTGCAAACAACAGCAACTATTCTGAATATGCTTCTATCAAAATATCCCAAATAGTTGTCAGTTTTTTTGAAAAATTAATGTGTGTTTTCATAGTAGCCTCTAGCTCAGTCAGCATCGTCTTGTTAGATACTATTAGAACCGATTGCTATATATTTGTATAATTAATTGATCACAATATATCGTTTTATTTTTCAGAATATTAAGCTAACTGGTTCTTGGCACTTTAATGCGCCATCGGACGAATCGTCAGAATTTGCTCACTGCGACCAAAAGGTCCATGTACATCATGCAACACGGCACTAGTCAATCCTACCCCATCATCACCATACTGTTGTACGGCTTCGATACCCAACCAGCGACCTTTTGGCGCGCGATGCATATGGATTTGCAAATCAGTATTGGGAAACATCCACTCCAATTTAGATAAGCCAAGACCTAACCTTGGTACAACACCATTAGCAGTGTCGACCATACCCAATAGATGCACTAAGTCATCAGTCGGCTCGCCTTCAATCATATCCGTATCATTAGTAATCCATACCATACCGCGACCAGGACGACGGTCTTCTGTCGCTACCAAACGTACGCTTTCAATGTAGCCGCCTGGCCAGCCTTTCATGTCTTCCCAAACTGGTAATTCTTCAGGTTTATATCTTGCTGGTTGATCTTCAAGTCCGGCAATTTCACTGGTATCTTGAGTGAGAAGTCGCCATGCTCTTGCAATAATAGCATCTCGGCCACGGCTGCTCATGACCGCTTCAACCAACTCAATAGTCTTGCCTGGTCGGATACAGCGAGTGGTAATCGTAAAATCATCGAGTGGTATTAGCCCAAGGATATCAAGGCTGACACGTGCGATACGAGTATTCGGCTGCAGCGCAAAGCCATTTAATTCAGCTGTGAGTAGGCCTGTCGCTGGTGCCATGTGCTGTTCATGTTCATTCCAAGCACCTTGTGCATGTTTGGTTGGCTGATAAAGCGCCACACTGACACCATCTTCTTGCAGCTCTCGTTTGATAAATTTGTAATAAGCAGTCATAGCTATCCTATATTTGGCACTTTTTTTGTACTTTTATTTGTGAGTAAGCTCTTGTTTTCTTAGTATGAGAATACGGCGAGCTTTTTGTATGAAGAATAATAAGACAACCATTATTACTACAAACATAGCATAGAAAAAACTTTTTTCTGCCATGAACTTGACGATGTTCATAAACAATATAAAGACTACTACCGCCATTACGAGCATGTTGAGCTTCAGTTGCTTGTTAACTTCAGCGAGCGTGGCCTCTGCCAATACAAATTTGGCTTTTGGTTCTTTCATGCGAGCTTATCCATATAAATGATGGTTCATACAAATACTAATATTGATTATCTACCAACTTGGGTGACTGGAATACGCAAGGCTTTCGGCAAACTAAACGTCACATTTTCCTCGATACCAGATAGCTCACTGGGCAAGTCTCCACCCCAGTCTTGTAATTGCTGTAGAACTTCTTGGATCAATACTTCAGGCGCGGATGCTCCAGCAGTCACGCCAATACTTTGGACACCATCTAACCAACCTTTATCCATCTCACTGGCATTGTCGATTAGATACGCACGGCAATTCATACGCTCGGCCAGCTCCCGCAAACGATTAGAGTTTGATGAGTTTGGCGAACCGACGACCAAGACCACTTCACAACGACTGGCCAAATCTTTTACCGCATCTTGGCGGTTTTGAGTGGCGTAGCAAATATCGTCTTTGCGCGGGCCTTGGATACTAGGGAATTTTTCACGCAGCGCATCAATGACGCGAGCAGTATCATCCATCGATAAGGTTGTCTGAGTCACAAATGCCAAGCGTTCAGCATCTTGTACAGTCAATGCAGCCACATCGCCTTCATCTTCTACTAGATGAATCTGTCCACCATGGCGACGATTAAAACGCCCCATCGTACCTTCTACCTCTGGATGTCCTGCATGTCCTATCAACACCGCATCCATGCCATCTTGTGCAAACCTTGCCACTTCGATATGTACCTTGGTCACCAATGGGCATGTTGCATCAAACACGGTCAAATCTCGGCGCTCAGCTTCATCTTCAACCGCTTTAGAAACCCCATGAGCAGAGAAAATAACGATAGAACCATCTGGCACTTCATGAAGCTCTTCAACAAACACCGCACCGCGATTGGCTAAGTCCGATACTACAAATTTATTATGCACCACTTCATGACGGACATAAATGGGCGGCTCGAAACGTGTCAGTGCTTCGTTAACAATCGCAATTGCACGGTCCACACCAGCACAAAACCCACGGGGATTGGCAAGATAAATTTGCATAAGAAGGCCTATCATTAGATAATTTATAATTAAAACGTATTTTTGAATTTTGCTGTTCAAAATTTGGGATGAAATCAATACTCTACTTTAGCATAATTTGCTTTTATCGCTCTCTAAAATAGCTGTCTGCTCATAGCAATACTTTATGGGCAAACCCAAACATGCTTTCGAGATATTGCAAAACCAGCTTTAACTTGTATAAAAGCAGTTTATAATAACGCACTTACTATGATTTCTATCGCCATACATGATGGCGTTTTTTATTTTTTCTAGTCTTTGTTTTTGGCTGAGGCACTGCCCAATCTTTTACCGAGACATATCTATAAAAAATACTTTACGAGTTATCAAGACACCCTCTATTAGGATAAATTGCATGACAGGTTCATTATTTATTATCACTGCCGCCTCAGGTACAGGCAAAACCTCATTGGTTAAACAGTTGCTTGCTACTACTAATGATTTGACTGTCAGTGTCTCACATACCACTCGTGCACCACGTCCAGGCGAGATTGATGGTCAGCACTATCATTTCACAGATACCGATAGTTTTACTAATGGTATCAATGCAAACCTATTTCTAGAGCATGCTGAAGTATTTGGTAACTATTATGGCACGTCAGAGGAAAGTGTACGTACCCAGCTAGCGGCGGGTATTGACGTTATTTTGGAGATTGACTGGCAAGGGGCGACGCAAATCAGAAATATCTTTCCCGATGCCATTATGGTTTTTATTCTACCACCCAGTATTGCTACATTACGCCAACGTCTCTCAACCCGCGCGCAGGATTCTGTAGAAGTTATAGAGCGCCGTCTAGCTGGCGCAGTCACCGAAATGGCACAATATGTGAATGCTGACTATGTAGTGATCAATGATAATTTTGACGTAGCCTTAGCTGAGCTAAAAGCAATTATCGTAGCAGATAGACAGACGCTTGCCCGTCAACAACAGCGCTATCATCGTACGATTAACAACTTGCTAAATACTCAGGTAGAGGAGTAAACTAAGCATTAGTCGCATTTAGCAACTTATCTCTCAAGTAGATATAAAAAAGCAACGACGCGACTTGGCAAAAAATGCTATAATCTTTAGCTATTCCCCTTTATATTTTTGATATTATTTTTATTGAGTGGTGGGCAAGGTCCGCTACTAGTAAAAACAACCGAGGTAGCTATTTATGGCACGAGTGACGATTGAAGATTGTTTGGATAATGTTGATAATCGCTTTGAGCTAATTTTGGTCGCAAGCAAACGCGCCCGCCAACTGGCCAAAGGTATTGCTGAGCCTATGGTTGATGTCGATAACGACAAGCCTACGGTACTAGCACTACGTGAAATTGCCGCTGGCAAAATCACACGTGATATCCTAAATCAGCCAGAGCATAACTTTGCTACTAGTTCGTTAGATTTAGCACTGTCAGGCGACCATAGCTTCTAATAGACTGCTTGGATAAGATGTGTTTTATAGAACCAATATGTTTTTATAAAATAAGCATGCATCTTGAGTAACAATAGAGACCACAGCATAAGCTGTGGTTTTTTGGTTGTAAATATAATGTATTGACGGTTTTGGCGGCTATTTATCTCCAAAATAGACCATTGAGTTGTTTTTTTTATCGTCTACTCGCTTATCAGTTGACATTGAAAGCAATTTGCGATTAATTAGAAGCTGGCGTACTCATCCTCAAGTTTTGTATGGTAGGTCATTATTTAGACTTCACTTACTTTGGTAAGTGGCCCAATAAGTAGGTCATGGAAAATAGGATCATCATTTTATGAGTCAAACCCTACCCAAACTCAGTCATCAACTTGTAGATGACGCTCAATATAACTTGCTACGTTCAGTAGGTTATCTCACTGCTGCTGAACGCCGTGATATTGTTGACGCTTGTGAGTTCGGAGATGTTGCGCATATCAAAGACAAGCGCAAATCTGGGGAACCTTATATCACCCACCCAATCGCTGTCGCTGAAATACTAGCCGGCTTTCGCTTAGATCGAGATACCATCATCGCAGCTATTTTGCATGATACGGTCGAAGATACCGAAGTAAGTGACGAACAGATCGAACAGCGTTATGGTGCCATAGTATCTAGATTGGTTGATGGTGTGACTAAGCTGAAGTCATCTTCGCACAACAAACAACAAAACAAAGCGGCCACCTTTCATAAGATTTTGACCGCTACACTTGCTGACCCTCGTGTGCTTATTATTAAGCTTGCTGACCGCCTACACAACATGTCTACACTTGATGCTGTACGTCCTGAGAAGCAGCGCACAACAGCACAAGAAACCTTAGATTTTTATGTGCCATTTGCCCGATTGATGGGTCTGAATGATATTGCTGATTATATCGAGGTATTGTGTTATCGCAATTTAAACTCTGATATGTACAACAAGCTATCTGATAAGCTGTTACAGCATGGGCTTGGGCGTAATTTTCAGCAAGAAGCCATTCATCGCTACTTAAGTATCGTCCTCAATAATTTAGAGCTCAGTGGTTTAGTCAAAGTTTTAGACAATCGTGTAGTCATATACCGTCAGTTTTTCCGCAACCGCGGTGAAATCAGTTCGCTACTGCGTCATTATGCGTTTGAGATCGTCCTTGATAACATCGAAGCATGTGACAAACTGGCTTACTATCTAATCAAAAAATATCAGATAGATGATAACCATATTGCTGACAATATTCGTAGACCTCTACCAGGTGGCAACCAATCCCTCACTCTTATCTATAAGCGTGACAATGATGTAGTAAAAGTCACCATTTTGACCAAGCAAATGCAGAGTGCTGCAAGACTTGGTGTCATTGGTGCAGAGCACGCTTCAGATGTCAGCCAGTCAGTGATTCAGGCGTCATTACGCAACATGAAAGACCTGGTTGATGAAGACAATCTAAATGAAAACAGCCCTGACTTTTCAGCAGCAGTCTCTACCATCAATGAGCTAATGGATTACCTGCACTCCAGTAAAATCATTTGCTACAGTCCTCAAGGCCGTGCTTATGAGTTACCACAAGGAGCAACTGCTCTAGACTTTGCTTATGCTGTCGGGCCGATGGTTGGCAACGTCGCTGTTGGAGCAAATATTGATGGCACAGTGGCAAAGCTTGGTACTGTCGTGAAAAATGGACAGTCAGTTGAGATAGAAGTGAATAGTCATTCAGAACCAAAGGCTGAATGGCTAGGATTTGTGGTGACCAACAAAGCGCGTGAAGAGATCCTACGTTGGTTCAAAGATTTGTCCGTCGCTGACAAACAACATCACGGGCGACAAGCATTAGATCGTGCGCTTAGAACCCATCAAAAAAGCTTTGATGATCTGACAGAGTCGGACTGGAAAGATTTGACTGAGTGGCGTGGCTTAACAGAAAAAAATGCGTTGTTTGAACAAATAAGCTCAGGCACGCTGCTGCCACAGCTGGTAGTAACTCGTTTATTTAGCGATGAATTAAGTGATCTACAAGCAAAAGTACATAGCGATGACATGACTGAACCACAACAGTTAATTGCGAATGCTGCTGGTGTTGAGCTTAATTTCGGTAACTGCTGTCACCCAATATATGGTGATCCTATTGTGGGTCACCTATCGCGTCACGGCTTGGTTGTTCACCGACATAAATGTTTTTCCTTAGATGATATCCGTAAAGACAACCCTTATCAGGTGATTCAACTTCGTTGGCGCAGCGACAATGCGGTCAAGCAAGGTGATATCGACGAACAAGAACTAAAAAATAGTGGGAAAATTCGTTTCCCTGCTTATTTGAAGCTTTCCGTTGCGCTTAGTGATGAACAGATTAGTGAAGTTATCTATCACTTGCGCCAGCTCAATATGGGTGTAGAAACCATTGATGTTCGTAGTACTGATAGTATTATTCAGATTGTAGTGCGTAGTCGCAATCATCTAGCACAGGGTATTCGTGAACTACGCTCACTGCTAGGTTTCCCTAACATTATGCGGTTATATCAATTATAATAAGCCTGTTTGCTGACGTATAAGTTAGCAACTTTAGAACCTTCAATTAACCATATAAAAAGGATACCCTATGACTCGTCAAACCATCCAAACTGATAAAGCACCTGCAGCTGTCGGCACCTATTCACAAGCTGTAAAAGTCGGCAATACTGTCTATATCTCAGGTCAGCTTGGTTTTGATCCTGACACTATGGAGCTAAGAGAAGGTTTTAAGGCACAGGCTGAGCAAGTATTTGAAAACATCAAAGCTATCTGTGAAGCAGCTGGCGGTAGTTTGAATGACGTGGTCAAATTCAATGTATCTCTGACTGACTTAAGTGACTTTGCCGTCCTAAACGAAGTGTTTGTCGCCAACCTAAGCGAGCCATACCCTGCCCGCGCTGCTGTCCAAGTAGCCGCTCTACCTAAAGGTGGCGTGGTAGAAATTGAGTCTATTCTATATATCGAATAAGACGCTATCGAATGCTTAATATTTTTTGCTCATTATTAAGCGCTCATTTTAGCAACAGCCTATAAGATAAATCACAATAAGCTTAGCATCATGCTAAGCTTATTGGTCTCTGTTCTATTATTCTGTTCTCATATTCACCTAATAAGACTGCGAAGCCGTTTATGTTGGTACAAGTTGCTCTGCCCGTCCCCCTTTATCGGGTGTTTGACTATAGCTTACCAGCTGATATGCTTGCTCTGTCAGACAGTGCGATACCACCAATCGGAAGCCGCGTCGAGGTTTCATTCGGTCGTCAGACTTTGATTGGTATTGTGATTGCTCACATCTCACAAGACGATAGTAGCGTACCTGTAAATAAGATCAAACCCATCAATAAACGTCTAGATGCTGAGCCTATTTTGGACGCTGGTATGCTCAAGCTTGCCTATTGGTTGGCACGCTATTACCACTATCCACTTGGTGATGTATTAGCCGTTACCCTGCCAAGCCTTGTCCGTCAAGGTAAACCATTAGACTTGCTGATTACCCATTGGCGAATTTTGCCTCATGTTACTGATGATGATTTTCGAGCCAATGCTAAGAAACAAAAGCAGCAGTTCGATATGCTAAAGCTACATGGTCAACATGGCGCAAGTGAAGACGTATTGCTACTAGAAGGAATGCAACGAGCATTTCTAAAGACACTAGAAGATAAAGGGTTAGTCGAGCGCTATATTCAGCCAAAACAAGCGCATGCTCCAGTTAAACTGGCAAAAATGCCACTTGATCTCAATGATGAGCAGAAACTTGCTGTTGACGCTATTATCACTGCACATGAATCTGATACTTATACTGGTTTTTTGCTCAACGGTATTACTGGTAGTGGTAAAACCGAAGTTTATCTGCAAGCGATGCAAGCAGTACTAGAGGCTGGTAAACAAGTCCTTATTCTAGTACCAGAGATTGGCCTCACACCGCAAACGCGTGCCAGATTTGCCAGTCGGTTCGCAGCCCATATTGTGCTATTGCATTCAGGCATGACCAACACTCACCGTTTGCAAGGTTGGCAAGACTGTCGCACGGGGCATGCACAAATCGTAATCGGTACGCGCTCGGCTGTGCTATATCCATTTGCAGACTTAGGTCTGATTGTTGTTGATGAGGCACATGATGGTTCGTATAAGCAGCAAGACACATTACGTTATCACGCGGCTGATGTTGCGCTCTATCGAGGGTTACAATATAAAATCCCAGTGATACTTGGTACTGCCACACCTTCTCTTGAGCATTTAAAACTGGTCGATGATGGCAAACTAGCGGAATACCAACTGCTTACTCGTCCAGGTAATGCCAAACCTGCAACCATGCAACTGATCGATGCACGCTTGCAAAGCACCCATCAACAAATACAAGATAACGGTGCACGTTACGATACAGGGCTGACGGATGCCATGATCGGGGCGATACGGCAAACGCTAGAAGCTGGCGACCAAGTATTGATATTTTTGAACCGTCGTGGCTATGCGCCTGTTCTATTGTGTGAGGCTTGTGGCTGGCAAGCAGATTGTCCTCGCTGTGATGCTCACCTGACCGTTCACTACAATAGCCAAGCCCAGCAAAGCAATTATTCAAGCAACTCTTACTTAAAGTGCCATCATTGCGATTGGCAGGCCTATATCCCTACAGTATGCCCTGATTGTGGTAGTCAAAACCTAGATGCCAAAGGTATGGGTACGACAAGGCTCAGCGAAAATCTACACGCAATATTTGCTAACCCTCAAACAAGCAAAAATCTCTATCCGATTGTTCAAATAGACCGTGATACCACAAGACGCAAAGACAGCTGGGAAAACATTTACGAGCAAATCAATAAAGGCAACCCTGCTATATTAGTCGGTACACAGATGGTCGCCAAAGGTCATCATTTTCCTAATGTCACGTTGGTTTGCTTACCCAATGCCGATCGCGGCTTTTTATCAGCAGATTTTCGCTCACCAGAGCATACCGCGCAGCTCATGATTCAGGTAGCTGGCCGTGCTGGGCGCGGTGATAAAGCTGGCCGCGTATTGATTCAAACCCTACAACCTGACAATGAGTTACTATTAAAACTGGTCAAAGATGGCTACTTATCATTTGCGCGCGAGTTATTGCAAGAACGTCAAATGATGGGCTTACCACCTCATCGACATGCTGCATTGATACGCTGTGAAGGCAAAACATTGGCAGCCACCACGCAAGCGCTTAAAGATGCCATTGCGCATTTGCCTAATGCCCATAACCTCGCTGTTCTCGGCCCTATTGATGCACCCATGAGTAAAAAGAACAGTCGCTACCATGCACAGCTTTTGCTATTAGCTAAAGACCGTCGACAGTTGCACCATGTATTAGGACAATGGTGGCAGCCAGTGCTTGCTCTACCAAGCGCCAAATACCTCAAACTTACTTTGGACATTGATCCTGTTGGTTGGTAACTTTCATCTAAAATTTAATAGACAACGATATACCTTTCTACTCCTCTTCTTATCTGTTTACTTCGTCGTTACAGCTTCTCAAGCTTGCCTATGTTAAATTTATAACTATCAAACGGCATGCAGCAAAGGCTCTACGCCTACTCTACTCATAACAAACATCACTTATCAGTAAACATCATCTATCGAACGTAGTTATCAGCGAATTTGAGTATTATGATGAATCCAAACTCTGACAAGCACAATCATAGCCAGCAGCCTGATAGTACTGATGTGTCTAACTACGTTCGCGAAGATGAAGAGAATAACTACACTCAGGAAAACAAAGGCCATCATGATCATGATGAGCATCTAGAACAGACAACAGTAGCGCGAGATACCAAAGGCTATCAGCGTACCTTACTATTCAGTTTTGTTATTATTACTGGTTACATGTTTATTGAAGCCATTGGTGGCTGGCTCACCGGTAGTTTGGCCTTGCTATCTGATGCAGGGCATATGCTAAGCGATGCGATAGCGCTTGGTGCCACTTTGGTCGCATTCAAAATTGGCGAAAAAGCCGCTAATCACCAGAAAACTTTCGGCTATAAGCGCTTTGAGATATTAGTTGCTACGGTAAATGGTGCGACACTTATCATAATCGCTTTGATGATTTTTTATGAAGCGATTAAACGCTTTAACTCACCGCCAGAAATTGCGACCCAAGGCATGCTTATCGTGGCGACTATCGGTATGTTGATTAATATTCTGGTCGCTTGGCTAATGCACCGAGGCAGCCAAGGTGGCGAGTCACATGGTCATAGTCATGGTACGGATGATGCCAAGGTCACAGAGCAGAAACCTAATAGCATAGAACCCGTTAACCTCAATATGCAAAGTGCCTATTTGCACGTATTGGGCGATTTATTAGGTTCAGTAGCTGCGATTATAGCTGCGCTGCTTGTGATGAGTTTTGGTTGGGTATGGGCAGACGCAGTGGCATCAGTAATCGTCGCCGTGCTTATTTTAACCAGTGGCTACCGCGTCGTACGTGATTCTGTGCATATATTGATGGAAGGGACGCCTGCCAATATATCGCTAGTCGATGTGGAGCGACAGTTACTCGAAGACTCTCAAGTACAAAAAGTACATGATCTACATGTTTGGAGTATTACTAGCGGACTTAATGCACTCTCCTGTCATGCGGTTGTTGATGGCGAAATGAGTATCCATGAATCAAATATTTTGATTGCTAGTCTAGAACAAAGACTACTAGAGCTTGGTATTCACCATGCTACTATTCAGGTCGAAAGCTCGTCTCATCCGCAGAATATCTCACATAGCGATGCATTGGTCTGTGATATCTCAGGACAGTTGCCTGATGGAAATAGTCATATTGGTCACAACCATTAATGATATATTCTCAGCTATATGACTGAATAGAGAGGTCAGTAGCTCGAACCAAATCCTAGTGAATACAAGTATAGATATTTGATACTGGCCTATACTGAAGATTACGTAGAACTAGAATCTAGATTAAATCAGTACAGTTGTGATTTTCGACAAACTTTTACTTTATTCAACTCAAAAAACTCAAGTCCAAATCAGCTTATATGGTTATAATAACTATTATAAAGTTTTGTTTAGCACCTCAGTTAATTTTTATAATCAAGCTTTTTAGTATTTTCACTCTATCTATTGATGATACAACACTATGTCTAGACGCTCAGCACCCTTTGTCGCCCCAGACTATATCGATGATCCTGCATCAAAGAATGGCAAAAAACACGCCAAAGTTTTGTTATCGACGCTGCAAGAAGACATTGCAAACTTTCGTAATGAACAGTTTCCACCCGATATTTTGCAACAAATTCGCGATATGCCTATTTATGAAGGTAACTTAGCCGAAGTCCAAGCATATCAGCAACGTTGGCAAAATCTACTTGAGCGCGCAAAGGATTTTTATCCAGCGGCCAACATGCCACCTGATTATCTGCCACTTCCTGCTAGCCTTGAGATACCGCAATTTATCTATCATGTTCAACGTTTACATTTAACTAAGACACGTGCGAAAGAATCCAAAAGCTTTGGGTCAGTAGGTGCTCTGAATGATAAATGTGGTCAATATACGGATGACGAAATCGAGCACATGACAGCAGTGTTAGATAACGATGACGAAGCACGACTAGTAGCGCATCGTGAATTTATCGATCTGCGTGCCTATGTCTTCTGTCGCGATAGCAAAGGCGAGATGTTAGAACCTGAGCGTGTACGTTTTTATCGTACTGGTCTTATTGTACAGGCCCTACCTGACTTTAAGATTGTAGATAGTCGTCAGACACCGCGTAAACGCCGCAATGATGCTTATAATAATCCGCTTGCGGACAATGGTGTGTGGAAGGTTTATCGCAAAAAATAATAGATATGAGCGCGATACTGTTTTAGCCATACTAATTTTAGTCACGGCCATTTTATATTCTGTATTTTAGTCACGGCCATTTTATATTCTGTATTTTATTCAAATTTTTAAGGAGCCCAGATGTTTGCTGCCGCCGCCGGCTCACCAAATCTCATGTTGCAAGCCACTATCTTTTTGGGAGCAGCATTGCTCTTCGTACCCCTTGGTAAACGTTTTGGTATTGCAACGGTTTTAGGCTACCTCATCACTGGACTTATATTGGGCCCGAGTGGCTTGGATGTGGCAGGCGACGCTGAGAGTCTATTGCACTTTTCAGAGTTTGGTGTGGTCATGCTGCTGTTTATTATCGGGCTTGAGCTTCAGCCTTCGCGGCTCTGGGCATTACGCCGCTCTATATTTGTATTGGGCGGTTTGCAGGTCGGTTTGACTGGCACGCTACTGATGTGGCTTTTACATCAGTTTTTTTCCTTACAACTAGATACCGCCTTTATTGTTGGCTTTGGTTTAGCCCTATCCTCTACCGCGTTTGTACTACAGATACTGACTGAAAAACAGCAGCTTTCAAGCACACACGGTCGAGAAGCTTTTACCATTTTATTATTCCAAGATATTGCGGTCATTCCATTGTTGGCAGTCATTCCGTTTTTATCAGGGGTGCGTGAACAAAGCTACGATTTGATCTATTTTGGCAAGGTGTTTGCTGTTTTTGCAGGTCTAATTTTTGCCAGCCGTTATGTGGTTCGACCCTTCTTTAAATTTGTCGCCTCAAGTGGTGCATCAGAACTACTGACCGCGGTTGCTCTATTTATTGTGATGGGCGTATCTATTTTAATGGGCCAAATCGGTCTATCAATGGCATTAGGTGCATTTTTGACAGGTGTGTTGCTAGCAGATTCTGAGTATCGTCATGAGTTAGAGGCCAGTATCGAACCTTTCAAAGGGTTGCTACTAGGTCTGTTCTTTATGTCGGTCGGTATGCTCACTGATGTCAAACTCATTTTAGCAGAACCCATCTTTATTATTGGCTGCGCGCTCGCTCTCATGTTTATCAAGTTTGCTGTTATTGCCATGATTGCAAAGGTGTTAGGCAACCGTTTACCAACCAGTATTAGGTTAGGCGTTACATTGGCTCAAGGCGGTGAGTTTGCCTTTGTCCTATTCAGTGTCGCTACTGCTCAAAACGTCTTGCGTCCTGAGCTTGCCAATACCCTTAACCTTGTCGTTACCATCTCGATGGCGCTAACACCGCTGGCATTTTTATTATTAGAAAAAGTGGGTGAACCATTATTTGCCAAGAACAAACCGAGCCGCGAATACGATACTATTCCTGATCATGAGCATCAAGTGATTATCGCGGGTTTTGGTCGAGTTGGACAGATTATTGGTCGCGTACTTCGCATGCATAATATCGAATTCACTGCCATTGAACGCTCTGCAAACCGAGTAGATTTCGTACGTAAATTTGGTAACCAAGTCTATTATGGTGATCCAAAAAACCCTGAGATTTTACGAGCGGCAGGCATTCAAAAAGCGCGGGTGTTTATTCTTGCCATTGATGATTTAGAACGATCTATCACTACTGCTCAATACTTACGCAAGAACTATCCTGAACTGATTGTATTAGCAAGAGCGCGCGATCGTCAGCACTATTATCGCTTGCGTGAGGTTGGGGTTCGCCATATTTGGCGTGAGACTTATTTGTCATCTTTGGACATGTCACGCGAATCACTACAGCTATTGGGTATTTCACCAGAAAAAGCGAGAGAAACAGTAAAAACATTCCGTGATTATGATGATGATTTGATCGAACGCCAACAAGCTATTTATGATGATGAGGCTAGTATGATTGAATCCGCACAATCAGCAATGGCTGAGCTTGAAAGCTTGTTTGACGAAGATATTGGCAAAGCACGTAAGATGGATTTAACCGACTTTTATGAGGCGTTAAAGAGTCAAGCAACACCAGTTGATGAGAATAATGATCCTGCAACGGAAACGGACTCTAAGCCTTAACTCACAGCACTAGCAATATTCAAAAACACTCGTTAAGTACAGCCCCTAATCTGTTATGCAGTTTTTAGGGGCTTGTTTTTTATTCAGTGAGCTAATGCAACCCCAGTTATCACTGTCTGGTATATGATAAAAGACCAACGTCTGCTCGTTTAAATAGCGTATTGGAAACGTCACATTTTGAATCGTTGCCAATACCGCACAGTCGGTCTCTGGCACGCCTGCGGCCTGACTATCGACATGCATGCGTAGCTGCTGTTGTTCGGTACTCAAAGGTAAATTCACTGGGCACTGCCCTGTCTGTTGATAAATTAATGCCACTTGGTTTTGAGCATTTTTTGCAATATTATAAGAATCAAACAACACTTCGTTTGCTTTAGGCTTGGCAATGATTGGTAAGAATTGCACCTTAATAACCGATAACGAAAACGCAAAGAAACCAAACCCTAATGCTAATCCAAATAAGCTAACGCTGCCTTCTCTTTGCAGATGCGCCTTCTGTGCTGCCTCATCTCGTGGATGGTCATTTATCGCATCAGCGATTTCACGCCTCGCCATTCGATAGTAATACGCATCCGTCCAACGTGCGACCATAAACGACCAAAACAGCCAAATAACGGCGGCAATGCCGATACGTGTTGCCATCTGGTAAGCATCTGGTACATAGGACATTGCTACAAATTCGAAAGCAACCAGCACCAGCGCTACATTTAGCTGGATAAAAGACCATCCTGCGACACTATAGACAATTGCATCCATATAGCGTTTGCGATATAGCAGCCAAGGAAAAGTGATAAAAAATGCAGCCCAATGCCATTTTGGCGACAGATAACCTTGCTGATCAAACTGCTCAAAACGTTTAAGGTAATAACGCTGGGTACGATTACCGATAAACCACTTATCTAACTGCTTTCGTTTAGCAGGTGTGAGCGACTCTTGATAAAATGGTGGCGGTGAATCCGTCTCGATAAATAACATAGCAACACGCTCTACTAATTCTTAGGAAAAGCATTTAAAAAACACCATTATATGATAACGCCAAACCCTGTGTGTAAAATAGAGAAACCATAGCATTGACTAGCAAATGCGTGAAAATAGGATTGTTCGTTCACAGTTGTATGGATTTAACTTATAATAAGCAAACATTACCCACCTAATTAAGTCTTACAAATCCTATGAGTCAACATTCTGATATCAATGACAATATCAATAGTACCGATACTACTGATGAGCAAACCCTTAATAGCACAAGCGAGCCTATCGATACCGATAACAGCTCCAACCAAGAGGTAGAACCGAACTCTGACAAGCACATTCGCATCGTCAATACGTTTATGAAGCGTCGTACGCACATGAACAAAAACGCTGAGCTTGCACTAACTGCTCCAGAGTTTTCTGAGTATTTGGTCAATAATAGTTTTGGTGATGGCGATCTTACCGGTATTGATAACCTACGTACGTTATTCGCAGATAGCCCAAACGGCCCAAATGCGCCGCTTACGGTAGAGATTGGTTTTGGCTTGGGTGATTCGTTTATTGAAATGGCAGCCGCTGACCCTGCTCGTAACTTTGTCGGTGTAGAAGTGCATGAGCCTGGTATTGGTAAATGCGCTTATATGGCTGGCACCCAAGATTTGAAAAATGTAAAAATTGTCAACGGTGATGCCATTCAATTGCTCAAGCAGCTACCAGAAAACCATATCGATCGTATTCAACTATACTTCCCTGATCCATGGCAAAAAAAGCGCCACTATAAGCGTCGTTTTGTCAGTCCTGAACGTATGAGCATCGTTACGCGCAGCTTAAAACAAGGCGGCTGGTTCCATACAGCAACTGACTGGGAACATTATGCATTTTGGATGGTTGAAGTATTGGATGGTTTCGATGGATTGACTAACAAAGCTGGTACAAGTAAATTCACTGAACGTCCTGACTTTCGTCCAATGACTAAGTTTGAGCGTCGTGGTCTCGACCGTGGGCATGGTGTTTGGGATTTGATCTATGTCAAAGACTGATTAATACTGTCTTATTTTTAGTAGTTTCGACAAAGCGGCTATCTGATGTAGCCGCTTTTTTGTGGCCTTCTAAATGTTATAGAAAATATCTTTAAAAATACTAGACATCCTATGTACAACTATGTCTACTGACATCTCAGTTGCAACTCTTAAGTCATACTCCTGACTTTTAATGTCTATAGTATGATTATGCATAAAAAAAGATAAATTTTTAATTTGTGAAACATAGCGCTCACAAGGCTATTTATAAACAAAACAGCACCTTTAAAGTAACTAAAAACAAAATATAGCATCAGCTCCTAATGCTAACGATCTACGTAAACTTATGTATTATAAGGCTTTACAGAGTTCTCCCCATAAGCTGTGGATAACCCTGTGCATAAGTCACTACTTGACAAGTTTATAGCTAAGTAAATTAAAGGATAAGGTAAAATCGTTCATTTTTTGTACAATTTATAAATTAAACAAAATCAATAACTTACATTAAATTCATATGCATAAAAAATTATTTTAAATAATCTATAAAATAATTTAACCACTCATGATGTTTCACAATTAGCGAAAATAAGCATCTTATTTATTGTGGACAACTTCTAATTCTATTGACAAACCTAGTCGTTATCAGGTTCAAAAAATTAGCAACCTATAGTTCCACTTCTGTAGTTTTTCAAGTTTACACCATACGACAGGTAGTGTCGTTTAGCATTGCATTGCGCTAATTATAGTTCCTTGCTTTTGCTATAATTACCTTATCAAATCAGCAGTGTTAAGAAATAGAGTCGAGTAATTAACATATAAATTCTGATTTAAAAACAACGATAAAGACAGCGTATTGCGGACTTGTTTTTACTTCTCTCGCTATTTAATTTTACTGTATAGTAGAACGATACATTTGATACTACTACCTATACCAGCCACGTGACAACCTATTTTTCGATAAAACAGCCAAACAATAACTAGTGACTTTATAACAGCCAGTATTTGTTTGCCAAAAGTTTTAACAATACTAATATTTTACTCATAGCATCAATCTAACTACCGAAAACAAGGAATCCAATATGGACGACAACAAAGCCAAAGCCCTCAAAGCGGCACTAGGTCAAATCGAAAAGCAATTTGGTAAGAATACCATTATGCATCTAGGCGATGATGCAGCTACTATGGATGTAGATGCGGTTTCTACAGGCTCTCTTGGGTTAGACATTGCGCTTGGTATTGGTGGCCTGCCAAAAGGGCGTATCATTGAAATTTACGGCCCAGAGAGCTCGGGTAAAACGACAATGACACTGCAAGCCATTGCAGAATGCCAAAAGCAAGGCGGTACATGTGCCTTTATCGATGCTGAGCACGCACTTGATCCTGTATATGCCCGCAAGCTTGGTGTAAACACTGATGAATTGTTACTATCACAGCCTGACAATGGTGAGCAAGCGCTTGAAATTACCGATATGTTGGTGCGCTCAGGGGCAATCGACATGATCGTGATTGACTCAGTAGCAGCTTTGACACCGCGCGCCGAGATTGAAGGCGAAATGGGCGACTCGCACATGGGTCTACAAGCGCGTCTTATGAGCCAAGCCCTACGTAAAATCACTGGTAATGCTAAACGCTCTAACTGTATGGTAGTCTTTATTAACCAGATTCGTATGAAAATTGGTGTTATGTTCGGTAGCCCTGAAACCACGACTGGTGGTAATGCACTGAAGTTTTACGCCTCAGTACGTATGGATATCCGCCGTATCGGTGCAGTCAAAAATGGTGATGAGATCATCGGTAACCAGACTCGTGTCAAAGTTATTAAAAACAAAATGGCACCACCTTTCCGCCAAGCTGAGTTCGAAATTACTTACGGTGCAGGTACTAACCATTTAGCCGAAGTTATTGACTTAGGTGTGGAGATTGGCGCTGTTGGTAAAGCAGGCTCTTGGTACAGCTATGGCGATGAAAAAATTGGCCAAGGGAAAGCTAACTCTGTGCTTTTCTTAAAAGAAAATCCTGCCATTGCTAAGGAAATCGAAGATAAAATTCGTGACGAAAAACTTGGTACTAAAAAAGATAGCAAAGACTCAGAAACTGAAGAAGCAGAACAGGCTTCTGAAGCTGTACAATAATGGTTTAACAATTAACCGTTGTCAGTAACTATGATTCGTTATGAAAATTAAAACCTTAGCTGAAATTTTAGCTGAGTCGGGTGCCGACTCAGCTAGTTCTATTGATAGCAAACCAAAAAAACTGTCCAAAAATGCTCGTACGAATGAGTTTAAAAAACTAGGGAAATCTAGTACACGGACTATCCGTTCAAGTAAAGATGATTCAATCACGAATGACGCTACTATCGATACCGCGTTTTTTGAAGACCCCTCTCCTAAATCTAAAAAAAATTCTAAAACTAAAAAACGTAAAAAGCGTTTTCATGCAGCGGCTAATTTTACCGCTGAGCCTAGTGATGCCCCTACTTATCAGCCACCTGAAGCGCAAACCATCAAAGAGATGCTAGCAGAAGTCAAGCATGACGTTGATAACGGTTTGACAGCTGATACTAGTAATAACCCTAAGCCACTATCCAAAAACTCAGAAAATAAAGCTGATTTTTTTGCTATTGATGATAGTGAAACAGATAGCCAAAACGATAATATACCAGCCGCGCTCAAAGCCTACTTACGAACTCCTGAGCAGAAACAAGCAGAAGTCGATGCGATCAAAGCAGAAAGTCGGTTGCGTTGGCTCGCATTTTATTACTTATCACGCCGTGAATACGGCAAGGCTGAACTAAAGCAAAAGCTGATCGATAAAGAACAAGATCCAGAGAAAATTGATACTCTACTCGATGAGTTTGAAGAAAAAGGCTATCAAAGTGATTACCGCACTACTCTAATGCTAATACGTGAGAATATCCGTAAAGGCCGTGGACGTGGCCGTATCAAACAAGAATTTTATCGTAAGAAGATTGTTATGCCTGGCAACATTGATGAGCTAATCGATATGGCAAACGCAGAATCTGATGAATTCAGTGAGTTTGTAGATGATGATGCAGACAACCTAGTCGATGGTGTAGATTGGCTAAAACTGGCGGTGATAGCACGTACCAAAAAATATGGTGATGAGATACCAGTTGAGCAAAAGGAAAAAGCTAAGCAGCTACGGTTTTTACAGTATAGAGGGTTTAATACCGACATCTGCTTTGCCGCACTCAATTATACGCTAGAGTCTTTAGATGAGCGTTTTTAGCTAACACTCATCTAAAGGCTAACTGGGTAAAATAATAGACTTAAATACTCTATTAATAATAGCCAAGCACTTTCCACCAAATTAAACCAGCACCTATCCAAATCACCAAATTAACCACGCTCATAATCGCACCAATACCCCACCACTCTTTCAACGTCACATAACCAGAGTTGAAAATTACAGGTGCTGTGCCAGTCGCATAATGGGTTAACGTCATCATGATATTACCTGCTGCAGCCAAGATTAATGCATACAGCATTGGCGGTGCCCCTAGTGTCAAACCAACCGCATAGAATGCTGCAAATAGTGCGGTAATGTGGGCGGTAGTACTAGCAAAAAAGTAATGTATGTATAAGTAAACTAAGGTCAACATCGTCGCTGCACCTATCCAGCCTACCCCAGTTGTTCCAATGAGAGACTCAATGTTACCTGCAAACCAGCTAATCAAGCCAAGCTTATTTAGATAAGCGGCCATCATAATCAGTGCACCAAACCAAACAATAGTATCCCATGCAGATTTCTCTTTAAGAATGTCATCCCAAGTCAGTACGCCAGTCAATATCAATGTCGTCAAGCCAATGAAGGCAGTTGTCGTGGCATCAACACTGTATTGCTCACCCAAAATCAGTGCAGGAATATTGGCCCATAATACCAACATAAGACCAAATACACCGAGCATTATCTTCTCATGGGTGCTGACTTGCCCCATCTCTGTCAGATTATCTTTTGCGAAATTTTTGGCATCAGGTGTTGCTTTGACATCAGGGGGATAAATCAAGTAGATAACTAATGGCATGACGATCAGACAAAGCATCCCAGGTATGAACATCGCTACTGCCCACGTTGTCCATGATAGCTGAATATCGCCACCCGTTGCTTTATTCACTAGCTCTACGACTAAAGGATTGGGGGCAGTCGCCGTGATAAACATCCCGGAAGTAATAGGATTCGCGTGGTAATTTACCATTGCTAAATAGCGACCAATTTTATTTTGAGTGCCTTCTTCAGGTGTCGAATGAAAGCTTTGCGCAATGGACTTCATAATGGGGTGAATAATACCACCACCACGTGCCGTATTAGACGGTGTGATGGGTGCGACCATCAGTTCAGCTGCTGCCAAGGAGTAAGCCACGCCAATGGTTTTTTTACCAAAAATAGAAATAAAATAGTAAGCAATACGTCGACCCAAGCCTGTTTTTATCAGCCCACGTGATATCATAACCGCGATACCAATTAGCCAAATCAGAGGACTTGAATAACTTGATAACGCATCGCTAATGGCTTGCTTTGGATTATCATTCGTGACACCGGTCAGTGCCACTAAAGTGACAGCAATAATAGCAATGGCACCAATAGGCAATACTTTACCTATGATGGCAACAATAGTCGCAATAAATAATGCCAACATATGCCACGCTTCTGGTGTGACACCCGTCGGCACTGGGATGACAAACCAAATGACCAAACCAACTAAAATAGCAACAGCTGCTTGAATAGGCTTAAATGGCATAAGTAATAATCCTTATAAGATCCTTAGGCGATTAGAGGAATGTACCTTTCGTTCAATACTGTTGAGACGCTAAAACTACAACCACAAATTAAATGCTAGTTCTATCCATTTTATAGGACTTATAGAACCCTTATATCACTGTTTACTTTTTTTAACATATACATTTAGATTAGCAGACAAATAGATAACAAGAAATTTGTTAAATATAATAACCATGTATAAGCTGCAAAAAAAATAGCCCATCTATTGACGGGCTATCCTTTGTTGTATTTTCATCGAAACATCTAATTCTGTAAATAGTAGCTTTTTTATAAAAAGCTACTTAAAACTACCCAGACGGTTAGATAACTGACTAATGATTTGATCAATTTCTTCATTAGCTTCAGCTTCATTATCAAGATTACCATTAGGAGTTAATTGGTTCATTACCTCAGGTAATAGCTCAGCGAGCCCTTGTTTTACCTCGGTTTCGTTAGCGCCAGTATGAGCGGCTACTTGCTGGATTTCACTTTCGTCAAACAATCGGTTAATCTCATTCGGATCTAGATTATCATTTGTTTCGTTGTTGCTCATCCAAGAACGTGCCTGACCTTCATAGCCCATACCAGTGATTTTTGATAATGCTCCACTTAGACCGCCATTACGCTTAATCCAACTGAGTACCATGGGCATTAACGCAGCAACGAGCATACCTTTACCACCAAACCCACTACTGGTTTGTTGACCCCCTAATACACTTCCTAAAATATCACCCAGACCACCACTACCTGCATTCACACCACTGCGCTGACTACCGCCCGCGAGACCACCAATAATGTCATCTAAACCAAAACCGTTATCTGACTGACGATTATGCTGCTGAGTGCTATAACCACCTGCCTGACCACCGCCCAGTACACTGCCTAAAATATCACCAAGGCTCCCTGTTTGGCGTGTCTCCGTACGCTGATTGACTGGATTGCGCTGAGCATCGTCTGGATTCATTGCACTACGCGCTACTTGGCTCACTAAACTCCCTAATAAGCTCATTATCTATTCCTCTTGTTATTATGTGGTTTACTACAAAAATAATGCTTTAATCTACAAAAATGTCGCATCTACCTACATGACTCTTAATAACATAATGGCAAATCTATGCGTTTTTTTTCACTTTTTAATATAACAAACCTATTTATTTTTTGAGATAGCTGTTTTGTTATGACATGTTGAGCTTTTTCATCTTGCACGAAAAATTTAAAACCAATAGACGACTAATTATCTAGGATGAACTCTTACTGATATTGGCTAGGATATTTAACTGTCGCCATTGCTCATGATTTACTTGATCGCGAAATATAGTTGTGGAAAACGTTTTTTGGTAGGGCTCAATGATATTGAACTCAATACTCGTCGCCCACTGATAGCAATGTATAGCGACTAATTCTGCTTGCCATAATTCATCACCTCGACCCGTTCGTATCAACAATTGCCATTGTTTATCGACACGCTGGCTAAGCCGTGGCTGACTGATATGCAATAGTATCGGTCTCGATATAATGAGGTAGCTTGCGACTGCTGCTGAGACTATTAAGACCAGCAAATATTGCCATAAAGCCAAAGAAGCCAGCCATGCCAATATCATCATGATGCCGATCAAACCTATATATAGTAGCCCGCGTACATAACTGGCAGGCTTAATAGCTGTATCAATGTGTAAGGAGGTTACAGATGTCATGTCAGCATACTATAGGAGATATTAATAACTACTGTGCCTTTTCTTAAAACCTAAACCAGGTCTTTGGTATGGCGCCATGTTTTTATCTTATTGACCAATGCCCAGATGTCATCGTCTTCTGGACGATTTTGATTAGTAAAATAGTCCAACAAGTCAGGGTCTTCATGAGTGAGCATTTGAGCAAATGTTTCTTGCTCAGTAGGATCGGCTGTCAAATACAGCTCTTTAACATAAGGGTCGATATAAAAGTCTAGTTCCTTTAAACCACGGCGAGCTTGATAAATAATACGGCGCTGCTCATTGGTTGGTTCTGGCTGAGTTGTACTAGTCATAGGTTTACTCTTATTAACTTAAATAGTTTTATTAGTTAAGATAGCTTAGAAATAAATATCAGGCATAGTGTATAGAATATTGATAGTCTTAAAATCTTACTATTCGTTTGAACATGTAGAATAAGCTTAACAACGGTATGCTGACAGTTGACTCCATAATGCCACTGCCTGCTGCATCATCGCCACATTATGCGTACGAATAATACTTGCTCCTTGCTGTAAGGCAAATAGTCCAGCAGCAGTCCCTGCCGGATCACGTTCTACCGCTTGTGTTGTATTCACAGCTTGAACCTCACTTTTGGTCAACACTTCTGCTAAAAACCGCTTACGTGAAATACCAAACATCATCGGTAGGTCAAGCGTCTGTAGGCGGCTCAATTGGCTTAATAATGCGCAGTGATGCTCATAGTCTTTAGCAAAACCAAAACCTGGGTCGATAATCAGCTTTTCGCGCTTAACACCGATACTAGTGACCTCGTCAATACGAGATAATAGCTCGGTACTGACATCATCTACCACATCCTCATATTGCGCCAAACGATTCATCGTCGTTGGTTCACCGCGTATATGCATTAGCATAATAGGAACATCGAGCTCTGCAGCTAACTCTGCTGCACCTTCACGTTTAAGAGCACGCACGTCATTCCATATGTCGGCACCTTCATCAAAAGCTGCTTGCATCACTTCAGGGCTACTAGTATCAATAGACAACCAAATACTGTCATTACAATGCTGACGAATGGCTCGGACCACTGGCACAACGCGATTTATTTCTTCAGAAGTACCGACGACATTTGCATTTGGACGGGTAGATTCACCACCGATATCGATAATAGTAGCACCTTCATTTATCATCTTCTGACAGTGAACAACAGCGGTCTCTACTCCGTTAAACTGCCCCCCATCTGAAAACGAATCCGGTGTGACATTAAGAATACCCATAATATGTGGCTGCGATAAATCCAAAATCTTATCACGGCTCGTTACTTGATAATTAGGCAAAGGTTGGAATAGTGACATGAATAATCCATCAGCAGTAAAAAGTATAATACGGTTTTAGTTATTGTTCTTCATACTTATAATACCAGTAAATCTTATAGGGTTCTAAACCATTCATACAGTGTTAATAAGAAAAAAGCCCTTTATCATAAAGGGCTTTTTATTAAACATGAATACACTAGCATTTACATTGCCGGTAGTGGTGGCGGTGTTGGACCTGTCGTTTTAATATCATTCTTTGACAAGTTCACTTCGTTGTGGCTATAGACCTTAGGCGGACGTGGGTCTTCACCTGCTAAGATATCTTGCAGTTGATCACGGTCAATGGTTTCCCATTTCATTAATGCATCAACCATAGCGTGCATTTTGTCTTGATTGCCTTCAATCAACTCACGAGCGATATCGTACTGCTCTTCTAGCATGCGGCGTACTTCCTCATCAACTTTTTGCTGCGTGGCTTCAGAGATCGTACGACCTCCACCGCCGAAGTATCCTTGTGAGCTATCATCATCTTCATATACCATGATGCCAAGTGCATCAGACATGCCGTACTTCGTGACCATTGCACGTGCCATTTTGGTAGCGCGCTCAAAATCGTTTGAAGCACCCGTTGACATTTGATTGATAAAGACTTCTTCAGCAATACGACCACCGAATAGAATGGCTAGATCGCTCAACATTTTTGATTTATACATACTGGTTTGATCATGCTCTGGCAGCTGCCACGTAACACCTAGGGCAAAACCACGAGGCATAATGGTAACTTTATGCACCGGATCAGTACCTGGTAGCAACTCCGCTACTAAAGCATGACCTGCTTCATGATAGGCAGTCGCACGGCGTTCTTCTTCGCGTATTACCATAGACTTACGCTCAGGACCCATGTATAGCTTGTCTTTTGCGTCTTCAAAATCATTCATATCGACACTGGTCTTGTTACGACGTGCTGCAAATAATGCTGCTTCGTTTACAAGGTTGGCAAGCTGTGCACCACTAAATCCAGGTGTACCACGAGCAAGAGAACTTGCATCCACACTAATCGTATTTGGCAATTTCTTCAAATGGACTTTTAGAATTTGCTCACGGCCTTTAATATCTGGCAAACCGACTTGTACTTGACGATCAAAACGACCTGGACGTAATAGTGCTTTATCGAGTACGTCAGCACGGTTGGTTGCAGCAATGACAATGACGCCCTCATTACCTTCAAAACCATCCATCTCAACCAACAACTGGTTCAGTGTTTGTTCGCGCTCATCATTACCGCCGCCCATACCGGAGCCACGATGACGACCGACTGCATCAATCTCATCAATAAAGATAATACAAGGAGCGCTTTTCTTTGCTTGCTCGAACATATCGCGGACACGTGATGCACCAACACCGACAAACATCTCAACAAAATCAGAACCTGAAATTGAGAAAAACGGTACTTTAGCTTCACCAGCGATAGCTCTTGCAAGTAGTGTTTTACCAGTACCTGGAGGACCTACCATCAAAATACCACGAGGAATCGTTGCTCCAAGTTTGGTAAATTTATCTGGATCACGTAGAAAATCAACCACTTCAACCACTTCTTCTTTGGCTTCTTCACAACCTGCCACGTCTTCAAAGTTAACATTGATTTGATCTTCGGTAAGCATTTTTGCTTTTGATTTACCAAAGCTCATCGGGCCACCGCCTTTACCACCAGCACCGCCCTGCATATTACGCATAAAGAATAAGAACAGACCAATAATCAGTAAAATTGGGAAGCTGGCTATCAGTAATTGCATCAATACGCTTTGGCGCTTTGGTGCAGTTCCTTGAACTTCGACTTGGTTCTCACGTAGCATTGGCATGAGCTGGTCATCTGACACAGCTGGTCTAATGGTCTCAAAAGATGAACCATTTATCTTTTCGCCGGTGATCTGCTCGCCGTCGATCTCGACACTGGCTACTTGGTTTTCTGACACTGCAGTCACAAACTCAGAGTAGTTAAGGTTATCCGGCTCAGAAGATTGATCAAAGCCGCTAAACACCAGCACCAAAACGCCGATTACCACCAGCCACAATAAGGTATTTTTTACCATGTCGCTCACTAGTTATTCCCATCCCTTACTTATTGGTGTGTTTATTAAACACGTGACGTCTATAAACGTATTGCTCATTTTTAACGAATATCCCGGTACTAAAAAACTGCTAAATTAAACTTATATGATTTATAGATAGCCTAAAAATTGTTTTTATAAATAATCAGTATGAGATAAACATAGATATACGATCATTGAGCTTGTAAAACGCTTATTATCAGACGACTTTGCCTAAAACATATGCTAAAAACAAAGGTAATATACCATGATATGTGGTGTTAACCCGTATAATTCAAGCAAGTTTCACGATTATTCATTTAACTTCTGTCACAGCGCTTATATCTCGATAAAAACACTTTATGGCGGTTTATCATCTCGCTTACAAGAGCAGCAACTTATTGATGTTAAAACTATTTAATCGCTATCCAAAACATCTCTTTTGACCGTGGTCGTGACGCACCTGGCTTTATACTACGAATTTTACTAAAATCCTGCTGCATCTGCTTGCGTAATTCTTGTGTACCCTGACCTTGAAACACTTTCATAATAAGTGCGCCACCTTCTGGTAAGGTTGCGAGTGCGAAGTCCACTGCCAGCTCGCACAGGTACATCATACGCGGCTGATCAATTGCACTATTTCCAGCGGTATTGGGTGCCATGTCAGACAGTACTACGTCGACTTGCCTATTCCCTACTTCTGCCATAATGGCGTCAAAAACTTCAGCTTCACGAAAATCACCCTGAATAAAGGTAACATCAGGCAAGTTATCCATGGCCAAAATATCAGAGGCAATTAAAATACCATCATCACCTACCAATCGACCAGCGACTTGTGACCAACTACCAGGCGCACTACCTAGATCTACGACCGTCATGCCCTTTTTAATCAAATTGGTTTTTTCGTTAATCTCCAATAATTTATAAGCAGCACGAGCACGATAGCCATCTTTTTGAGCTTTTTGCACATAATGATCGTCAATATGCTCCTTCATCCAAGCACTGCTGCTCTTTGATAGTTTTTTGTTTTCGATACGCGTGGCCAAAATACCTGCTCCTATTGCTTTACTAGATCTAGCTGCTTTGATTACTCTATCACTTACATACTGATATTAATCAATATGCGAATTATTCTAAATACGGTGTCAAATAAGTTTTTGATTCATTAGTGGTCACAAACTGATCAAATTCTATTGGTTAAATAACTGTTTTATAAGGCAGTAGCGTTTATAATGTACCAAACATTCAGTTTAACATTTTCGTCACGTAAAATCGTGCAAAATCCTGCTGATCTCATGCAAGATGGTCACAGATTATCTATAATGATCAATAACTGTTTTTGACAGTACCATTTTTATTTTTACCAACACTTAGGAATTATATGCAACTCGATAACGCTACTATCAAACGTCTAAAAGGCATCGGTCACGAGCTAAAGCCTATCGTTATGATCGGCAACAAAGGCATTACCCCAACTATTACTGAAGAAATCGATCGTGCGCTGTCAGATCATGAGCTTATCAAAGTGAAGCTACCTGCTGGCACGAAAGAAGAGCGTGACATCGTTGGCGCTGAACTCGCCAAAGCGGCTAATGCATCTTTGGTTCACTCTATTGGTCGTATGGCATTGTTGCTACGCAAAAACCCAAATGCTAACCCAAAGCTGTCTAACCTAGCACGCCACGCGCAGTAATATTTCATGACCGACTAGACTTAAGTGTTTGAGTTTTATATTCACTTATCTCATAGCTAAATGATAATGAAATACAGAAGCCGCGACGCATCCTGCTCGCGGCTTTTATATTGTCTGATGCTCTCAGTTATACTTCTAGAATAATATAAGAGCACTTACTCAGTACAACTTCTCTTCTGACTCTTACTTTTTATTAATACCATCGAGACTTATTAATAATGAACCAATCTTTTAACCTCCATATAGCCACCGAGACGCTAGCGAAAAATGCTCAACAACTAAATGTGTCTATAGAAGAGCTAGAGAGTATCTCTATCGAAGTAAGTGCAAAGATTATCCAACAACCAGCTTTTCGGCTAGTACTGACCTATCGAGTGATTCTGCCTAGCCAAACTCTAGCCAATCAATTAAATTGGCCAATATGGCAGCAAGCCCAAGTAAATTTCACTGATTATCTATGGGAAGAAACCTGCCTTGAATTTTTTATTGCTGGCAGTAAGCTGAATGATAGCAAGGTTAATGACGAAGATATCGTAACAACTCACCAAACGATGCCTCACAACATACCATTCCGACATTCACCCTCTTATGTAGAAGTTAACGCTAGCCCTGATGGACGTTATGCTCTGTATCAATTTGAAAGCTATCGCAACCCTGCGGCACTACCGCCAGTACCATTGTACGAGACTGATGGAACCACACGCGCATCTATTCATTGGAGTAACCTTAAGGATTTGGCAGCCGTATCAGTAGAAGGCCTTTTATCTAGCACTCCAACGGTAGTACAGTCAGCCTTTCGTTATGAGCGCAGCTTTAGCCTGCCTATAACTCAACTACCGAATCAACAATACGCCTGTGCAAACATAATGCTCGAACAAATACATCCTTGTGTCATCTTATGGTTTGGCGAAACTGATTTATACTTCGCCACCAACCATGCCTCCCCGCCTGACTTTCACAATCGCGACTATTGGCCAAATTTTGAGCTTTAGTTCGGTTACATGAGCTGTACTCACTTAGACATCACATTTTAAGCACAAAAAAAACCCAGCAATGTCATAAAGAGCATTACTGAGCTTGGAGAAAACTTTAACTGTGTTTAATTGATACTTATTTATCAGCCATTGCAAGGTAGATACCACGGTCTGATGCATCATCAACATATTTCGAATCACGCCATGTTGTATAGCTGTACGTACCGCTATATGGGCTAATGCTATTTTGACGGAAATCAGATACCCAGTCGTTACCATCAAAAATCTGGATATGACCATGTGGACGGCCTGAAGTACGGTTATAGACTACAACGTCGCCAACTTGTGGTTCCATGTCGTTGCTAATCTTAGTGAAGCCAGCTTTGGCTAGCGTACCACGAGAAGCATACTGATAAGCGGACGGATTAGGCGTAAATTCGTAGCCAGCTGACTGCAATGCTTTACGTACATAGCGAGCACAGTAACCAGAGCTTCTAGATAGCGCTACACGAGACGCATTTGCTGCTGCAATAGCAGGAGCAGAGTTACGGTCAGGTACACGGCTAGCTTGCTGTTGGCGCTGCTCATAAGACAAACGACTAGTCAGTGAAGCTAGCTGATTTTCTTTTTGCTTAGCATGAGCACTCAAATTATCGATGGCCTGACTGATTTCATCATTACTAAATACATGTGCACCATTATTAGTGCTATAGATATTACGGCTGGAACCATAGTTCGCAGTAGTAGAAATATTTGTGATGGTATGACTCAAGGTATTATTTGGTTGAAAGGTTGTCTCGGCAGCACCACTCGTCTGTGCAATACCCATCCCCAATACTGACAAAATTAATAAAGCTTGTTTCATAAATTTACTACCTATTGTTAATACAAGTCTGCTCGTCATCCGTAACGAAGCATCAATTAATTTAGAGGATATAATCGTCAAATAGACGTGATAAAATCCCTATTACAACGGTTCATTTTTTTCAAATAGTGACTAGTGCCAGTAGCACCTTCCACCTAGTCAACTATCTTATAAGCCATTTGCTATATGTTGCTTTTGGCATGTCTGTTATGAGTATCGAGTTTGTCACCCATTAGATGAGTACTTACGATGTCAAAAAAACAACCTAATCGGCTTGCCCAGCTGATAGATCATCAAGCATTTGCTGGTAGTGCGCTACCTCAGACCCTTGCTAACAACATGCGGCTATATATAAAAGCAACCAACGAGATAAAAGAGCTATTGGTAGACTGTCTACCTGAAGAGATCCTCAATACCTGTTGGGTTGTCGGCTTAACATCTGAGCAATTGATATTAAGTGTTAGCTCAATGACAGCAGCAAATCATATTCGCTATTTACATAGCTCGTATTTGCAAATACTAACAGAACAGTCAATTACATTTAAACAACTCAAGCAAATTCGCGTCGTTGTGGCTAAAAGCTCTGCTGATAATTATCTATCTAAGCCATCGTCAGTAGCATCGCTACAATTGCCAAACTCTCGTAAAGCCAATGAAAATCAGGCGCTTAGCCAAAACACAAAACGGACTATATCACAGGCTGCAGAGCATGTCACCACTGACGAAAACCTCAAAAAAGCCCTTTTACGCCTAGTGAATAACTAAAAAACACCTACTGCTAAGTGTAAAGTTATGTAAATAAGAACAGATAATGGCATTGATATAAATGGTTTTTTGTAATGTATCAGCCAAAAAAAATCCTTCGTTAGTTATATCCATAATATAGATACAACTAACGAAGGATTTAAAAAATATCTACAGCTTTTGTACTATGTGCCTTAACGATAAAAACATAAAACAATATAGGTAATATATCCAGAATATAAAATATTATATAAATGTAATTATAGCCTAACTATGTAATATTGCGTAAATGTTTCGATAATTCGTGTATATTCCTGTATTTATCCTTCGATAGCTAAATTACTAAGCGATAAATACTCGATAGGACAGATTACATTGTCATCAAAAGTTACAATTTCAAAGTTATCTTCGTCAGATAGTATTTCACGTACTAATAAATTATTTAGAGCATGACCAGACTTATAGGCATTAAAACGACCTAAAATTGGGTAGCCAATCAGATGCAAGTCTCCTAAGGCATCTAAGATTTTGTGACGGACAAACTCATCATTAAAACGTAAGCCTTCTACATTGAGTATATTGTCATCATCAATAACAATAGCGTTTTCCATACTACCGCCCAATGCTAGGTTGTTTTGACGTAGCGCTTCTATATCACGTAAAAATCCAAAAGTACGAGCAGTGCTCAACTGCTCGATGAAGTTCTGTGTAGAGAACTTCAATTGTGCATGTTGAAAGTTTTTATCAAAAGCAGGATGATTGAAATCAATTTCGAAATTTAATTCATAGCCATCATAAGGACGCAGCTCCGCCCATTTATCTTCCAGTTTTACTCGTACTGGACGTATAATTTTAATGAATTTTTTAGCTGCTTCTTGCTCACAAAATCCTGCGTCAAGTAAAAGCGCAACAAAAGGCGCAGCACTACCATCCATGATCGGTATCTCTGAGGCAGAGACCCGAATCAATAGGTTGTCTACACCTAGACCGGCGATGGCACTAAGCAAATGCTCGACCGTTCCTACCCGCGTACCACCAAATACTAAGTTCGATGACATCATAGTATCTTGTACTAAAAACGCACTCGCTGGGATTGGTTGACTACCCTTTATGTCTGAGCGCTCGAAAACAATACCAGTGTCAATCGGCTGTGGATGGAACTCCAAGTCAACAGGCTGACCACTATGTAGACCAGTACCCGTAACGGCAATTGCTGTTTTTATGGTTCTTTGGTTCATGGTTGTCTTCTCACATATTTTGTTACAATTGACATAGTGTACCATTACCTACCCCTCATTCGCTATATATAAAAAGCGTTAATTTCCTTATCTCCTTGATTGATAACACTTATCGTCAATACTCTGTAGTTAATTCTTACTTTGCATGACCTTCCTAATGCCATAAATCAGTAAGCCTTATACCAAGTTCAACAGTCATAAATCCTCAAACTATATGGAAGGTAGTCACAATTTTTTTATCGAAAACGATCTAACTTTCTTTAAACACAAAAAAGCCAGCGTACAAACGCTGGCTTTTTCTCACTTACAATGAGCCAAAAATACTATTTATTTTGTTGACGTTTCAAATAGTCTTGGATACTGTTTGTTTTAGTCTTAGGTTGCTCCTGAGGTGCCCTTGCGCTAGGACGTACAACGCTATCTTGGTACTGCTGAGCTTGTGACTGCTTTTGACTGTTTAAAGCGCTGGTATGTACGTTAGGATCGACAGGTTGCGTGCTATTAACAGAAGGCACTGCCTGCTCTGCTACTTCTGGCTCTTGACCTGCGTTTTCGTCCAACGTTAGACCAGTTGCAATGACTGTCACATGTAAGTCATCGCCCATTTTTTCATCGATAACAGAACCGTAGAAAATGTGAGCGTCATCAATATCAGTAATTTCTTCTACTATTGCACTGATTTTGCTCATCTCATCTAGTGATAATGACTCTGAAGAGATCACATTAACCAGTAGACCTTTTGCGTTCTCTAAACGCAAATCGTCAAGCAATGGTGATCTAATGGCTTTTTCAGTTGCTTGGCGCGCACGATCATCACCGCTAGCACGACCAATACCCATCATCGCATGACCTTTAGCAGTCATTGCAGTACGGATATCGTTAAAGTCAATATTAATCATACCCTCGCTAGCGATGGTTTCAGCAATACCTTGAACGGCATGCAACAGTACATCATCCGCTTTTTTAAAGGCATCTTGCATAGAGATATTGCCGTATACACTCATCAACTTATCATTTGGAATCGTGATGATCGAATCGACAAAGTTAGTTAGCTGCTCGATACCTGCTTTAGCAGCTTTGATACGCTTACCACCTTCGAATTTAAATGGCGTCGTTACAACAGCAACTGTCAGTACTTCCATTTCTTTTGCAATACGAGCAACAACTGGTGCTGCACCAGTACCCGTACCGCCACCCATACCAGCAGTGATAAACACCATATCTGAGTGATCAAGCAATGCGCGAATCGCTTCTTCTTCGCTTTCTGCTGCTTCACGACCAACTTCTGGATTTGCCCCTGCCCCTAGACCGCGATTCGTTTTTGCACCCAGTTGCAGTTTATGCGGTGCAGTAAGACGATCTAGCGCTTGTTTATCGGTATTGGCACAAACGAACGTTACACCCCTGATGCCTTGTTGTACCATATGTTCAACTGCATTACCGCCGCCGCCACCAACACCGAATACAGTGAAGCTTGCTTGGCCATTATTTTGAAGCTGATTATCATCTGGCATGGTGTATTTTGACATAAAAAAGATTCTCCAGTTGCAGATAGCGTATAAGTCGAAGCATAGTAACGCACTCATGTGGCGCGCTATCGACATACTATATATAAATGTATTTAAATAAAACAGGGTATGGCTAAAATCATTCAGTGTAGACAATAATATGTCATTACCATTCAGTACGTTATTTTTAAAACTAGTTCATTCGCAATGTTACTTTATTTTTTGCTTAACCAATTTAGAGGCATTCTCTAGCGTATGGATGCTCTGTTAAACAAGTCTATAATATTTTCTTTAAAACATTCGCAAAACGTTGACCCGCACTTCGAAATACGCCTGATACTCGATTATTTTGAATGGCTTCAGGTTCACTTTTTTCGCTGCGGCGGAATTGCTCGCTCTGACTATATAGCAACGTACCAAAAGCTGTCTGATAAGCACGGTCGTTAACTTGGCTATTGAGTAGCTTAAAGGACTCGTCATTATCAAAATGATTATAAGCACTGATAGCAGGATGGGTGTTGGTCAATACGACAGGCATTTTTAGTAGCTTTTTGGCAAAGGGTATCATACCTTTAATAGTACTACCGCCACCAGTCAACACAATCCCTTTATCGATATAGCCTATCAACCCTGCTTCATGTAACTGACGTGCTACTTCAGTAAATATCTGAACATAACGAGCTTCGATAATACGTGCCAAATTATAAACGCCGATGTTAATTTCGTCACCCGATCCTTGAGGTTTGAACAAAAAGAATGCACTTGGATCGACGCTATTGACATCAGCTGTACCATGAGATTTCTTCAGTTTTTCAGCCTCAATCATGGAAATACCAAAATCAGCTGAAATATCCATCGTTACTTCATGACTACCTGTCGCGATACAATGTGTAAAAATCAATTTATTTTCTTTATACACACAAATACTGGTCGTACTGGCACCAATGTCTACCAAGCAAACACCTTGCTGGCGTTCCTCAGTCATTAAACTATACTCAGCACTAGTTACAGCATCAAAAACAATATGATCAATGCCAACGTCACAACTTTGTAATAGTTTCTGGATATTCTGACGGCTGGCAACAGGCATCATCATCATGTGGTACATCACAGTAATATTGTGTGCCATCATCTCGATGACATCATCCACCATAAAGTCTTGCTCATCGACATAGATACCTTGCTGACAACAATGCATCAAGTAATTGTCAGATGATAAATCGCGCGACTTTGCATTGGCCAATGCTTGTACCATGTCTTTAGCACGTACAACTTCGTCTTCTACCTTGACTTCTCCAGCACTATTTTTGCTAGATAACTCAGGTGTTGCAAGTGTTAACCAAACACTATGCACACGGCAGTTAGCCGTATCTTCTGCTTCTTGAATGGCTTGTTTTATAGCACCTTGCAGACGTTCACGGTGTTTTATCTGACCCTGATAAAAATCGCTGTTTTTAACTTGTCCTACGCCCAAAATACGAATGTCTTTTGCAGAGACAACATTGCCTATTACGACATATACTGCCGTGGCACTTAGATGGACAACAACCAGATTTTCATTATTTTTCATGGTACCAGACAAATTATCGCTAAACAGAAGAGCAAGTGATGCTCTTCTATTAAATCATTAAAAAAAGCGTCACTAATACGCTATGATGTTGTACATATCTTATTTAAACTAAATAAACCGTTTTAGCCCAGCTATCGATTATCTATCATCATTATTCTTACTTAGGCTATTCTGATTCATCACTTTGCGTCGTATTCCAAGCAATGGTAAAACCATTTTTATATCGTAAATCTACAGACTGCATTTCATCTCGGCGCGTACTTAATTGATTGCCAAGCAGCTGGCTTAAATTAAGTAATTTTTGTGCTGTGTTCTCATTGTCTACAATCACACGCAGACCATTGTCAAAGCGAATCAGCCAAGTCATTCTTGGTGATAGAATGATATCTTCGACCTGCATACCAAGTGGTGTATACCAATCATTAACTTGCTGCATCTGTTGCATAATAACCGGTGCTTGAGATATCTCGCCCTGTAAGGTCGCAAACTGCTCTTGCGTCAAATCTATACTATCAGCAGGAACAAACACAGCACCTTTTGCATCAACCAAACGTTCTGTACCAAAATTAGCAACCGCTTGTTTGGGCAATGCATTGATAACAATACCACGTTGCCAATCACGAGAAATACTTACTTGGTCTACCCAAGCTAAACCCATCGTGATGTCTCGCAATGCCTGCAAATCAGAGGTGAAAAAACTGCTTACTTGCTGTTGTTCCATTACTTCTTGTAATGAGCGATATTGGGCAACAGACAGACCTTGATTACTAACATAAATATTTGCTGGCGGTGCATCACGTAAAGCTTTGCCGCCCATCATTAATATTAGCACTAACAAACCTAAGACCAGTACCATAAATAGATACTTTACCGTTGCTGGTATTTGGAGCTTAGATTTTGGGCGACCGTCTTTATCACTCATCAAGTCAGTTACCTCGTTGACAGTTTGAGCCATAACGACCTTTGTCCCTATATTTGCATAAAACTGATCATGCTATTTATTGATATAAATCTGCGTATTCTTGGCAGAAGCTTATTAAGTCGATATATTATCAAATTTTATTAAAAATACAGCTTACCTACAGTTATTACGCTCATTTAAACGTAACATTTTTCTTAAATTATGAATAAGTTAACAGCTGTATCCACCAAAAAACATGAATATCGCCAAAACATGCCTATTTTTACAATATTAACGTATTTTATGGTTAAACAATAGTCAAACACTAACTAGTGGTAGTGAATTTACACAAGTTTACATGAGGCTGTGGTATAGCAGCTCTAGTGATACAAAAAGACATCATCTTTTGCTTAATTTGATTGAAATGGCGACTATAAAGTCTGTGCCAAAATATGCCAACATAGGGCGTCAAAATCTAGTCCCCGAGCTTTGGCCGCCATTGGAACCAAACTATGACTGGTCATACCTGGTACGGTATTGATTTCGAGCAACCAAAAATTGCCCGCTTCGTCTTGCATGGCATCGACACGCCCCCACCCTTTTGCATCTACTGCACGAAACGCCGCAAGACTCAAATCTTGCAAATGCTTTTCATCAGCAGTGCTCAATCCACATGGGATATAGTAACTGGTATCATTACGATTATATTTGGCTTCAAAATCATAGAAGTTAGTGATATCAGCTGGTTCGAGGCGAATAACAGGATAAGCTTCGTCGTCGATGATAACGATCGTAAACTCACGACCTGTGATCCAACGCTCAGCCATTACCTCATCACCACATTGCACTGCAGTTGCATAAGCAGCAGGCAGCTCATCAAGATGATGAACCTTGGTCATACCAATACTTGAACCTTCGTGAACTGGCTTAATGATAAGTGGTAGACCTAACATATTGACCACTTGCTGCCAGTCAGTATCAGCCGTCAATAATGAAAATGGTGCAGTAGATAGACCGCAACCATGCCATAGCTGCTTGGTACGTACTTTGTCCATACCAAGCGCAGAAGCTAGAATGCCTGAACCTGTCTGCGGTATCTCAAACCACTGTAATACGCCTTGTAGCAGACCATCTTCGCCGCCGCGACCATGCAATACATTAAACACACGATCATATGCGCGTAGCTCAGTAATATCCTGATGCTTTGGATCAAAGTGAGTCGCATCAACACCTTGGTTTTGGAGTGCTTGCAATACTGCCGCACCACTGTCCAAAGACACGCTGCGCTCATTGCTACTACCACCATAAACAACCGCTACTTTACCAAACTGACTAGCGTCTTTTTCGTTAGTTGTCGCGTCTAAAGATGTATTATTGATAGCAGAATTTTGAGTGCTACTGTTGTCTTTATTATCAGTTGTCATGAGGTTTGTTCCTAAATTTTGGCTTACTTAATATAAAGGTTATTGGCGGCCAAATCGATAGCAATCTGCCCAATATTACCAGCACCTTGGGTGATCAGCATATCATTGGCTTTCAACAAACGCTGCATAACAGGGGCTAGATTGTCTTTATCAACGATAGTTGGTTCAACTTCACCACGTAAACGAATACTGCGCGCTAATGACTTGGTATCAGCACCCGTAATCGGATTCTCGCCTGCTGAATAAACATCTAATAATAATAGCTCATCAACACTCGATAGTACTTCCACAAAATCATCGTAGCAATCACGAGTACGGCTATAACGATGCGGCTGAAATAGCATCACTAAACGACGATCGGGGAAGCTTTGACGAGCGGCTTTAATGGTCGCATCGACTTCTTTTGGATGATGACCATAATCATCAATCAATAAAACATTGCCATCATCGATATCAACAGAAGCATGCTGCTCAAAACGACGCCCCACGCCTTCAAACTTCTGCAAAGCACGCTCAATTGCTGCATCGTCAACGCCTTCATCAGTCGCCATAGTAATAGCAGCCAGAGCGTTATAGACGTTATGCGTACCAGGAATATTCAACGTCAGGCGCAATGGTTCACGGTCACGGCGTAATACTGTGAAATGAGTTTTGGTACCTTCAGTCTCTAAATCAACAGCTTGTACATCATTGAACGGCTCAAAACCAAAGGTCAATACTGGACGACCGATATCATCAATCATTGCATATAGTTCAGGGTCATCACCGCAGACCACTGCCAAACCGTAAAATGGCATGTTTTGTAGAAACTGAATATAAGCGGCTTTTAATTTATCAAAACTATTTTCGTAGGTTTCCATATGGTCTTGGTCGATGTTAGTCACAATCGCCGCCATAGGATGTAATGATAAGAATGATGCATCAGACTCATCAGCTTCTGCAACCAAGAAACGACTGCTACCTAATGCTGCATTTTTGCCTGATGCATTTAATTTACCACCGATAACATAGGTAGGGTCTAGCTGCCCTTCTGCCATCATCGTAGTAAGCAAACTGGTCGTCGTCGTTTTACCATGTGCGCCAGCAACCGCAATACCATGACGATAGCGCATTAGTTCACCAAGCATATCGGCACGGCGTACTACTGGCAATCGAGCTTCAAGCGCTGCTTTTACCTCAGGGTTGCTACGGTCAATCGCTGATGAGACAACGATAACATCAGCGTTGGCGATGTTTTTGGAGTCATGGCCAATCGATATCTCAATACCAATTTGCTGTAACCGTTTGGTCACTAAGCTTTCTGCGATGTCAGAGCCACTGACCTGATAACCTTGATTATTCATCACCTCAGCGATACCGCACATGCCTGAGCCACCAATACCGATGAAATGCAAATGCTGAATACGGCGCATCTCTGGTATTTCAATCAAACGCTTAGGTAGAGCTTTCGCAGAGGTAGGCATAAGGGTCTCTCTTTATTAAAGGTCAATAAAATTTAGTAAATTCAAATAAGGGGTATAGATTACAGACTATAGCGCTTGCCAAATGATGTCAGCAACTTGCTTACTCGCACTGCGGTTGGCCAATGCATGGCCTTTCTTCGCCATTGTTAAGCACTTCTCTCGGTTGAGTATGCCAAGCTCGTCACTTAGGCTCTTGGCAGTTAGCTCTGACTGCGGTAACAAAATTGCAGCATCATGGGAGGTCAGCGTGCGCCCATTAGCCGTCTGATGATCATCCACTGCATGCGGTAACGGTACAAAAATAGCAGCAATCCCAACGTTTTGGATTTCAGTCACTGTCAATGCACCTGCGCGGCAAACGATAATATCTGCCCAGTTATAAGCTGCAGCCATATCATCAATAAACGGCTGTACAGTAAACTGATGGTTGTTTAGATCTTGTTCGCTATAAGCCGCTTGCGTGGCTGTTTCGTTATTGCGTCCACACTGGTGAAGCACTTCAAATGGCTGATCTAGTAATGCTAATGCTTTTGGTACTGTATCATTCAATACCTGAGCGCCAAGTGAACCACCGACTACCAACAGTTTAAGCGGTGAGCTATCATTTACATCGTAGCGTGACGTTGGCTCTGCGACACCAGCGATGGCATTACGCACAGGATTGCCCACTGTCTCAAGCTTGGCATCTTGCTGACTATTAGCAAAGGTATTTTCAAATGCTTGTAATGTCTTTGTCGACAGTTTAGATAGGTAGCGGTTACTCATGCCAGCGATAGCATTTTGCTCATGAATAATCAATGGCGTATTAGTCATGCGCGCAGCGATACCACCAGGCGCAGTAACATAACCACCGAACCCAACGACCACATCAATATGATTACTACGAATCACTTTTACGGCAGCCATCGTCGCTGATAGCAGAGTGACAGGTAGCTTTAATAGTCGACCAATGCCTTTACCACGAAGCCCTTGCATATTAATAGCATGAAAAGGATAACCTGTCGGCTCAACCAAACCGTTTTCCATACCGTTTGGCGTTCCCAACCAGTGAATTACCGCACCGCGCTGGGTCAGCTCGTCGCTCACTGCAAGCGCTGGAAAAACATGCCCGCCCGTACCAGCTGCCATCATTAATATATGCGGTGTTTTCATGAACGCCTGCCTGTCTTTGCTTTATTTATATGAAGGGTTTATCTCACTACTGCAGTGACAATTATCAAAAAAATAATGACCTAGCCAAAGCCCGCATAGTATAGAGGAAATTATTGTCTTATATACAGTACTTTATGCAGTAAAAACAACAAAAGTCCAAGCCATGACTGCTCAAGGCTTGGCGCCGTGTAATGCTAATAAACGATAAGAGAAATCAGTGACTAACAATACCTTAAAATGTAGGTTTTACGTAGTCAAAAGATTTTTTAGTATAGATAAGACTATACCTTAACTTTATTCTCAATCGCCATGATAAAGTCGGTTGCGATATCTGTACCGCATTGATCATCAATCTCACGTACACACGTTGGGCTAGTGACGTTAATCTCAGTGATACGTCCGCCGATCAAGTCTAGACCAACAAACATTAGGCCTTTTTCTTTAACGATTGGTGCCACAACTTCTGCTACTTGGCGTTCGATATCAGTCAATGGCATGGCAACACCGTTACCACCAGCTGCTAGATTACCACGGGTCTCGCCTTTCGTTGGAATACGGGCCAAACTATAATCTACTACGACTCCATCGACGATCAACACGCGTTTATCGCCCTCTTTAATCTCTGGCAGATAACGCTGCGCCATGATAGGCAAAGTCTCAAGCTCAGTCAGTATCTCTAACGTCACCCCAATGTTTGGACTGTCAGCAGTCAAACGGAAAATACCAGTGCCGCCCATACCATCTAGTGGCTTGACGATGACGTCCTGCTGTTCAGCAATAAATTTACGAATATGTGCTTGCTTACTAGTTACAATCGTTGGGCTCATATAATCGCTAAACCACGTTGCAAATAACTTCTCATTGCAGTCTCGAATCGCTTGTGGATCATTGACCACGAGCACGCCTGCTGCTTTGGCATGGTCAAGCATATAGGTAGCATAGATAAAGCGCATATCAAACGGCGGATCTTTGCGCATCAAGATCACGTCATAGTCACCCACTGGTCCTGTTACTTTATCACCCAATGTATAGAAATCTGCAGGGTCACGCTTCACTGTAAGCGGCTGCGTATCAACCATCAACTGACCACGGTTCAACCACAAATCATGAATCTGACAGTAACCAAGCTGATGACCGCGATCCTGAGCGGCCCACATCATAGCGAGGCTGGTGTCTTTTTTATAATTGACTCGCTCGATAGGATCCATAATAACGAGTATTTTTAGCGATTTTTCTTGTTTTTGTTGGCTCATGATAAGACTCACTTACGTTATATTATTAATATGAAACGAACTCAGTGCCCAACTATACGCCGTACTGCTCACGGTAGTGTTGCATTTTGGCTAACTGTGTCGCATCTTTATATTGGCTATTTTCATCGGCCAAATAACTGATCAAGTCATCGATATCGACCAATGCACGTACAGGCACTTCTAGTGTTGCAGCAAGCTCTTGGATAGCAGAATGCTCGCTTTGACCTTTTTCTTTACGATCGAGTGCAACGATAATACCAGCAACGCTTGCGCCTGCTTGCTCTAAAATCTCGACCACTTCGCGCATGGCTGTACCTGCTGTGATGACATCATCAAGCACCCAAACGGCCTTGTCAGTTACGTCAGCACCTACCAGATTTCCACCTTCGCCATGTGTTTTGGCTTCTTTCCGGTTATAACCCCATTTAGCGTTAATACCATGATGCAACCATAACGCTTGCGCCGTCGCTGCGACAAAAGGAATACCTTTATAGGCCGCACCAAAGATGACCAGCTCTTGCTCATTATCGCCATTATTTGCCGCATTCATTTGTTCAGCTAAGGCATCTGCATAACCACGTGCTAGTAACGACAACATCTCACCCGTCGCAAGCAAGCCTGCATTAAAAAAGTATGGACTGATACGACCAGACTTGAGAACAAACTCACCAAATTTGAGAACTTGGTTATCTAAAGCCAGTTGAATAAATTGATGAGATGAAAACGTAGGGTCTTGAGGGCGTGCTACATGAGACATTATGACATTCCTATCAGCAAAAAGAGGGAGCAAAAAATTTGCATTATTGTACGCATTATTGATCAGCTTGACCAACCATTGATCTCATAATCCTGCATATTGGCATAGCGAGTCAACAAACCACTACGCGACGAGATATTAAAATAACTCTGTCCATCTGCTCGGACTTGTATCTCCCAGCGCAAATGATAAGCGGCAACAACGATATGACCAGCAAATAGACGAATCTGACGATAGGCGTGACGCTGCGACGGCTCACAAACGATTTGACTGAGCAAGTAGCTACGCACATGCTGACAGATTTCTGATGCGCTATAACTATGGTTGATACTCTTACGGGTACTACATTGCTTTAGCGCATGGACAGCCACACTACATGCCATGATATCCGTTGCCAAACTGCCCTCGCCTGTCTCAAACTGCTGCGGTTGCAATATCACTTGCCAATCGTCGGCATACAGACTGTTAAGTAGCTCATCAGGATTATAACGTTTAGTCAATGCGCGCATAGATGCTGAAGAATTTTCAGCCCTGTTGTCATTATCTGAGTCGCTAGCTGATTCAACTACTGTAGAACTATCAGTAGGCAAAAACCCATGACGGTTTAGTTTTGGATAAGCACGAATCGCCTGCTGAATATCTGACATATCTAATAATGTCATATCTGACAGTGCTGGTAATAATGGCTGCTCACTATGATTCTGATAAAAGCTATCAGGTAATTCGATAAGCTGTGCCGCACCCAGCAGTGATAAATGCTCAGCCAATGCTTCTGAAGCAATCAATGACCATTTCGATAAGCTGTCTTCCTTGGGCTGATAGAATCGAGTCGAGTTACCATAAAGCCTGCGCAGTTGACCATTCAGGCGACGAGCAGGCTCAGGAATATCACTCAATGGTCTAGCAGGATCAAGAGGAAATTGTTTGGGATCAAAGTTAGGATGTACGATCGCAGGTTGCTGCGAATCAGCTAATATAGACGATTGCTCAGCCTTTTTTTGGACGTTACCTTCTGCTAGCTGCCCGCCTTCTGTTGCCAGATTAGCATGAGACAAACGGTCATCAGAAGTAGAAGGCTGGGACATGAAATCTCCATAGACTATAAAATATAAAACAAATAAAAACGATTACACTAAAGGATATTTTACTTTTTAGAGCTAATATTTAAAGACTTACTCTTGGTGGTTCAAAATATCGCGGTAGCCTATCTGCCAGTCAGCATAATCAAGCCAAGCTAACGGAATGTTGCTGTGCAAGCGTTTTCCTGTCACTGAGGTTTTTGTATTATCAATAGTAGGAAGTGTCTCGCCAACCTGCTCACTTAGCCAAACCCCTAGCTCAAACGTAGTCACAGGTCGATAGTCCGTCGCTATATAGATAGGCTTCGGCACTTCTATCATCAACACTTTAGTGATGATATTGACCAAGTCGCGATCCATGATGCGATTGCTCCAATGCTCAGCTGGCACTGGATCTTTATTTGGCTCACGAGCCTTGCGTAGACGCATTAAACGCTCGCGCCCATAGATACCACTAGGGCGAATAATAATGGCTTTATCATCAAATCCTTGTTGCAGCGCTTGCTCTGCTTGCAATATGACTTTCGAGGCTTCACGTGCAGGCGTAACAGGCGCCGTATGCTCATCAATCCACTCACCATTGTCCTGACCGTAGACACCAGTAGAAGAGATGAATACCACACGCTCAAGTTTGGTGAGCTGTGGAGCAAGCGCTGCCAAATGCTGACTAATCGCTAGATAACTGTCTTGATAACCGCTGGTCGAATACTCGTCAGGGGTGACAATAATCGCAATATGAGTAAATTCTTGCAGCTGCGCAGCCTTCAGCGTCAACGCATCAGCCTGCAAAAAATTTGCGATATCTACCAAACCATAATGGTGGCGCTCACTACGAGCAAGCCCAGTCACATAATAGCCATCTTGGGCAAGTTTATTGGTCACTGGCAGACCGATATCACCTTGTCCGATAATTAGTAAATTTTGCGTACTCATAAAGCATCTTTCCCTTTGTATAACTATTACAGCACTTAGAAGCCATTTTGTTTAAATTAATGCCTAAATCAGTGTCTAAACCAAGGTTTAAAAATACCGTCTATATGATAGCTGTATATCATCATTGGCATCGATACGTTCTTGCCATTCATAATTGGCATTAATACGTAGTGCTTGCTTTTTATCAATGTCATATTGCAATCCTAGGCTTGAAACTGGTTGCCAATAATGACCACGGACACTGGGTTCGTCGCTGCTGCCATGATACCAATATGGCAATTGCAATTCAGCTTGCGCGCGTAACTGATTGTTAATCTGATAACGGCAGCCAGCATTAATACCTGCGCCTAGACGAAAACCTTTATTGATACCGCGTCCTACTTGCCCCGTACCTGCCAAAAACGTATAACACAGTTGCGGCGGCATCTCACCAGTACCTGCGGCTGGTGTACCAAATGCCCACGACCAGCCTTTCTCGTAACCAACACTACCGACCAAATGATCTGTACCTGTTTCTTGCGAGCCATCATTTACTCGTGTTGCTTCAATACTAGCACCCCAAGTGTTACCCTTTTTGGCAGTATTGACAGGGTTAAAAGAGCGGCCACGAATTAAGGTAACGTTTTGCAAGACCACACTGTCTGGCTGGTTGGTATCGTCATCTGTATCATACAGTCGCAATGTTGCCGCTAGCCCCTCCAAGTTAAAAAACTGTGGATACCCTGAAGCGCGGTCAAGCGTATCATGAAAGCCCGCTCGAAACCCAATATCCATATAGTCATTGTCCCCACGCTGCCCTATAGCTATCGTGCCCAACTGTAGCGGATGCCTATCTATTGGATTATTATCCGATACGTCGATTTGACGCTTGAGTAGTGTTTGCCCATCACCTGACATGCTCGATACAGGGTTAAGCTGCGCAGATTTGATCTCATTCACGGTTTGTTTGGCGCTATTATGATAGCCCAACTGCGCGCGCTGTTGTTTCCTCTCATTGAGCTGAGCTTGACGTAAGGTATTATCAGCAGGCGTATAAGTGGTACTTGCCAGCAACTGTTCATTATTTAATAGCTGAATCACATCAGAAGGCACAACAGCATAAGACAATTGGCTCAATAAGTTTTGCTGCGGACGAACCACATCAATAAGACGCAAAATCTCAGAAGCACAGTTGTCCGTGGTAAAGTAATACGGCATCTTTAACGCTTTAGTTTCCCAAACGTGGCGCATAATTTGCTGAACTTCTGCTGGCGTCAAACTCAACTGATATGTCCACGCGTCACGCTCATCATCTTGCAGATATTTCGCTAGCATCTCTGGATAAGGATCAATTTCGATAGCGCTATTGTAGCTACCAATCATTGACTTGGTAGCATAGACTGGAAAACTGTCATTTGGATCACCGTCTACCGTATAGTTCAGTGCATAAGCCTTATCGATTTTATTTGGATCGGCAATGCTCGCTTTTGAGTCAATGCGTAGCAACGTATGAGCAAACGCAGAGAGTGGATTGTCTAAGTACTCCTGCGCAAACATAATAGATAGCTGCTCAGGCGCCAATGTCGACATCCATTCATCTAACTCAGGACACTCAGTTGATAAACTTGCAGCATCGATCGCTAGCATCTCTGTCAACCATGCCACTCGCGCTGGAAAACGACATAAGACAGAATTATTATTATCAGTTTTAACTTGATTGTTCTCAGTTTCTGATGATGACGCTAACTCTTGCGCAAGTGCTACGAGCATCGCATCTAATTCTGCGTCTGAATCTTGTTGACCATTCTTACTCAAAAAAAAGCTCGGATCATCGACCAAACTTACGGTTTTCTTTTTACCAAATACACTGTTTTTATCATCGTAAAAATACAATAAGCGTCGCCATGTTGTATGCTGTGCCAAATTGTCTGTTTTTACTTGTTGCCGCCATGTCGATAGCAACTGGTTTGTAGCCACACTTGAATCCAATAAAGTACTATCTTGAATATTAGGTTCAGTGCTATTAATATCTTTGGGCTCAGCCAATACGTCTGAATCAGAATAAATCGGTGCTATGCTAGATGCGTCAGGTGACAGTGCCTCTGTTTCAAGAACGGACAGTGACGTTGGTAAAAATGCCTGAGCTTGCGCCGAAAATAATATTCCTGCTACAGCTAACGGTAGGCTTGCTCGCAGGCCAATGGTCATTAGCGTACAATCGATAGGTATGGACATCAGTTTTATAGACATGAGGTAAAATCTCGCACGTTATTGTTCATACGCTATCAGTGTTATTAAAGTTGCTGGGTTAAAAAACCAAATACATGGCCCGCTATCGTTTAGCTACTTAAATAGATTGCTTATCACATCATTATCAATACTAGTATCAAAAGAGAGTGTTATGACTGCATCATCACCAAACTCATCATCCACGTCGCCAATGACCATCAAAGATGGACTGCTATCAGCTGCCACTTGGTTAGCCTCACCCAATTATAATGTAAGACCAACAGGTTTGAGCCTTGACGCTATCGTCGTACATAACATTAGCCTACCACCGAATGAGTTTGGTGCCTGCGACACTAATGGCACACATTATGTGAAAGCATTATTTACCAATCAATTAGACTGGGATGCTCACCCTTATTTTCAAACAATCAAGGGTGCAGAAGTATCAGCGCACCTATTAATCGAACGTGATGGTGCTATCACTCAGTTTGTCAATTTCAACGAACGCGCTTGGCATGCTGGGCGGTCTAGCTACTTAGGCCGACCTGAATGTAATGATTATAGCATTGGCATCGAACTTGAAGGGTCAGATTTTACGCCTTTCACTGACATGCAATATGACAGGCTCGCACAAGTCGTCAGTGCTATCTATGAAGCTTATCCTAAAACACGTCGTCACTTGACTGGCCACAGTGATATCGCGCCTGGGCGTAAGACTGACCCTGGTGATTACTTTGAGTGGGCAAGATTGCGTGAGTGTATCTCAAACCTATTAAAGTAGGAAGTGGTCTAATATGAATTACTGTCTGGAGAATTTATGACTTGGATTGAGGTGGTTGATTCAGCAGTTAAGATTGGCTTGGGTGCCTTGATAACAGGCATCATCGCTTTTGTACTGTCTACAACTCAGCATCGTAATGATCGCAAGAAGGCGAAAGTTACACGCGAATTCGAGATGCTAAAAGAAGTAGCAGAAAAAACAGAGTCTTTCAACAACGTTGCTTTAAGGTATTGGTCACTATATTCTGATTGGCGTAGAAGGTTAATACTAGATAGCTCTGTTCCCAAATCAAAAATTTTATTAGATGCTCAACATGATCTATTCAATAGCTTTAGTGAATTGACTACAGCAGAATCCTTATTATTGCTATTTGGTTATAACGAAGCTTCAGTTTCACTAAGATTATATGGTGAAACAGTGATAGCCTTCAGAAAAAGAGTAGCATCTTTAGATATACCTTTTGATGAAAATGACGCAGCTAGCTATAGAGAATCTATGATTGATAAGCGGGCTCAGTTATTTCAAATACTAAACGAAATTTATAAAACGATCTAAGGTAAAAAGTCTCAATTTTCCACATATCATATTCCACACTCAATCCATTTATCTCAATTATGAAAGTGATATAATTCGTCAGTTTTTCATCCACATTACACCAGCACATAATTCAATATACAATTTGGCAAGATAGGTTCTCATGGCAAAAAGTCGGTTATTTCGTTCAACCATGGTGGTCAGCAGTATGACCATGTTATCGCGTATTTTAGGTTTGATACGTGATGTTGTATTGCTAGGGGTTTTTGGTGCAGGTGGTTTGATGGATGCCTTCTTAGTCGCCTTCAAAATCCCAAATTTTTTACGAAGACTGTTTGCGGAAGGTGCGTTCAGCCAAGCATTCGTGCCTGTACTGTCCGAGTACAAAGAAAAGTACAGCTTACAACAAGTGCAGATTTTGGTCAGTCGCACCTCCGGCGCATTGTTGCTAGTATTGTCGATGCTTACCGTGGTTGTCATCCTAATTGCACCTTGGGTAGTGACATTGTTTGCCCCTGGGTTTGCCGATCAACCTGATAAATTTGCCATTACCGCTGAGCTGCTGCGTCTTACCTTTCCGTACTTACTATTTATTTCTATGACAGCTTTTGCGAGTGGTATTTTGCAAAGCTACGGCCGTTTTGCCGCACCCGCCTTTGCACCAGTGCTATTGAATCTGTGTATGATTGGTGGTGCGCTGATTTTCGCACCGATGTTTGATACGCCTATTATGGCGCTTGGCTATGCCGTGGCTATCGCAGGTTTGCTACAGTTCTTGATACAACTACCACAGCTTTGGCAACAGAAACTGCTTGTCGCACCAAAGGTTGATTTCAAGCACGAAGGCGTTCGTCGAATTTTAAAATTGATGTTACCTGCTATCTTTGGTGTATCTGTCACCCAAATTAACCTCTTACTCAATACTGTGTTTGCTTCATTGATGATCGGTGGGTCGGTCTCTTGGCTTTATGCAGCTGAACGTATGAGCGAGCTGCCATTGGGGCTGATTGGGGTGGCAATTGGCACAGTTATTTTGCCCAGTTTGTCAAAAAGTGAAGCTCAAAAAGACGATGTCAATTTCAAAAAAACCATCGACTGGGCAGCACGTCTTATTATCTTAGTCGGTATACCCGCTTCGGCTGCGCTGTTTGTACTGGCAGATGTATTGATGCAAGCACTGTTTTTACGTGGTGAATTCACCTTACGTGATGCACAGATGAGCTCATTGGCTCTGCGTAGTATGGCAGGTGGCATCTTAGGATTCATGCTGATTAAGATATTTGCTCCCGCTTTCTTTGCGCGTCAAGATACCAAAACTCCCGTAAAAATCGGCATCATTTCTGTCATTGCCAATATGATCTTCAGTGTTATTTTTATCGGAATATTTTACTTTTTAGAGATACCGCTGCATGGTGGTCTGGCATTGGCTACGACTGGTGCTGCTTTTGTAAACGCAGGCTTGCTATATTACTTCTTGCATAAACGTAATATCTTCCGTTTTGGCTCACATTGGAAAAAGCTATTTGTACAGTTTGCTATTTCGACTAGCTCTATGGTTGGCGTACTCTATTTTATGCTACCTTATTTCCCTACAGACGATGCCCAGTGGCAACGTATCGTTGCGCTAATTATTATGTGTGCCATCGGAGCGCTAGTGTACGGTGTGGTATTGCTAGCCACTGGTTTCCGCCCGCGCCAGCTAAAACATGGTTAGTCTAAATTATAAGTAAATTTATAATGGGCTTACGAAACCAAAACAAGCCTGTTATGAGAAATGACAATGCTCGCTGCTGATCATTGTCATAATATATCACTAATAAATACATAGAATCTGAGGTTTTGATATGACAACGAAACAGCCAATCTTCCAGCGCTTACCAATTCTGCTAGCCACTGGTGTGTTAGGCACTGGACTACTTATTAGTGGCTGTAGCAATAATGAGTCGGCTGAAACTGCTACTGATAGTGAAGATATGGTGGAGACCGTTGATACCTCAGAAGATGTCACATTAGACAACGAGGCAACTGACCAGACAGAGATCGCTGACAGTGATAGCGAAACAGAAGAAATTACAGATGACGCTGAAGATGAGATAGCAATTGATAGTGACAATATTAATCCAGTAACTGCCCCCACCGAACAAAAAAGCTTAGTAACCAACCCTACTCAAGCAGGTACACCAGAGGATACTGTTAAGCAAGCATTAAACAGCTTATATTATGGTGACGTAAAAGATGCAGCGTCGTATTATCAAGTAGATATGGCAAACTTTGAAGAAGAGCTTGCCAATACTCAATCAGCATTTCAGCAGACTGTTGAAGGCGTTACGATTACTGATACCAAGTACAATGACGATAAAACTCGTGCCACCATTACTGGCGAGCTAATGCTAAAAGGACAGAGCGAACCTGCACCACTGACCTACCAGCTACAGAAGATAGAAGGTCAATGGAAGATTTTAGGTTAAAGCGTATCAGATGCATCATCTAAGGTTTCATCTGATGTCACTGCTTTACCAAGCATCACAACATCAGCGATAAACCCTTCCATATCGCAAACTTCTGGCATATAACCCCATTGCTCAAAGCCAAGCTTACGAAACAATCCTAAACTTGGCTGGTTATGGGCAAAAACGAGTGCAATGATGTTTCGAATACCCAAGCTTGGTGCTTGCGTCAACATCCAATGGGTCAGCAAACTTCCCAATCCTTTGCCCTGATAGTCTTGATTCAAATAAATACTAATCTCGGTACTGATATGATAGGCCGTACGCGCATATAAATCACTAAAACTGCCCCATGCAACTACTGGCAGCTTTGCTTGATTTACATCATTTGATTGTAATGCTTTGACCACATATATTGGTCTGGTTGCGCTATCTAGATGCTCGTTAAACCAAGCAGCACGCTCCTCTACCGTAACCAGTGCAAGATTGGCTGTTGCTTGCTTACCCGGTATGCTTTGATTATAAATATCTAAGACTTCTGCCAAATCTTCTTTACTCGCACGCTGTACAACGAACTGATCAGTAAGCTGATATGTTGATAATTCATTTGGTATAGTGTTCAAGGCAGCATCAGTCATAAGATCTCCATCGTCGTTAGGATTGTTATTAAAAACATTGGTCATAAAGAATAGACTTCCTATGCGTCATACTTGCATTACACGTAGACTATAGGATGTTAGTGTGGCTATTTTACTTTATAATGGCTGGTTTTAGACACATCAATTTTAAGCATAGACGTGTTTTTCGTTTTTTATTTGGTCTCATCATAGCTGAAAATTTATGAAAACCTATTTTCTTGAGCAACTAATTTTGTCAACAAACCCTTCATCTACGGACGCTGTGCCAGTAGAGTTGGCATCTTGCGTGCTCACTATCGGTAATTTTGACGGTGTACACCTCGGTCATCAGGCAATGCTAGCCCAAGTTCGCGAGATTGCGCGTACCCAAAATTTGAGGGCAGCGGTCATGATATTTGAGCCACAGCCACGTGAGTTTTTTGCACCCGCCAAAGCACCTGCACGTCTGACTAATCTGGCAGAGAAGCAAGCACTGTTAGCAGAATATGGTGTTGAAACATTGATCGTAGCAGGTTTTGATACAGAGTTTCGGTCACTATCAGCACAAGCATTTGCCGATATACTAGCCAAGCGTCTGAACGTAAAAGCATTGGTGTTAGGCGATGACTTCCGCTTCGGTCATGACCGTACTGGCGACAGTCAGTTTTTGCGTAACTATGGGCTACATGTGACCAATCTGCATACGGTCACTGATGACAATGCTAACAGCATTATTGACGAACATAACGTAATTAATGACTGTACTACTGATATAAATAGTAATGCTACACGCATTAGCTCTACTCGTGTTCGCGATTTACTATTGGCAGGTGAGCTTCAGGCAGCTAACAGGCTACTTGGTCGTACATATGCAATCACAGGAGTGGTTGTTCGCGGTGACCAGATAGGTCGCACGATAGATTTTCCTACCGCAAATATCGATTTGCAACGAATAAAGCCCGCCTTACATGGTATTTTTGCGGTCGATGTGGTGAGCTTAGACGCTGATGGCAATGTAATAGCAGATGGCTTGACTACCCTTGCCACTGACGGTCATGCAGGTGTTGCGGGGTTACGCGCGCATAGTTTGTTTGGCACAGCTAATATTGGCAAAAGACCCTCTGTCGATAAAGGTAGTGACTGGCGATTAGAAGTTCATTTTCCAAAGTTACAAGCTGATTTGTACGGATTGAATCTACAAGTACGTTTTTTACATTTTTTGCATGGTGAGCGTCGCTATGATGGGTTAGAAGCCTTAAAAGCTGGCATTCATCAAGATGTCGCTGATTTACTTAAGTGGCGCGAAAAGCAAATTTAAAATTTAGTCATATCTTAGACATAAAAACCCCCGCGATAGCATTAGTATCGCGGGGGTTTGTGTAATGTTATAAGTCTTTATGCACTAGGATGTAGACGTACGTTTAACTCATCGATAGTTTCTACCCACGCTGCATCTTTTTGCCATTCTTCTTGTAAGAACATGCGTTGGTTGTCTGTCCAAATATCAGATTCTGTAAGCTTTTCTTCTTTTGCTAACGCGTTTTTTTCAATAAAGGCATTGATTGCTTCATCTGAGCTATCTAGACCCAGCTGTGCAAATAGCTCATTCATTGTATATTCTGGTTCACCCAACATAACTTTCTCCTTAAATAGTACGAACATGATCGCATTTCTTGTTTAACGTGCTTATTCTTTAAATTGATACATTTATTGTAACAAGCTTTACTTTAATAGCTGTTAATCAACGTTTATCTAACGTTATCAATTGTATTAACGGTAAACTATTTTTGCCAATTTAATAGAGTAAATTCGACTGCTCTCATTTGCCTATTTCTCATAGGCACAAAAAAGCCCTCTATATTAGAGGGCTTTTTCTAAGCTGTTTATATAACAGCTTTAGCAGATTAGCTACTTATGGAAGCAGGTGTGCTACTGCATCACGCTCTTCACTAAGCTCTTGCTCAGTAGCAGCCATTTTCTCTTTAGAGAAATCTGATGATACGTCAACACCGTCTACGATAGACCAGTCGCCGTTAGTACATGTGCATGGGAATGAGTAGATCAAACCTTCAGCAATACCGTATTCGCCGTTTGAGTAAACGCCCATTGATACCCAATCATTTTCATCACTACCTAGTGCCCACGTACGCATGTGTGCGATAGCAGCGTTGGCAGCGGAAGCCGCAGATGATGCACCGCGAGCTTTAATGATCGCAGCACCGCGCTGTTGTACTTCTGGGATATAAGTTGCTTCGTACCAGTCACGATCCACTAAGTCTAGTGCAGGCTTACCATTTACAGTACAAGCGGTTAGATCTGGGTACTGAGTTGATGAGTGGTTACCCCAGATGATCATTTTTTTCACGTCATTTACAGTGCTGTCAGTCTTACCAGCTAACTGTGCCATAGCACGGTTGTGGTCAAGACGAGTCATTGCAGTGAAGTTGCGTGGATCAAGATCTGGTGCATTACGCTGAGCGATAAGTGCGTTTGTATTAGCAGGGTTACCAACTACCAATACTTTTACATCACGGCTAGCAACTTCGTTCAATGCTTTACCTTGTGCTGAGAAGATCGCAGCGTTGGCTTCTAGCAAATCTTTACGCTCCATACCTGGGCCACGAGGACGTGCACCAACCAGTAAAGCATAATCGATATCTTTAAATGCGACATTAGCATCGTCAGTTTGGACGATACCAGCCAACAATGGGAATGCACAGTCTTCTAGTTCCATGACCACACCCTTTAGGGCATCAAGAGCTGGCGTAATTTCAAGTAATTGCAAAATAACTGGCTGATCTTTACCTAGCATCTCGCCAGATGCAATACGAAATAGCATCGCGTAGCTGATATTACCAGCGGCACCAGTGACGGCAACACGTAAAGGCTGTTTCATTGACATTGAATACTCCCTAATTAATTATTAGATAATTCTAATGAACGATTATCATTTTAGATATCGACTTGTTTGCCGCATAGCAGCATGTATAAACCGAGAGCTAGTGTAGCACTTCATCGCAGTGACCGTCTAGATACAGTCATAGACCTGTCAGGGATTATATTGTTACATTTTATACGGGAGAATTCTTATAGAGGCTAAGCGCTTATAGATAAAGCGCTAGAGGGATGCAGGACGTGAAAGATAAAGCATCTTGTGATCACGTTATACGTAGCTACAATGGTGAAAATAGGCAGTCTACACTGCTAGATACAAACAAAGGATACTGAAAATGATATTAAAAGAGAGGTTTAAGCAGACAAGTAAAGACTATCGTCCACCTGAAATGATAAATCGACTACCACAGCTGTCTACAACGTCATGACAAGTGCCAAAATCATTACCTTCATAACACACGTGTATATCAGTGAGTATCGATTGACGACGGCTACCCTTTTGACAAATAAGATCCACACTATTGGAAGACATACCACTATTAAGACGAGTCATTTGACTGATAAATCGTGATTTGGAAACCGTATAACTGTTGCCAGTATTTAGCTCATTCGGTAATTTTAATCCACCTGCATAGTTAGTAATCTGGCGAAAGTAACTGCTGGCACTAAGTGGACTACAGGCTCCGTAGCGCTGCCACGCTTGGCTACGTACCGTTGTATCAGGCATGATACGGTTGACGACCTTTAATTGTAGCGGTGTAAGGCGTGGCTCACTACCACGGCCGCAGCGTTCACCATACCCCATATCTAAACCAGATACGGTCAATGAATAACCTTCTAAACACTGGCGCATACGGGCACGTGTTGGCTGCATACTACATAATGCTGGTGTCATCTCGATCATCAATACCCGCTGACCACTCTTAACTGTACTAGCTGCCTGTGCTGGCAAAAGAACAACACCTTGTATGAGTAATAAAGCGCCGAAGCTCATCGTTGCTTTGATACTACCTATGCTATGTTGATTAGCTAAAGTTGCACGCAATCGCACCATAGAGTTAACAGCCTTATTACTCACGTTTGTCTTTGTATTTGCTTCTGCGTTCGTTAGTGAGCATATCCGATTAAATAGCGAATATTTGCTTTTTAACGACATAGAAAGACTAAAGTATTTTTTGATCATAGGACTGAAGGCAGTTAATTAGCAACGATAAGACATAGGCTATAACTTAAATCATTAGACGCGACATATAAAACACGCATTGACCCAAGAACAAGACTAAAGAATAGGGTTTTCCATTAAGGCAATGGTAACAAAACGTTTTCTTTAATCTATAGCAAAAACGTAAACGTTGACGACATCGTTAGTAAGATCGATAAATGTTGGTAAAATACTGAAAAATAACGAATGTACCATTTACCTGATCCAGCTAAGCAATACTTTAGCAGAACAAACCAGCAGATAAAGATAAACCACTAACAATGAATCATTAGTGGTCTATTAAATATACATTCAGTGATTAAAATCCAGTTGGTACCGTACCCATACGCTGGCTGATCGGCTGATTACGGCCTAACAAGCTACTATAAATAGTGGCATTTTCCATCACGTGTTTGACATAGTTGCGTGTCTCAGGAAACGCAATAGATTCTACATATTGATCTGCGGCAAGTGATCCGTAAACTGGCTGCCAGCGTTTGGCATTGTTAGGTCCAGCGTTATAGCCTGCAGTTGCTAATACTGGCTGATAGTTGAGCTTACCCAAGATATCACCCATATACCATGTCCCATAGCGAATATTAGTATCACCGCTATTAGCACGGCTTGCACTATACGTCTCACCTAGGTTACGAGCGATATATTTTGCGGTATCAGGCATAACTTGCATTAATCCACTCGCGCCTACGTTTGAGCGCGCAGAGGATACAAAACGGCTTTCCTGACGCATAATGCCATATGCCCACGCTGGATCAATACCCGCTGACTCACTATAACGCACGACCGCGCTTTGATGTGGCATCGGATGCGAGAGTGCTAAGCTATCCACCCTATCGGTATTATCAATCGCATAAATCGCTCGATCGAGCCAGCCCATATCATAGGCTTGACGAGCAGCAGCGATGATCAAATTATCATCACGATTGTCGCGGGCTTGCTTAACTGCCCAGTTCCATTCGCGGTTGGCATAACCGCGGCTAGCATCAGAGTTGTACAACGCAAACGCACGAGCAAAGTTGGCATCTTGCATGACACGAGCGCGGTCAGCAGTACTTACGTTAGGCAAGTTACTACCACCTAAACGGCTAGCATCAAAACGCTGGCCTATTTTATCTTTTGCCATCAGGCCATAGTAATCATTACTTTTTGCTAGGTTTTGATACATTTTTTTAGACGTATTACGCTTGCTGCTATCGCTTGACTGTTCATAAGCACGAGCCAGCCAATACTGCCACTGGGCTTCTCTTTGCGTTTCGCCATCCATTTTTGAGATGGCCTCTACCACATCATCCCAACGACTGAAGCGAATTGCCGCCATGGCGTAGTCTTCTGCTTCTTCAAAATTAAAGTCATCATCCAAACTGTTGCGGAACCAATCGACTGCTTCAGCGTTAAAGCCATCGTCAGTATTGTGATTCATACGCTGTACGCCAAGGGTGCGGTAAGCATAGCGTCGGGTTTCGTCATTCAATAACCTGACGGAGCGCTGATTGTCTTGTTTGATGTCGAAGTCTAACTGTAACGCTGCTTCACGATAAGACTTATCAGCCATACGACCGATTGCATACATATATAGATATTGATTGGTTTGGCTAGCAGGCTCACGACCAAAGCGGCTAAAGAAAGACGAAGGATTTAGCTGAATTTCGCTGAGCGCAGAATAAGCAATAGGTGTACCAAGGCGTGATGACAACGCCATAATGTCACCTGTTTTACCTTTACGTAACATACGCTTGAGACGAGCAGCACGATCCTGATCACTAATCAGTGCATTATTATTCATCTCCATCGCTAACTGATCACACAACGCTGGTTGCTTTTTGGTGGTTAGCCAAACATCAGATTTAGCCGCCATAGCACGCATGGTGTCACCACCATTATTGAACCCAAGGGCGACGGCACATCGTTCACTGGCATCCGCATTGGTAATCAAGTTGGCCACTTGTCTCACCGAGGCATAATCGTTTGACCCTGCTTTGGACTCCGCAAAATCAGCTACCAATTTCTCAGCCATAACCGTATCTGGGTACTGACGTACAAACTGAGAGACAGCCGCTGAATTCTGTGAATTAAGGTCTAGATTCATACGCCAATAAGCCGGATACATCGCAAACAGGCCGCCACTCATCATCTGCTCATAGTTATAAAGCGCACTCACATCACCGCGATCTGCGGCGATAGCAGCTGACATAAATGAGTCGATACTGCTGTCTTGCTGGTAACCTTGCTGATAATTGCTTCCTTGTTGGTAGCTTTCCTCATCGCCCCACGTCAACTCTGCACAAGCGACTTGTGACACACCAAGTGCACTGACTGCTGTTGCCACGCTCAACGCGCTCATCCGTAGCGTACCTACTGTAATTCGCTTTGACGCGTGCTTTTGACTGATAGACTCGTCGTCCTTGATACTGTGCGCAACACGCAACTTTGTCATACTGACTCTCTTTATGATATCTCTACAAATATGTGAACAACGGTTCGTTAAGTACCGCCAAGGGTATATTAATCATCATACTATACTCATTGTGCTTTCAACTATCTCCTTTACCTTTTGTTAATAAATAGGACAGCACGGTGTAACATAGAAGTGATAGTAGGCTTCTATTTTTTATGATTAGCAGTATGAATAACAGTAAACAATTGATACTGCTATGAATTATTTATCGTATTGACAACCTATCGCTTGTGCTAATTTTTCACATTGGCACAGGGTTGTGATAAAATACGCCACCTGTTAATCATCGACTTTGCTATATTTTTGGTCAATCATGGACTTATCCTTATGAGTGTTACTGTATTCAACCCCCGCATCAATGACGCTGCCGTTACTGAAACAACTGCTGACGCGCCAGCTATCACTGCACTCAATGAAGCAAGTTCAGCCCAAGCGCCCATCGAAAAAGCAGTGACGAAAAAGGTCTTTGTGACCACTCAAGGCTGTCAGATGAATGTTTATGACTCTGACAAAATGCTCGACGTCCTCGGTGACTCACATGGTATGGAAGTTACGCACGATATCGACGAAGCCGATGTGCTACTGATGAATACTTGCTCTATTCGCGAAAAAGCACAAGAAAAAGTGTTTTCGGAATTGGGTCGCTGGCGCAAACTAAAAGAAAAACGCCCAGACTTAGTCATTGGTGTAGGTGGCTGTGTGGCCTCTCAAGAAGGCGACAACATTCAAAAACGTGCGCCTTATGTCGACATGGTATTTGGCCCGCAAACCTTGCATCGCCTGCCAGATCTCTATGATCAGTCAAACGAACAGCGTGAAATCGCACCAAAAAATCGTATTGGTACGATTGATGTGTCATTCCCTAGCATTGAAAAATTTGACTTTTTGCCAGAGCCAAGAGTAGAAGGCTATAAAGCCTTCGTATCTATTATGGAAGGCTGCTCGAAGTATTGCTCATTCTGCGTAGTACCTTATACTCGCGGTGAAGAACTGTCACGTCCACTTGATGATGTATTGGCTGAGATTGACAGCCTTGCCGCTCAAGGTATCCGTGAAATTAATCTATTGGGTCAAAACGTAAACGGCTATCGCGGTGAAAAAGACGACGGCAGCATCTGCCGTTTCGCTGAGCTGTTGCATTATGTCTCGCATGTCGATGGTGTGGAGCGTATTCGCTATACCACCAGTCATCCGCTAGAGTTTACGGATGACATCATTGATGCTTATGCACAATTGCCAGAGCTGGTATCGCACCTGCATCTACCCGTACAAAGTGGCTCCAATGCTATCTTGGCTGCGATGAAACGCAACCATACGATCGACGTTTATATCAATCAGATTAATAAGCTTAAAGCCATTCGCCCAGACATTCACTTGTCGAGTGACTTTATCATTGGCTTCCCTGGCGAAACAGATCAAGATTTCCAAGACACGTTAAACTTAGCAAAAGAATTGAACTTCGATCACTCGTATAGCTTTATCTACTCTAAGCGTCCAGGCACGCCAGCGGCTGAGTTACCAGATGATGTCAGCTTTACCACTAAAAAGGCACGCTTGGCAGAATTCCAAAAAGTCATTATTGACTCAACGCTAGCGAAAACGCATGAAATGGTCGGTACCACGACACGCGTATTGGTTGAGCAAATCGCTAATCGCCACCCTGACTGCTTAATTGGCACGGCAGATAACACTCGTACGGTCATGTTCCCTTATGATGTTGAGCAAATGGATGAAATGTTGGGTAAGCTTGTCAGCGTACGCATTACTGATTTCGTCAGCCCGCACATGGTCAAAGGTGAGCTAATCGAAATATTGGCGTAACTGTGAAATTATAAGTTTGAGTAAGAGTAAAAAAAGCCGTTCGCTATTATAGTGAACGGCTTTTTTATCGTTTTTAGGTTGAGCAATATGTATTGATCACTTATAGAACTGCAATTATCGACAAAAAATCATCACATAAAAATGACTGCCACTGATAAATAACAGATGTTACCATCAAGGCACTGCTAATACGGCACAATTGCACAAATCACTACTCTCAAACTGAGTAATATCACCAGCATCAAGCTCTGGAACAGGAAATACTCTCACAGTCAGCGGTTTATTTAACCGATATGCCATGGTACCTGTATCTCGCATCAAGGCACATAATTTATCCTTGGATGTATCACCTGGAATAGGAACTGTATCAAGGCCGATACCGCAGATGGCACTGTTGGTCAACAACATAGGAATATCAAACTCATTATCAAGCGTGGCTTGCGCCAATCCTTTGTCTTCAGTAACCGCCAGCATCAATCCTGAGAAACCGACCATATCGATGTCTGTGATTGACTTAAAAACTCTGGTCAGTAAAGCAGAGGTCTCCACTGTACCTGAAGCGCCAAAATAAGGCACGCCAAGCAGTTTGTAGACATCAACCATAGAATGACAATCTTTAGAAGGCGCTGGTGAGGTATCTATACCGAGATAACACCAGTCTGATGCTGAATTAAGCTGCTGCACACAGCTATCAATACTATTGATATGGTACTGCAAGGCTTTGCTCAAAGCATCAAATATAAACTGCTGGTCTTTTTGATAAGTCATACCATCTAAGAGAGACCCTTTACGGATGTACTGCAACGTTTCTACCAACAAATCAGGAGTTTCAAGACCAACAACAAAACCCTTTTCAGTCTTGCCGCTATGATAGCTTGCTGGAAAATAAGGAATAAACTCATCGCAGTTAAAATTTACAGTGAAATTAAAATTCCCTTCACCTCTGGGTGTCAGTTTAGCGATAGCTTGTACTGTCTCAGCGCATTGTTCAATAAGTGCATTATCTAAAATACCTATCTCATTGGCAGTCACATTCACACAAGCGTTGCATAAATCACCATATTGCGCAATCAGTTCGGGCAATAACTCAATCTCCTGTGCTGTCTTGGCTTCACCGATTGCAAAGCGCACTCTCAGACCACTTTTGCCTTCATTAAGTACGTCTAGAATAGACGTGATTGTTGCCAATCCAGTAGAAGCCGTCGATAGACTTGAAGTATCTAAGTATTCACCGTATGGGTTAGTCACTATCCGTATTGATTGCACGGTATAGCCTTTACTATTTAGATTTGCGACTACTTTTTCACAGTGTGTAATAGCATCTTTCAATGCAGCTTGCCACGTTGCCATATCTGAATATAAATTGATAAAAGTTGTCACTGTCCGAACCTTACACAGCTTTTTATCTTTTAGTTTTTCTATCATTTCAACATCCAACGATGTCTTAGCATTATTATTATCAATCATAACCTCTCCATTTTTTGAACGAAAAAACCCATAATACGTAGCATACAAACTTATTCAATTATGAGTATACATAGGGACTGCTAGTAAAATGGGTTTGTTTCGAAATGATGTCAAGCGTGCCGATAAAAAGCAACGCATCATGTATTATCATTACACTCATTGATGATACGCCGTTCTAAACTTGACACCAAAACTTTTTGGAAAATGAGCAATGACTGCTTTGGTATAGTTATTCAGCTAACCAATCCGTCTGCCGTAACTGCTGCTTAGTCTCACGGCGACGTTTTTTGCGGACGATATCGATATCCTCCTTTTCGTGAATACCACCTTTTTTTAAGAGCGGATCCAGTGCCAAATAGTTGCGTGGCTTAACAGTACCTAGCGACTGCTGAACGCCTGTTTCAGCTTGTTGCTCTAACTGCCGTTCGATTTGCTTGGCCTTTTTTAATGTTTGTTTTAAGCTCATTATCTTATCCTTTATTCTTTGCTATATCTTCTATAGCCTTTAATTTTTGTGGCATATCTTTACCTGTAGCCATCAAAACGTCATGGTGGTTGCTACAAACGAGCCAGTCATACTTTTTAGAAACAAAATAGCACTCGTCGAAGAAACAAGTTTCATCGAGTATTTTTATTATTGCCTCAATTTTGCCCTCGTAAAACCAGATTTTAGAACGTTCCTTAAACGTTCCTGTTATAGCAAACCAGATACTCTCATTGGGCTGAATCAAACGTAACAGATAACTCTTGAGAGAATCTTTGACTTCCATTGAATACGTTTCTTGTATCAAATTTTGCCATAACCAAACTGAACGGCTTTTGCCATTTTCAATTTTGCAAAAGGTTTGATAAATCCGCTCTTCTATACCTTTATAATCATCGTAAGGGGTGAGAACTCGAAAAGATTTATCCGTTAGATTCAACTCCGTTTTCAAGCGCATCATCTCTGCTCGTATATCAGCCCACTCTTTTGATTGAGATCTTTTTTTACCATTTTTATTGATATAAGGATAACTTCTCATAATTATCTCCTCAATTTGATCCTGTCTTATGGCTGCTAACCGTCAAAACAAGATCAAGTTTTATATAAAAAACCTAGCCTTTAATACACATGACTTGCTTCAGCGTATGCACCACTTCGACCAAATCAGCTTGATTGGCCATCACTTCATCAATGTCTTTATAAGCGCCAGGTATTTCATCGATGACACCTTCGTCTTTACGGCACTCAACGCCATCAGTCTGTGCTTTTAACTCATCGATAGTAAATGCTCGTACAGCCTTGCCACGGCTCATTTGGCGACCTGCACCATGTGAGCATGAGCAAAACGACTCAGCCTCGCCAAGACCACGTACGATAAAAGACTTTGCACCCATAGAACCTGGGATGATACCGAGCTCACCATCATAAGCACTGATCGCCCCTTTACGGGTCACATAGACCTGCTCGCCAAAATGCACTTCTTCATTGACATAGTTATGATGACAATTGATAGCTTCTTTGGTCAGTTGAAACCGTGGTAACCCCGCTTGTGGTGACTGTAATGACTTAATCACTAAGCGCATCATCTCACGGCGGTTCTCTAGCGCGTAATCCTGTGCCCAGCCCACCGCTTCGACATAATCAGCAAAGCTATCAGACCCTTCAGCAAAGTAAGCCAAATCACGATCAGGCACATGACCAAAACGCGATTGACGTTCTTTTTTTGCCAGATTGATAAAATAGCGACCGATACAGTTACCAATACCGCGACTGCCCGAATGTAGCATTACCCAGACATCTTTGTTTTCATCCAAACACAGCTCAATGAAATGATTGCCACCGCCTAGTGTTCCCAGCTGCTTTGCCCACGTCCGCTCAAAACCTTTGAGCATTTTGAGCAAGCCCGGATGCTTATCAGTAATTGGCTTTAGACGCTTGCCTAATGGATCAAGCGTTGAGTTCTTAGCCTGAATTTGCTTGTGCATATTGAATCCTACAGGCACTTGCTGCTCTACGACTGAACGTAATGACTTCAAGCTATCAGGTAGATCACTCGCCGTCAGGGACAAACGTACTGCGTTCATACCACAGCCGATATCGACACCGACCGCGGCAGGAATAATTGCCGATTTGGTCGGAATCACGCTGCCGACTGTGGCGCCTTTACCAACGTGTACATCAGGCATCACCGCAATATGCGAATGTACAAACTCCAGCTGAGCCAAATTGCGTAATTGCTGCATCGCCCCTTGCTCAACATCCGAGGTATAAATCTTGACTGGTACGCCGTGTTTACGGTTTTCATTTAATACTAATTGAATGCTCATAATTTTTTATTTCCATTTTATTTTTTTAATAACCATATAGTATTTTTTTGACTATTATAATTTTTAGACATTACTTACCTATCTCAATTAAACAAAACGTTTAATAAGAAAATTATTTAATAACTCATAAAATTTAGGCAATAAAATACCGTTTTTTATTAATTAAAAAAATAATAAAAATATATGGTTTATTTATAATGGACGTTTTAAAGAAAGGTGATATAGATCAAAACCGTCAGCCACAGCGTAAATACTCTGCGTATAGGAAAGCAACAGCTAAATCATAGCCTGAGTCACTTTATTAGCAACAACGGTAAAGAGGAATGTTAGATAAACAGACAACAGTAGACGCAAAATCGCTTGCAGAGCAATCTTGGACAATAGACTTAGAAAAGAGAAAGATCGGGCAGATATAGCAAGTTGTTATTTGATAATCATAGGTAGAAAACCAATATACAACTAACTTACAAGCTTAGCCACACCTTTGCGAAGTCGTCACTGCTGTCAGGTAGTTTACACATTCAATCTTTAAAAACGTCTTAATAGTTAAATAGGACACGATGATTCCTCCATAAGTTGTGGCTAACTGTCATAGACGACAGTAGCGGATTAATTAGGATAATTTATCGCTTGTAAAGACAAGCACTATAAATCAATGAGGTAATAATAACGATTTAAAAATTAAAGTCAATAAATAATTTATTTTTTATAGAAAAAACATAGGGAGCGTACATTTAATTAAGCACTTTAATTTAAAGATATATTGGTATTTTTTAAACCATAAAACTATTTATAACTTCAGCCAATAAAGCCGCAGCGATGATTATAAATATCACTCCACAACCGCGATTGAGCCAAGCCAAACGATTACCCACATCGAGCCAACTTGCCAGTTTTTTGCCGCCTAATGTATAAACAATTTGCCAAATCGTCTCGCTCAAAAACAAGCCGATGGTTAATAGGACATATTGCGGCCATAATGGCGCACTGAAATTGATAAACTTAGGAAAAAATGCCGCAAAAAACAAAATAGCTTTCGGGTTAGATAGTGATACCCAAACACCCGTACGAAACAAGGTTGCGTTGTCTGGAACTATTTTGGTAGCAGCACTAGAGAGCGAACGCGGCGGCGGTGTATTGGGTGTGCTATCAGCAGTATAGTCTGCCGCTACCTCAGCACTCAACTCTTTGGCATCACTCATCAAACTACCATCACCAGCATCGCGCCAAGAACTGATACCCAGATAAATCAAATATACTGCACCCACGGCTTTAATGATTGTCAGCAGCCAAGGTGACTGGCGACTGATGACATCCAATCCAAGCAGTGTCGATAGCAATAATACAAACAAGCCAAGGCTTAAACCTGCCAATGTCCATAAAGTTCGCTTAACGCCATAGTTCATGCCGTACTGAAACGCTAGCAGCATGTTCGGACCAGGGGTCGCTGATATAAAAAATGTACTTGCGAAAAATACTGCAAACAGATGCCAAGACATTAACCACCCCTACTTCGTTATATGTAAATAGTTCTAATATAAACCGCTATACGACTTAAATAAGCCATTAAAAAATAAACACCGCCATTAAGACGGTGTAACTTATCTCTATATATGAAAAAATGTCAAAAAAATGAAGTACACGATACTGAGTGATAACTAAACTACTGCATAGAAGGCTGAGTCGTACAGCTATCTAACAGTCTTTTCAAGAACGCATCGCATCGTTCAATTTCGCTAAGCGCTACATACTCATCCGCTTTGTGAGCCTGCTCAATACTACCAGGACCACAGATAATCGTTGGAATACCTGCATTGGTAAACTGACCACCTTCAGTCGCGTAAGCCACCTTGTGACGCTCATTATCACCTGTCAGTGCAGCGATTAGCGATTGTAGTTCATCACTATCACTATCAGTCATAGCCGGCACACCTACTGATTTTATCAGCTCAATACCAGTCTCTGGCGCGCGCGCTTGCATTTGTGCGTTTAGTTCAGCGACTTTAGCCTTAATAGGCACTAGTATATCGTCTTGCGTCATGTGTGGCAGGTTACGATAGTCAAAGGTAAACTCGCATAGATTGGGAACGATATTGGTCGCGGTACCACCCTGTATCGTACCAATAGATATCGTTGAATAAGGCACATCAAACAGCACATCTCCATCATCACGCACACTCAACTCTTGAGCCAAATCATCTACATAATTTACCAAACGGCTAGCATAACTAATAGCATTGACACCTTGCACCGTCAACGAAGAATGCGCCGACTTACCATGTACACGGCAACGATAAACAGCAATACCTTTATGCGCGACCACCATCGCCATATTAGTTGGCTCACCGACGATACAGTAATCAGGCGTAATGCCACGTGCTTTTAGATCAGCCAAAATCAATGGTGCACCTAAACAGCCAACCTCTTCATCAAACGACAACGCCAAATGCAATGGACGACGTAGCTGACCGTTATTCGATAGCTGTACCGCTTGTGGCAATACCGTTAGCGCACAAGCGATAAAACCCTTCATATCGCAAGCACCGCGACCATACAGCTTGTCACCACGTATCGTCGCTGTAAAAGGATCTGAAGACCACGCCTGCCCATCAACAGGCACAACGTCAGTATGACCAGATAAAACCAGACCATTATTGATAATATTAGCGTTTTCACCAGCAGGTACAGTCACAAACAGGTTGGCCTTAGTTTTAGTCTCATTAAAGGTCAAATCCACCGTCAAACCTAACTGCTCGCAGTACGACTTTACATCGTTAATCAAAGCCAAATTAGAATCACGACTAACGGTATCAAAGGCAATAAGACGTGTTAGCCAATCAAGACTTTGGTTAGGATGCTCAGCGTTTTTCAGTTGAAAATCGTTGCTATTATCAACATCAACATCAACGTTATCGCTATTATCTTGGATCATAAAATATCCTTACTACAATTTTTCAGAACTCTGGTGTGTCAGAGCTGGCTTACGATGGATTGTTGTGATTCATCACATCGACCACTGGCGGCATTGGTTTTGGTAGCTTGCCTTCTGCCTGTAGCTCTTTGGTTGTTTTGGCATCGATAGACAAACCAGCGATAAGCGCGATATCATTAACAGCCTTGCGTTTACGCGTGGCAAAACTTACTGGTACTATACGAGCAAATTCATAGATATAAAGATAAGACTCCTCCCCACCTTCAAAATCTTCTTCTTCCTCTAGACGGATTGCACCAATCTTAGCCAGATCTGACAGCATCTCATTTTCTTCACTGGTCAAACCACAATCGGTAATACCAAAACCTGTCATAAAACCATTAGCCCACTGTTTCAACGCTATCACGCGCTCGTATAAATCATGTTCATCATCTGGGATGAGCGGCATATACGCGTAGGCATCATCGTTGTCTTTCAGCTGAAACACAACGTCTTCCGCCTCCTCTGTCAGCAATGTCAGTGCAGGCTCTGGTAATGAGGCAAAACTTAGCTCTTCAAATACCTTAGCCCAAGTTGCTTTATCAGGTGCATTACAAGCCGTCATAAGCCCTGTCATCATGCCATGCACTTCGCTGATAGACACGTCATTCCAATCGTCAAACGCGGTTAGCCAAGTGTTCCAGCCAGAGATATTATCATTCATAATAGATGTCCTAGTAATTGATTACTGCTCATAAAATAAAGATAGTCACGATAAAATGTCAGGGACAAATCATCAATAAATAAAAGTGAAAATATAAAGCCTGATGCTTGTAATTACTTTGTTGATATAGATATCATGCGGTCACCTATGGCATTATTAAATGCAGCGAACAAAATTCATTCACGCTTACTTGTTAAGGATAAAAACTGACTATGTATGATCAACTTAGAATATTAGAAAAAATGGTACTCGACATCAAAAAACAGTATCAGCTTGTCAGTGCTGAACTTAGCAGCTTAAAACAACACCCTGTTACTGATTCAAAAGAGTTTGCCGCCCTAAAAACCAAACTGGATGACAGCCATAGCGAACGTGACGGTGCCAAAAAACAACTGAACGACCTCGATCAGCGCTATCAGAGTCTCGCAGAAGCGCATCATATGATCGGTGAAGAGCAAGACAAACTGCAAAAACAGATCAGCCAATTACAACAACAAAATAGCGAGCTGCAACAAGAAAATAATGAGCTAAAGCAGCAGTATAGCGACACCAAACAACAGAACAGTGAACTACAAAAGAAGAATCAACTGGCAGCTGAGCGTACGCAAGTCGTATTGCAACGCCTAACCCGTATCGATCAAGCAGAAGGCTAACGCGTTCTTGTAATAGAGAGCAACATACTGCTTATTGAACTACCAAATGCTATTTGTAAAATCTGATATTACTCATTTCACTGACCAAACATTGTAGGATTTATCATGACCGATGACAAAAGTAAATCGATAGACAAAAAACCAAAAGACGCTCAAGCGCCAAGTTCACCATTACCACCGAAAAAAAATACAGCCACAGAATCAAACATATCCAGCACTATGGCACAATCTAATACCAAAACACCTGAACCACAAATCAAAAAAGTCGATATCGCGATTGCTGGGGTTACATACCCAATCTTTTGTCCCGTACACGAGCAAGAAGAACTGCTGTCAGCGGTTTCGTATATCAATAACTATGCGCTCGATCTAAAAAGAGACTCTCCAAGCCTCAGCCAAGAAAGCATACTGGTACTATGTTGCTTAAATTTGTATGAAAAAATCCACGCCAATCAAAGAAGTGATGAAGATCGTTTGCAGAAAAACAAACAGTCTGAGGCATTGCTTAATAAAATCATGAAAGACGCACATTCTATTTTGTAAATGCATCATGCTTTATTGAACGAATAAGCGCCCAGCCAATCAAGCTAGGCGCTTTTTTATAGTCAATCATTTATCTGTTTACGCATAAGGCTTATAGGTCTTTCCTGCATGAAAGTCTGCCTGATGCTCATAGTTGCAAAAGAACAGCTCCTGATTCGCTTCAACATCACCCTCGGTAACTGTGCTCGGTTTGGTTTCAAGTACACCACGATATTCAGCCAAACTGTTGCCACAAAAATCACACTGACGCGGTGTGATCACATCACCTTCTTTTGGCATCATACTTTTGGGTGGGCGCGGGTACATAAACTTGTAAAAAGCCCACATTGAAGCCCAAATAATGAGGATTACAATAATAACAGCAGCCACAGTAGTGCTCCTTCGATTACGGGTAAACGTAAAAAATAACGAAATCTATTAAATTAAGATTACTTAATGCGTTTTGATAGCGTAAATTTTACCGTCAATAATAGCGACAATACAATGCCTTTACCGTTTAATTCCTGATTGCACTATCTGCCTAGTTAGATCCATTGGATAGCTGTACGAGCAAATCAATCAACTGGATAACAAAAAACCTGGCTATGGTAAGCCAGGTTTTCATCAAAAGTAACAGTCAAGTTAAAGTGATAATCAAGTTTAAGTAATAATCAGATTTTAGCAGGATTACAGCTGTAGCTCGCTGATATCAGCCACAGTCAAGAACAAGGCGCGAACCTGCTTTAACAATGCCAAGCGATTGTTTTTAAGCGCAGCATCTTCACTATTGACCATGACCTGATCAAAGAACTGTGTCAACGGCTCATCCAAGCTAGCAAGCGTTTGCAATACTTGCGTATAGTCAGCTTGCTCAAGCAATGGTTGTACCACTGTCTGTGCTTGCTTCACGCTCGCATATAGGTTTTGCTCAGCAGATTCAGATAGTAGCGCTTCGTTGACGGTATCAGCAACGCTCACTTCTGACTTGGCCAATATATTAGCAACACGTTTGTTTGAGTCAGCCAACATCGACGCTTGTGACAGCTCGCTAAATGCTTGCACGGCACGGATACGCTGATCAAAATCAAGCGGCATATGCGGATTAATCGCTTGCACTGCTTGAATCGTATCGACGCTAACGCCCTGCTCTGTATACATCGCACGATAGCGCGAATTTAAGAATGCCATAACTTGAGTAAAAGTATCGCCCATTTTGGCAATCTTGCTACCTTCAGCATCGCTATAGCCTTTAATCGCTTGCTCAACCAACGCTACTAGATTAATCGGTAACTGCTTTTCAATCAAAATACGTAAAATACCAATAGCAGAACGGCGCAAGCTAAACGGATCTTTTGAACCCGTTGGTGCTTGGTCAATCGCAAAAATTCCAACCAATGTATCCAAGCGATCAGCTAATGCTAAGCAAATACCAATCGGTGTTTGCGGTAATACATCACCGCTGAACTTAGGTAGATACTGCTCTTCTAAACTGGCCGCTACCGCTTCAGGCTCTTCATTCAATCGCGCATAATAAGTACCTGCGATACCTTGTAGCTCAGGATACTCGCCGACGAGCGAGCTGGCCAAATCTGCTTTAGATAAAATGCCCGCGCGCACGGTTTCATCCACATTAATATCGTGGCCTTGTTGTTGCATCAACGTAGCGATAAATGCTGCAAGCTTAGCAATACGCTCAGACTTTTCCCAAATCGTACCCAATTTATCTTGGAATACACGATTTTTTAGGCTCTCTGTGAGTGCAAACAATGGCTGCTTTTGATCTTGCAAGAAGAAAAACTCTGCATCAGCCAAACGTGGACGCACAACCTTTTCATTACCTTCAATAATCTGGTTTGGATCTTTTGATTCTATATTAGTGATAAAGATGAAATACGGCTGCAACTTGCCAGTTTTATCGGTTAAGCAGAAGTACTTTTGATCCGCTTGCATGGTTGAGATAAGTGCTTCTTGCGGTACTTGTAAGAAGCGTGCTTCAAAGCTTGCGCGTAGTGCAATTGGAAAATCAACCAGTGCAGTGACTTCATCTAACAATGCCTGCGGTACGATGGCATCTGAGTTGACCTCGTCCGCTAATGCTTTGACTTGATTATTTATCAGCATTTGACGCTTATCAAAATCTGCCACTACTTTTAGACCATCTAGCAATTGCTCATAGTCATTAGCGTTTTTGATATTATGATAGTCAGGGCTATGGAAGCGATGACCACGCGTTTGCGTACCAGTCTGATGACCTTGGATAGTGGCATCAATGACAGTATCATTTTGCATCAATACTACCCACTGTACTGGACGCACAAACTCGTTGCGGCTAGCGCCTGAGCGCATACGTTTAGCAATCGGCAAATTATCTAGCGCAGTTTGGAAAATAGCTGGCAGCAATTCAGTGGTCGCTTGACCATGAATGGTTTGCTCATAACCGACATAATCACCTTTATCGGTGTTAATTGTTATCAGCTCGCTGGCCTCAATACCTAAGCCTTTGGCAAAACCCATCGCCGCACGTGTTGGATTGCCATCGCTATCAAACGCTGCTTTAATAGCTGGTCCGCGTTTTTGCTCAGTGCGATCAGGCTGCTTATCGCTAATGCCTTGAATTTGAATTGCCAATCGACGCGGCGCTGCAAAAGCTTTGATGCTATCAAAGGTTATATCTGCTGCCGTCAATTGCTCGGTGACACTTGCTTGTAGCGCATCACGTAGTGGTTTTAGGCTTTTTGGAGGTAGCTCTTCACACCCCAGTTCAAATAGAATAGTACTCATGGGATGCTCCTATTTATCGTTAGTAGATTGGTTGGTGTCGGTAGTGTCTTTTGCTATGCCGTCTGTTGCCACGTCTTCTTTTGGCAAATACTTATCAAGCGCGGCTTGACGATGTTCTTCATCAGCCAATGGGAAGCCCAATTTGGCACGAGCCTCAACATAACCAAAAGCAACCTTACGAGCAAGCGTACGCACACGTAGGATGAAACGCTGACGCTCAGTCACTGAAATAGCGCCACGTGCATCAAGCAAGTTAAATGCATGAGATGCTTTCAATACCATCTCATAAGCTGGCAATGGCAATCCTGCATCGACTAGCTTGTCGGCTTGTTGCTCATAAAAATCAAACATCTCGCCCATCATTGGCACATCAGCGTGCTCAAAGTTGTAGGTAGACTGCTCGACTTCGTTTTGATGAAAGACATCGCCATACGTGACACGGCCAAACTCACCATCTGCCCACACCAAATCATAAACGCTATCGACGCCCTGCACATACATGGCCAAGCGCTCAAGTCCGTAAGTGATTTCGCCTGTCACTGGGAAACATTCGATACCACCGACTTGCTGGAAGTAGGTAAACTGCGTGACTTCCATACCGTTTAGCCAAATCTCCCAGCCCAATCCCCACGCACCAAGCGTTGGCGATTCCCAGTTGTCTTCTACAAAACGCACATCATGCACCAATGGATCAATACCAATAGCTCGTAGTGAATCCAAATACAGCTCTTGGATATTAGGTGGGTTCGGCTTTAACACGACTTGGAATTGATAATAATGCTGCAAACGGTTAGGATTATCACCATAGCGTCCGTCGGTAGGACGACGTGATGGCTGCACATAGGCCGCATTCCATCGCTCAGGCCCTAACGAGCGCAAAAACGTCGCGGTATGAAAAGTACCTGCACCGACTTCCATATCGTAAGGCTGCAATACCACACAGCCTTTGTCGGCCCAATAGTTTTGCAAAGTTAAAATTAAATCTTGAAACGTCATCGGTTGAGAGTCTTTATCTTGTGTCATCGGGGTTGTCACTTGGGGTGTCATAGTTTCGGTTTTCATAGTAAAGCCACTGTGAAATGAGTATTATTAAATAAATCTCTGATAGCGCTCGCGCGGTCTATTCGGCAACGGCTCTATCTGCCTGCTCACCTTACTAAAAATTAACTATTTTATCTATGTTTACGCCAACTAAATTTGCATACTAGGCATAAATATTCGGTTGTATAGCGTATTTTCAGGAAAATCATCATAGAAGTTGCACGAATACAATAGATAAAAAAATACCCAAATGCGCTAGCATTCGGGCAGGAGGAAAATTGTATCTCGGGCATCCTGATTGATCAGGCTTTTTATTTTTTAATGGTCTAGTACTTTGAGCAACTGCGTTTAACTTGAGCTTGTTTCTTCACTAATGTTAGAGCAACTTGTTTTAAAGGGCGACTATCAAACTCCTATTACTGATAAGACCGGCTGTTGGCTTTTGGCATAATTATCCATAAAATAATATAAATCAATATACCTGGTACTGCTGCACTTAACGATGAAATTACTACAAACAATACTCTCACCCATGTTGGCGACCAACCAGCATACTCTGCAATGCCACCCATCACACCTGCTATCATGCGATTATTTGGTGAGCGATGTAATTTTGCTAATTTAGCCAAATCAAATACCTCTCTGCTTTCTATTCTTGTTTATTTTTTATTCTATTTTCTGACTATCTTACGTATTCAGCCAAGATATCATTTTGCTTTGCTAACTTACCGATAAGTATATCAATAATTTAGGATTTATCTGTTGAAGGTATAGCAGTACTTTGTGAGTTTATGCTACTCAAGCTTACCCTAATCTGTCGTAACACCATGCAAACTCCTGATTTTAAATATTTATTTCAAAATGTTTCAAAACTACCTTTGTTGCTATAACCTTGCAGTTTACTTTCATATATCTTGTCACTTTTAGTTTAATCAAAGAGATAGACTCGCTCTATAACGCTAAAATTGAATCAAACCTTTGACAAGCTGAACAACTTCTTAGCTAACCAATGTGTCTCAGTCAAAAGAACCCTAAATTAAAAAATATACGATTCTTTGTACGTTCGATATACCTTATTTTTACAATAACCTACCTGCAAATCATCTAAAACCTTTATACCATGCTGATAAACAACTTCGGTTTTCAAACGTTCTATGGTCAAAGCTGAGACATAGCCCGACTATTAGATAAAAATACCTCTACGAATCATATTAGAAGTAAGCAACGTAGTTGGTATTACGAGGCTTAATAGATTTCTACTTTTGATAATCTATATGATTTAGACAGCATTGACCGTATTTTTAGAATAGACATAAAGCACTAAGATTAGGATAAAAAAATAATAAGGATAACTATGTACGACACTGGATTGATGATTGGACATTTCGAGCCCCTACATTTAGGGCAGATGCGCAGCATATTGGATGCAGCAGGACAAGCTAAGACCTTGCACATCGTTATTATAGCGCATCCATCGCCTCATCCAGATTTTACCATCACCTTACAAGATAAAGCGCGCTGGCTACAGATGGCCTGTGCCGATTTGCCATTTATACATATTCATACGACTCATGAAATCGAGCTACCGCTACACGAACATCTATATAGTGCTAACGATGATATTAGTATCGATGTCGCTGCTAGTAATGCCAAATTGCAACGTTTGATGGACGCATTATCACTATCAGCAGAGACTGTGTTGTTTATGGCGGACAATCACCCACTCACTCGCAATGACATACAAGACCAGTTGCTTTTGCCAGTCGTTACTACACCGCTACAGCCTGACTTTGACTCTTATGCCATCGCTCGTAATCCAGTCGCACATTGGTCAGCACTTCATCCACAAGCACGTGTCGACTATACCAAAACCGTCGCTATAGTCGGTGGTGAAAGCTCAGGCAAGACAACGCTGGTACACAAACTTGCCAATTATTATGGTGCCAGCTTTGCCCTAGAAATGGGGCGTCTGTATGTCGGTACAGATTTAGGTGGTAGCGAGGTCGGATTACAGTACAGTGATTATGGCCCTATTTGTCTTGATCATGCTCAAGCGATACGAGAGGCTAAAGCTAATGCGACTGCCCCTATTACCATCGTTGATACTGACTTTGTCACTACGCAAGCATTCTGTGAAGAGTATGAAGGTCGTACGCACCCTTTTGTAGCCACTTGTATTGACGAGTTTCGTTTAGACTACACCATTATGTTAGACAACAATACGCCATGGGTTGATGATGGCATGCGCTCTTTGGGTACGCCTGAAGCGCGTGGACGCTTCGAGCAGCGTTTGATAGATATTTTTGCACGTCACGATATTACGCCACATATGATTGATCAGCCTGACTATGACGCTCGCTACCAACAAGCGTTACTATTAATTGATCAGTATATTTATAGCAAAAAATCATAACGTACACTGAGCGTATTTATAATAATTTATTTACTAGCACATGTTATTTAGCTAGCGCATGACAGTTAGCAATATATTGATATCAGTATTTACTTTGGGGAAAAAGCGATGCGTATTCAGCTATTGGACAACATCACCGGGAAATGGGCGATGCAATGGATTATCACTTGGTTTATTTGTGGTGTTCTTGCCTTGTCCGCAGGTTTTTGGTTCACGACAGACCATACCAGGCTTGATTGGTTTTATTTAGCGGTCTCATTCATTGGTTTGGTTTGCGTGGTCTCGCTGTCATTCCGCAAAAACGTCATGGGTAATGGTTTTGGTATGGGAGCAACCGCTGGCGAAGTCATCGTTCAGGCAACGTCTGGTGCAGTTGGTCTGATGCTTGCGCCATTATTTAACTTTTTTACCCATGTTTACGGTATTTTTTATTGGTCAAAGCATACCGATCCTGATGGCGACATGATACCCAAATCAGCAAGCAAAGCAGTTTGGTTAATTACAGCCACATTTATTATCATTGGTCTCGCTCTTTTTCCTACGATAAATGATTTACTAGCAAGCTATGGCTATGCGGTTGTAGAAGATGATAATAGTAAGTTTTTAGGGTTCATTTCCTTCTTCTGGATCAACGTCATTGCTTTTGTACTGTCCATCACAGCTCAGGCAGCTATGATTTTGCGCTATTCATTTAACTGGTGGTTATGGATTATCGTTAACTTCGTTTGGCTCATCGTGAACCTAATGTCTGGCAACTATATCTTTGCTATTCAAACTATGGTGTATCAAGTAAACGCCTTTATTGGCCTGTATGAATGGCACCGCAGCGAACGAGGATAACGCATCTTTTGCTTGTAGAAAAAGTCCCTTGGGATTTTGAATGAAATCTTGCCGATATGGCATCAATAGTACGAGTGAACTTGACTGTGCCGTCTATCAGATAACGTGGTAGACAGTCACAATTAGTGCTACAAATGATGTTAACAATCATCTTCGTATTGAGTTCAGTAGCGAGTGTCCGTTATTTATCTTATTTACTAACAGGGAGGTTAGTATGTCTCGTCAACCCAAAATGTCCAAACGTACGCTAGAGCAATGGCTTAGTGAGTACTCTGTCAGTCACCAAAACTTGGTCAATAAAAAAATTCATTGGTTATGTGTGCCAACCATCTTTGTCAGCCTGTTAGGTATGGGCATGTCGCTATCCGTGTGGTTCACCTTAGTACTAAGCGCATTAGTGTTATTGTTTTATATGCGCTTATCTACGCCACTGTTTTTAGCAATGGGAATGTTTATTCTTATTTGTTTGTCAGTAATGGCAGCGATGCCGTGGGGCTTTAAAGCCTGGGCAGCGGTATTTATCGTTGCATGGATTGGCCAATTCATTGGTCATAAAATCGAGGGCCAAAAACCTTCTTTCTTTAAAGATTTACAGTTTTTGTTAATCGGTCCAGCATGGGTGGCTAACAGTTTGATGCAGCGTAAATAGTCATCAATCTCTGTGTAATTTTTGCAGGAATTCAGCTTAGCTGTAGGCTAGTCAATAACCTCTACAATCTTTACTCTCAATAAGAAATGTCACCAATAAAAAAAACGCTACTCAGCAATTACTAAGTGGCGCTTTTTGTTTTACGTAAGCTTTTGGGGCTATTAAGATTTTAGGGCTATATAGAATAGACTACCCTATCTTATGCACCAAACACTTTCATACGCTCTTCAACTGGCTTAAATGCCTTTTCGCCTGCTGGCTGCTCAATCGCTCCAAATACCAATTGTGCATTTAGCGTCCAGTCTTTATCGATATCCCAAGCGCTAGCTACTTTTTGATCGATTACTGGATTGTAGTGCTGTAAGTTTGCGCCAACATCGACACTGGCTAGTGCCGTCCAGATAACATACTGATGCATGGCACTGGTTTGACTTGCCCAGATTGGGAAGTTGTCAGCATATAGTGGCGCAGCCTCTTGCATGCCTCTAACAACTGCTTGATCTTCAAAAAATAGCACTGTACCAGCACCGTTACGGAAACCATTGACACGCTCTTTGGTTGATTTAAACTTCTCTTCGTCACTAACGATTTCGCGTAACGTATCTTCGGTCATATCCCACAATTTACGATGGTCGTCGCCGAACAATACAACGATACGCGTCGATTGCGAGTTAAACGACGATGGCGTGTGCAAAATAGCATGTTCAACTATTTTTACGATTTCATCATTAGTTACTGGCAGTTGGTTGCTTAGCGCATAGATAGAACGACGTTTTTCTGCAAGCTGCTGTAATGTTGTTAAATCTGACATAGTGTTTCTCCACGTTGTTAGTAGAATAGTTATTGATAAGAATAATTTTTAATATGAGTGATTGTTAGTATTAACATTCTAATTGATAAAGGCAATTTGCTCTTCAATAGCTACACAAATAACGGCACTTCCATCACTAGTACACGGGCAGGTGAATCTACATCCATCGTAAAGCTCTGAATATCCCAAATGCCTAGGCCATCACGAGTAGATAGGACTTTATCATTTATCACGACTTCACCGCTGATGACAAATACATATACACCGTTGTTAGGATTATTTAACTGATAAGCCTCTGATATGCCTTCGTCAAAATCACCCATGCTAAACCAAGCATCTTGATGTATCCAAACCCCTGCATCATCAGCATTAGGTGATAGCACTTGGCTAAACTCGTTAGGTCGCATAATGTCGCTCATATGTACCTGTTGATAACGCGGTGCGACATCTGTTTTGTTTGGTATCACCCAAATTTGCAAAAACCTCACAGCATCTGCATTACTTCCATTCATTTCACTATGGGTAATGCCTGTACCCGCTGACATCACTTGGATTTCACCAGTCTCTATAATTCCTTCATTACCAATACTATCGCCATGAGCGAGCTTACCAGATAGAGGAATACTGATAATTTCCATGTTTCGGTGCGAATGTTTACCAAACCCTTTACCGCCAATGACGAAATCATCATTAATGACGCGTAAGACACCAAAGCTCATACGCTCGGGATCATAGTAATTGGCAAAACTAAAGGTATGCCTACTTTTAAGCCAACCATGATTGGCATCGCCACGCGAATCTGCTGCATGATAAATTGTTTTCATTATTTATCCTTAGCTATTGATAAATTAACCAGCTATATATTTATTATTGATTAATATATTTAAACAATGGAACTATTATAATTACTGACCCTGCATAGATAAACCAAGATAAATGCAAATAACTATTCTCTTTTTGAGAACAATCAGAGTACTTTTAATATCCTATAAGACCAATTTTTTATGACAGCTCTCTATAAGCCTGCGAAACCTAACTTGTTTACAGCATGCTAGGCAAACCTACTGATTCCACATAGCCTTGAGTAGCGACATAATCTGTCATCTTGCTAATATCTGCGAAAATAAAAACGACTGATGAAAGTAAACGACCGGTTAATGTGCTCAATTGCTATAACTTGTTCGTAATGATGCTCCAAAACTGTGTTTAAGAAGTATTCGATTAAATAAAAGCGCTAGTATAGGCGTTGACTAACAAACGACAAGCAGCAATACTCACAAATATAAGTTCTTGGTTTAAGAACAATCATGAGGTATCGATAATGGGTCAATTAGAAGATATGGCAATGTTTGTACGCGTTGTTGAGGCAGGCAGTATTACCAAAGCAGCTGAGCAGTTAAACATCGCAAAATCAGCTGTTAGTCGCCGTCTTAAAGAGCTAGAGGAACGTTTGGGCAATCAACTCATTAGCCGTACCACTCGGCGCTCCAAATTGACACAAGTTGGTGAGCAGTATTATCGACAAGTCACTAATATCTTGAGCGCCGTTGATGCTATCAATGAATATACTACTGATGCTCCCATGCGTATCGAAGGCACGCTAAAAATGACAGCACCATTATCTTTTGGGATTATGCATCTGAACGATATAATTGATGAGTATGCCCATGAGCACCCTAACTTAAAATTTGAGTTAGACTTTTCTGATCGGCGTATCGATTTGATCGAAGAAGGCTACGAATTAGCCATTCGAATTGGAGCGTTGCGTGACTCTAGCTATCAAGCCAAGCAGCTTGCGTTGATTCGTTGTGTCATTTGCGCCAGTCCCGATTACCTGGCAAGAATTGGTACACCTGAGACGCTAGCGGATCTAGAAGGACATGAGTTTTTACAATACAGCCTTACTCAAACTAATAGTATAGAGTTGATGGATGCACAAGGAAAAAGACATTACCGTACGATAGATGCCAAAGTCAAAGCCACTAATGGTGAGTTCTTAGTTGATTTAGCAGTCAAAGGTCATGGCATTACTTTTTTACCGACCTTTATTGCTTATAAAAAATTGGCATTGGGTGAGCTCGTACCTGTTTTACAACAGTATCAACTACCTACCTTGAAGGCGTATGCGATTTATCCAAAAAATCGTTTTTTATCGCAGCGTTGTCGCTACTTGATCGATTTTATTGCAGAGCGGTTCGGTGATAATCCATACTGGGATTCTTTTTAATGGAATCTTATTAAGCAAGTTTATTCTTATGAAGAGTATGCAACCGTACTGAGTTTGCAGGAACGTCTACTGCTATAAAAATAAAGTACTTAGCCTTCTTAGCATATTACTCAGTGATAGCTGAGATTTTGCTTCTCAGTTTCTTAGTCTTATACCTTGCTTCTGCTAATGCCATCTTATCTTGTGCCACCACGGTTAACACGCATGGTTTTCCAATATAGTCTGTTTTGACAAACAATATATTTCCAGAAGTAGCCTCAACGATAGTGATATTACACTTACCTTGTTTCATTTGACTTGCGGATGAATCACTCAACGCTGATAACGTACTACTCATCGCAGCAAACTTATCAGACTGATTACTTAACTCGTTGATCGAAAAGCAACCGATAGGGAAGCCATCTGTGGTACAAAGGCTAACTAATATGATTTCTCTGTTTGCCTCACACGTTGCTTTCATGTGCTTCAAGAGTTCAATTTTTGCTGGTGATTCATCGTTTCGTATGGTCATATCTTGCATTAACCTTGGTTGTTCAGGGTATTAAATAATGATAATAGAGACACGGCGGACTCTTTATTCCTAGGGTCAGTATTAATCACTGGCGCAACTATGTCGTGCTGCATCAGCATGACTCTTATTTCTTGTCCGAGCACTGCCACGCTTTGCTTATCAGCGTCTTCACAATGAGTAATACCAATGATACAAGTAGTCTGTTTTTTTGCTGGGGCAAAAAAGTGTAGTAGTTTGTCTAAGTTGGCATAATCAGGTGTTTCACCATGCTTTACCAAGATGAGTAGGCCCCACAAAGAGTTATTTACGAACTCCCATAAAAACGAAAAACGTTCTTGACCTGGAACCCCATAAATACCCAATGCCATATCGTCAGATAAGGTTATTCTTCCATAATCAATACCGACTGTGGTGTACTCTTTACCAATATCAATACTAGACTCTGCTTCTGTCTCAAAAGGAGTTATTTCACTTAAAGTCTTGACCATTTGAGTCTTTCCGGCGCCCACTTCACCAATGATAGCTAGCTTCTGATAATTCAATTTTTTACCTCATTCCTAAGAATTTTTTGATCGCACCATAAAATTTGTTAGGCTTTTTTTCACTAACCTTTTTCTCATCTAATGGCTGTACATCTGTCACATCCAGTATACCTGATAGCTCAAAGCCTGATATCATTTTTGTGACTTGATCAAGTGGGCCAAACTCTCCACTGCTTATTAGCGCATCAAATGGATACGGCTTGTTAGTTAGTTTGACACATAAAGCTATAATCAGTTGAGGATTACTCTCATGATTTAAATCAGGCCAAGCCAATAACTTAAGACTTCTGCCTTTATAATCCTTTTGGAGAACGGTGTCAGATTTTTTTATGTCAAAGAAGGGTTGAATACGTTTTGTGTGCTGTTCATTGAAGCCATTTAAAAGAGCGCTGTTATTTTCGATAAAAGTATCAAAAAAAGTGCTTTGATCTACAAAGTCAAATACGCTGACACCCCAGTTCTTAAAACTACGCTCTGTCACATTTTGATCGAGAAAAACCCAAATATCTTCATGTCTAGGATCAGATGCTATCTTGGCCATTAACTTGTCTACTTCAGCAGAAGGACCTTCAAGCACTTGAAGGTACTGCCCTTCACGGTAGGATATGATGCCAGTGATTTGTGATTCTGGATTATGCTTACTAGAAACTGTAATAATATCTGATAACCCAGTAGGCATACGAATACTGCGGTCTTGAATAGGCACCCTGCTGACATATGCAACACATTTCATTTTGCCACCACTTGATAGAACATCTGAAACTTCGTTAAAATTTTATATACCGTCATAAAATATTAATTCGTTATATACCGTACATATATAACGAATTTAATCATACTACTCATATTTCCAATATATTGAGTAATAAAGAATATTACATAAACCAGCTACTGGCTTAATTAATTTTAGCTAATTTACACTTCTAATTTCTTTTCTATTGATTGTACTTTGCGGCGCGCCAATGCAAGGTTCGCTTTTGATTTATCAAGTACTAAATAAATAAACAAATCTTCATGGCTAGCTGTAGGGCGAATGATATGTAGCTGAGACTCTAGTGTAATCAGCATATCTTCAATTTCACCTTTGATATCTAGTGACTTCATGGTTGCTACTTTTGCCTTTACTACCTGAGAGTTACCTGCTGCAGCCAACTCCAAATCAACACCGCCACCAGTCATACCCAGTACCATGCCTGACATATAGTCAACGATACAAGCACCCATAGCACCATCAAGATCCATTAGTTCTTTTAAAGACTCATTGATATTTGACATACTTTGTTCCTATTCATTTGTTTGTGTTTAGATGAGGTAATTTTCTTTTGAGAACACTCATACAATTCAATAGCACCAAAACTTATTAAGCTTATCTGCTATCTAACTATTAGCAAAATTTAAATTCATTTATTAATAGTTAATAAGTTCGTGATAATTTAATAAAATAATTAAAAGTGTTTTCGGTACAGAAATCATAGCGTACTTTTATATAAAGCCAGATTCCCATAGTGACATCTATTATATCCCACATAACAACTAGAAACACATTTACACCTAACCACTCAGGGGTAAATAACGACCACTGAGTATGAAAAGCAACACGAATCGATAATGATTATACTTTAGAGCATGAAATTTATATTTTTGACTTTGAGTTTTATAAAGATACAAGAAGATTTAATTTAGAAGCATAGAAGATAAAATTTAGAATTTTTGCATAGAAATGATTAAATCCTCTCTAATAAGCATTTTGATATGACACACGAAAATATAGCTGATTGAAAAATTCGGTTTATAAAAGCATAAAGACTATAAGTTATACCATCAATCAGAGTACTGTTTAGAACGATAAAAACACCACTCAACTGCTCATTGGAAGATGCTTCTTCAAAACTTACGCAAGCATACTGTGCGATTACAGCAATATATCTAAGAATCCTAACAGATACGCGTCGTATCAAAAGTAAATACATCAATAAATACGTATTTCGCAACAAAAAAAGGTGGAGCTAATATTAGCCCCACCTTTTTTATCAATCATCATCTATCACGCTTCGACTACCTTCCCTTCTTTAACCCGACTAATCGTCAACCCTGTAAACCCAAATAATAGCGTCAGCAGTAATGACAAATAACAGAAGAACGCATAAGGCAAATAATCTAGTACCGGCACCCCTAACGCCTGACTGATAAACACCCCGCACACACTCCACGGTACTAATGGATTAATCACCGTCCCTGCATCCTCAATCGTCCGCGACAAATTCTTAGGATGCAAATGCAAGCGCTCAAACGTCGAACGAAAGGCCGTACCTGATAATAGAATACTCAAATACTGCTCACCAATCAGCACGTTAATGCTCAGTGCCGACATCGCTGCGGCAAAGATAGCCCGTCCTGAGGTCGTGAGTGCATCCTTAATACCAGACAGCAGTGCTGGCAGAATACCTAGCGCCGTTAATAGACCACCTAAACTCAATGCCAATATCACAATCGCTTGCGTGAAGAACATACTCTGTACACCGCCGCGTGACAGCATACCACCTACCTCACCCAGCTCTAGTGATTCAGAAGGAGCATAGCCTGCAAACAGATAGCCGCCTAACTGACCAAAACTTGGTGAGCTGTGTACATAAGTAATGATGAGTGCCGCGGCAATCGTACAGATAATCGTATAGATCGCATTAACTCTAAACAGTGCTAATCCTACCAATATCACAAAAGGCAGTACCGAATACCCATGTACCAACCCACTGTCTATCAGCTGACCTTGTAATACAGTCACTTGACCAAGATCAGAGCCTGACGTCTGTCCTGAAAACATCCAAAATAAGATGACGGTCAGTATCCATGCAGGTACTGTCGTGTACATCATATTGCGAATGTGCTCAAACAGATCGATACCGACTACAGAGGAAGCAATAGTACAAGTATCAGATAAGGGAGACATCTTATCACCGAAGAACGCGCCTGATACTACTGCCCCTGCTGCTATTGCTACATTGGCATCAAAGGCGTTACTCATACCAATAAAGGCTACACCAAGCGTTGCAGCAGTGGTCAGACTACTGCCTAAAGCAATACCGATGATAGAGGTTAAGATAAAGGCAGAGATATAGTAATACTCAGGTGAGATGAACTGGAAGCCTACATGCATGAGCGTGGGAATAGCGCCAGACATCATGAGAGCTGCCACCATCAGTCCAATAAAGAAGAACAGGTAGATGGCACCGATACCGCGCATGACACCTGAGGCCATTTGTGCTTGCATGTCATCAAAGCTAAGTCCTTTAACCATACCAATAGCCAGCAGCACACAGATAGCCAAGATAAGAGACAGATGCGGCACCCAGCCAAAACCAATCATGGTGATGCCCATGATACCGATGACGATGGTAGATATGATAAAGGCAAGCTTGGCACTGATTATGGTGAGAGGGGTTGGTGGCATTGGACGCCCTTATGTTGCTGATAGGTTTAATTCGTTCAGGTATTAAGGTGTGCGCACCTTCTTTTCAATATTAATAATTTCTGTCTTGCTTATAGTTAGCTTTAATTATTACTTTCTATATCTCCACTATCATCTGACTGAGGACAGATTTTACACATAAAAAAAAGCCTCACTGTGAAGTGAGGCTTTTTGAGCTTTTTCAAGCCATATTTGGAGCGGGAAAAGAGATTCGAACTCTCGACCCCAACCTTGGCAAGGTTATGCTCTACCACTGAGCTATTCCCGCTTATTATCAATTCGTAGCGTTGTTAACAACTACTCCGTCTCGATAGGCTGGCTATTTTAGCAAATATTCTGTGGGTGTCAACACCTTTTTTAAAATTTGTTCCTAATATTTTTAGCTAAACACCTTTTTTATAAGGTGGTTCAACATAAGCAATTGATTTAAAAACAGGAATTAATTTTAACTAAATTAAAATATTTCACATTAATTGTAGAGCTTTAAGTCTAGGCTTCACTCCTCTTAGCTTTATTATAGTCATAAGACACTCATTTAAGAAAAAATCACTATTTTTTCTCAACACAATATACTGCACTTACAATCATGCGCTTTATTGTTACTTTTTCTATCTTGGCTTTAAGTGCTTAACATTATTATACTTATGTCTAATGACAGTTAAGGTAAACTTTTACTGTTTAAGCAGATGAATGAGTACTACTAAAAAATTAACAAACATGCCTTCACCATCTGCTGTACCATTTTTCAATTTGTCTGATTTTGAGTTTTTCCATTTTATAGAGAGGATATTTTTATGAAAAAGTTATTAACCACGACAGTAATGGCTGCCTCACTGTCAGCACTGACCTTGACTGGCTGTAGTAGCACGACCAGTACAGGTGCACTTGGTGTCGATCGTCAGCAGCTACTACTAGTCTCCAGCGAGCAAGTATTACAGCTATCTGCCCAAAGCTATGCTCAAACATTACAAGATGCCAAATCAAAGGGCTTGTTAGATACCAACACTGCTCAGCTAAATCGTCTAAAAAATATTGCCAATCGTTTGGTTGGTCAAGTCGGGGTTTATCGTGCAGACGCTGCCCAATGGCAGTGGGAAGTACATACTATTAAGTCTGATGAGCTAAATGCATTTGTTATGCCTGGTGGTAAAATAATGTTTTATTCAGGCATCATTGATCGTCTGAACCTCACTGATGATGAGATTGCTGCCATCATGGGGCATGAAATCTCTCATGCTTTACGTGAGCATTCACGCGAACGCCTCTCACGTGAATATGCTACTCAGACAGGCATTGGTGTTGCCGCTAGTATATTTGGCTTATCGCAAGGACAGGCTGAGTTAGCAGGTACTGCTGGTAATTTAGGCTTGAGCTTACCCCACAGTCGCACTCAAGAAAGCGAAGCCGACCAGATCGGTCTTGAGCTGATGGCACGTGCAGGATACAACCCTCAAGCCGCTATTACTCTGTGGCAAAAAATGCAAAAGGCAAGCCAAGGTGAGCCACCTCAATTCCTAAGTACTCACCCGTCAAGCAGCAATCGTATTTCTGAGCTACAGTCATTGATGCCAAAAGTTACGCCTTTATACCAACAGTCGCGCCGCTAATAAGTAGCTACTCTTATGCTTTAGCAGTACGCATTTAGATATCATATAAGCAAAGTACAACCAAAGCGTTGTGCTTTGCTTTTTTAGTTATAGCCAAACATTGTAGTTTCTATAATTGGTAAGCCTGATAATTAGTGGAGTTTACAATTAGTCGACTGAGTAATCGCACTCTATACCGTTTACTGTGTCTGCTATAATACCAATAAATATTATTTGCAAATTGCCCGATATAATTGCACAAAATACATTGAAGGATTGTTATGAGTACCACACCTACTGCCGACGCACTTCATGCCGAATTACAGGCGCTAAAGCCACAGCATATCGAACTGATCAATGAGTCGATGTCTCATGCAGGTTACTTTGAAGGTAAAGAAAGCCACTTTAAACTTACTATCGTTAGCGATGCTTTTGAAGGCAAGCGATTGGTCGGGCGTCACCAGCTTATCTATGGCTTAGTCACACCTTTGCTCACCTCACAAGGCGGTCAAGTACATGCCCTAGCTATCCATGCCTATACTCCGACAGAATGGCAAGGTCAAAGCCCTGCAAGTCCGCTATGTGCTGGTCAAAACAAATAGTAGACCACGTCTGGATCGCAACTACATATTTCAAGTTAGCCTATATACTGCAGTTTTAGAGGGAGCAATATTCAATGAAACATCTACATATGCTGATGGCAGCACTGACTGTTGTGCTATTTTTATATCAAAGCTATTTAGTACTCAGCGCAGATAGACGCGCACCACGTGTGGTCAAAATAGCCACTCATATCATTTATGCCCTGCTTATCTTGTCAGGTGCGACGATGCTAATGCAGTTGATGGGTGCCAATGCTCCTGTACAGTGGGTATTTGCCAAAATCATTTTACTTATCGCTGCTATTAGCTCAAGTATCAAAGCGTTTAAGGTTGATGCGACACCTGGGCAAAGAAAAACAGGTATCCTTATCGCTGCCGTTGCTTATATCGGTATTGTGATACTTGCCTTTGCCAAACCAGCAAACTTATTTTAATAAGCGTTCTTTTATTTTAATAAGCAACTGTCTTAGAATGCTGTCGATGTTTTGGTGAAAGGATACGAAAATTTTTAATCATCGATAGATTTTAAATATCTTAATCGCACTATTTTTGCTATCTTAAATAGATGTAAATAAAATCAATTAGCCTATTGGAGCCATTATGAAAACGTTTACGACAGCGACACTACTAGCTGGCATTTTTGCGCTCTCAGGCTGTGCCTCTACTGGTAGCATCACCCCACAATATGTACCGCCAAGTACTTATCAAAATTATAATTGCCAAGCACTTAGCCAAGAGTACACTCGCATCAACCGCTATGTGGAAGCGGCTCGCAATGAACAATCTACGCTATCGGCATCAGGCGTCGGTGTTGGCGTTTCTGCAGGACGCTGGGGCATCTCGCCTAATATCAGCTTTGGTCTAGGCAAAAGCAACAATACCAAAGCGCGTGATGCAAAATTATCGCGTCTCTATGGTGAGCGTGATGCCATTATCCAATCGGCACGCATTCAGCGTTGTAGCTTTGCCAATGGCATCAAGATCTATGGTGAATAAGTTGAAGCAAGCGCAAAAAGATTTAAACAACTAAGACAGTGCGTAACACAATAAAAAAGCCAATATGCAGATCGCATATTGGCTTTTTTATTGTGTTATAGCTTTGATAAGTATCATCCTAATCTGACGAATACTACTTTACTAAGCCCTACACCTGCAAGCTTTGTACCCACTGGATGATTTGATGACTTGGTAACGCGCCTGATTGTCGCGCGACTTCTTTACCATTTCTAAAAGCAACCATCGTTGGTAGACTTCGAATATTATAAGGAGCGGCCGCCTGCTCGTATTTATCCGTTTGGACTTTAGCGAAGACGACTTGCGGCAATTGGCTAGCAGCAGTTTTAAACTCTGGCGCCATCATAATACAAGGCTGACACCAGCTCGCCCAAAAATCCACGACAGTCAATACATCGTTTTTTTGGATAACCTTGTTAGCTGTTTGTGCATTTAGCTCATGCGGACTGGCAGTCAATAATGGCTGACCACATTTACCGCATTTTGGCGCAGCACTCAATCGTGCAGCAGGTACACGGTTGGTTGCTTGGCAATGTGGGCATACTAAATGAAAACTTTGCTCGCTCATTATTTAGTTCCTATTCTAATTATTTTGTTATCTTAAACACTCTTGATGAACGCTTTTGTCTGAAAACTATTTACGTTGATTGCCGTAATTATAGGCATTGTCGCATTGATTGATCACGTTGATTAATTATATGAATGATTCTAGCACAGTTAATTATGCTCATCTTTTATGTCAATTGCTGTGCCACGCCACTATATACATAGCTCATCGGTCGTGGACCGGGCAAATACGCTTCGCTCAACTCATCGACGACAAAACCACCTTTTTTGATAAGTGCTGGAATATCGCGATCCAAATGACATCCTCCCGCTATAGGCTTCCAAAAAGGCGTCAATCGATGCTGCCAGCGCTCAACTGAAGAATCTGGTGCCAGTCCATGCTCACAAAATAGTAAACGTCCATTAGGTTTTAACACACGCACCATTTCTCGAAGCGCGGCTACTGGATCATCAATACTACACAAAGTAAAAGTCATCACAATCGTATCAAATTGGTTAGTATCAGCATGAATACCTTCAACATCGACAGCTATCACTTCAACTGGAATGCCAGTGTCAGCTGCCCGCTTACGTGCGAGCGACTGCATCTGAGCCGCTGGATCAACACCGATAATAGAAGAGACTTTTTTGGCATCATAAAACTGTAAATTCAGACCGCTACCAATACCAATCTCTAACACATTGCCCAATGCTTGCGGGACGATTGTGGACCGCGCTTTCATCACGCTACCGTTACCGCAAGCGATATCGATCGTTTTTGGCAGCACATACTGCTGATAAAGGTTCATATACCTCTCATCACTATATTCAACGTTGCCTTTAGTCTACTATTGATTGTACAAAAACACAGTAGATGAATACGCTTACGACTGACGCTTACACGTATTGATACCGAGTAACGAATAAAGTGCGCATGAGCGGAATAAACCAGTAAACAAAGGAATTAAGCCAACGACACCTCATAAGCTTTGATAATAAAGACCTAAAGCAATGATTATGAGACCAGCCACAACACGTAGTGTCCTATCGGTACGACCTACATTAACTTTCATAATAAATTCCTTGAAGTAATAAAAGCAATAATATTTGAGGTCAAACCCTATCAAGTTAACGACTATTGACTCATAGTTGATTAATCATAGTTTTGCGGTTTTTGTAGCAGCTCGACTACAAAGCGTTAATAGGTACTTTCAAATAACGCGTACCGTTGTCTTCTGCCTCTGGAAGATTTCCCGCATCGATATTGATTTGTACAGCAGGAATGATAAGGCGAGGCATGTCTAAAGTCGCATCACGGCGCTCACGCATCTGCACAAACTCTGCTTCGTTTATACTGTCTTTGACATGGATGTTTTCTAGCTTTTGCGCAGCTACTGTTGTCGTTGGGCAATGCTGACGACCTTTGCTCGGATAATCATGACACAGATACATGACGGTATCTTCAGGGAGTGCTAACAGCTTTTGGATAGACTGATAAAGCGTTTTGGCATCACCACCAGGGAAATCACAGCGAGCAGTTCCCACGTCAGGCGCAAATAACGTATCTCCAACGAATACGACGGTTTTTTCATCGTCAGCAGCCAGATAGGCCATATCGGCACGTGTATGACCGGGTACATACATCGCGGTGATCGTAATGTTGCCAAGCTCTAAGATCTCGCCCTCGTCTGTCAAAATATCAAACTGACTGGCATCAGTGTGAAAACTGGTATCAAAGTTAAAAATTTGCTTAAAGATTTTTTGTACTTCGGTGATATGCTGACCGATGACTAACTGTCCACCAAGGCTTTCTTTCACATGAATGGCTGCCGATAAATGATCTGCATGGGCATGCGTCTCGATGATGTACTTGAGCGTCCAATCCTGCTCACGCACAAACTCGATCACTTCATCCACACTACTTGTATTGGTTCTACCTGACTTAGCATTAAAGTTCAATACAGGATCGACAATGGCGCAAAGTTTCTGCTCGGTATCAGCAAGTACGTGGGTATAGGTTTCTGTATCGCTATCTAAAAAAGAATGGACTTGCATGGTGGCCTCTTTAATTATTTATATATATTTCGATCACAGGGATTTTTTATCTTTAATTGACCCTTAAGTATGGTAGTCAGTCGTATATAATGTGTTCCTACGACTTATCTGATGTCTATAATATAACAACCAGTTTACAATTTATCAATTTATATAATGTAATTAATGATAACTTTCTATACAGCGTGATATCATTGATAATCAAATATATATTGTTTAAGACCTCATGACATTTACTGCCATCTAATGTAAGGAATTCGTTCTGACTACTTCTATTTCAGCCGAAGGTACACCTGCTCGCAGTGCCACTGACGACGTATCATCTGACATTGCAGATTTAGTACCTGCCGATCTTGCAAAGCAAATGCAGCAAGCATCGCTACAAGCCAGCCAACTATTAAAGTCGCTATCGCACCCTGATCGCCTACTGCTTCTCTGTCAATTGACCCAAGGTGAATATTGCGTTGGTGAGCTTGAAGAGTTGGTCGGGGTTGGGCAGCCAAGCTTATCGCAGCAATTGGGTATATTGCGTAAAGACGAGCTGGTCGCCACACGCCGTGAAGGCAAGCAAATTTACTATAGTATCGCAAGCGAAGATGCACTAGCGGTACTTGATCTGCTGTATCAACGTTTTTGTGCCAAAGCAGAATAGTACCGCTTTCATTTAACTACTTCTGCTATTTACTACGGTGATTGATTGATATGTCCTCTATCGTCGCTCGTCTGATTCCATCTTGGCTGCGTCAATACCAGCTCACAGCGTTACCGGCTGATCTCGTCGCTGGCATAGTAGTGGGCGTGTTAGTAATACCGCAGAGCCTAGGTTACGCCGTATTGGCAGGACTGCCACCTGTCTATGGTTTATATGCAGCAATTGTACCTGTACTCGTCTACGCTTGGCTCGGCTCTAGCAACGTACAAGCCGTAGGCCCAGTTGCCATCACCGCCATTATGACAGCCAGTGGTCTACTGCCCTATGCTGAACAAGGATCAGAGCAATATGCACTGATGGCAAGTCTATTGGCACTGATGGTAGGTGCCTTACTGTGGATTGCAGGAAGGTTAAGACTCGGCTGGATCATGCAGTTTATCAGTCGCGGTGTGTCCGCAGGGTTTGTAAGCGGTGCAGCTGTTCTTATATTTGTAAGTCAGCTCAAATATCTGACAGACATTCCAATCACTGGTAATAGTTTAATTGGGTATTTGTCTACCATACAGCGCTATGCTAACCAGCTGCACCCACTGACCTTAGCGATTGGTATTACCGCATTTGCACTGCTGGCTGCCAATCGCTATGCAAGTGAATGGATATGGCAGTCGTGGCTATCATCGTCGTATGCCAAATGGGCAGAGCGCTTGTTTCCGCTTATCTTACTCGGCGTCGCTATCGTACTTAGTATGGCACTGCATTGGAGCGCACATGGTGTCGCGACTATTGGACGTATTCCACAAGGACTGCCTAGCTTTACGTTGCCGCATATTTCAGACCTACAAGAGGCGCTGAAGCTTTTGCCAACTGCAGGATTGATGGCGCTTATCGTATTTGTTTCGAGCAGTTCCGTTGCCAATACCTATGCTCGCTTACGTGGTGAGAGCTTTGATGCCAATCGTGAACTGACTGGACTTGGACTGGCCAATCTGTCTGGTGGACTGTTCCAGAGTTTCGCAGTCGCAGGAGGTTTTTCGCGTACTGCTATCAATGCCGACTCAGGTGCTAAGACACCACTTGCCAGTTTTGTCACCGTACTGGTGATGATTGCCGCACTAATAGCCTTTAGCAGTGCGCTTGCTCCACTACCCTATGCACTGCTGGGCGCAACCATCATGGCTTCTATTATTGGATTGATAGATATTGCGACCTTAAAGTCTGCATGGCAGCGTGATCGCTTAGATGGCGCTAGCTTTTTGGCAGCGTTTGTCGGTGTGCTTATATTTGGGCTAAATACTGGTCTAGTCATCGGTCTGATGGTGTCATTCGCCAGTCTTATCTGGCAATCGAGTAAGCCGCACGTGGCTATCGTTGGGCAGTTGGGTGGTACAGGGCATTTTCGAAATATCAATCGCCATGATGTAGTGACTTTTGACAACTTATTGATGTTGCGTATCGATGAGAGTTTGTTTTTTGGTAATAGTGAATCTGTACATCGACGCATTCTCAATGCCATGCAGCAATACCCTAACGCCAATGAAATCATATTGATTATGGCCGCCGTCAATCACATAGATCTGACCGCTCAAGAAATGCTTTGCACTTTAAACCACGAGTTAGCGCTACAGAACAAGCGCTTACATTTTAGCTTTATCAAAGGTCCTGTGATGGACATCATTGGTCACACTTCATTAATTAGCGAGCTATCAGGGCAAGTATATCTAAGTACTTTAGATGCTGTCGATGCGTTAAAGTAATCTATAGTTTGACCGCCCCAGAATCGCCATAATACTAGTTTTTTCTCGCCCTCAATTACTATTGTCGTCTACAACGCAATATCGCTATGATAGCGCCTGTGTTATGCTAGACCTATTGAATAGGGAATCAATTGGCCTAGAAATCGGCCTCAAAAATACTGAATTATAGTCCTTTGATGTCCTTTGCCAAACCTTCAATAATAAATATATATTAACAGATATAACTGAACCTATTTTATGACCGATAATTTAACGATTTACAAGCAAATATACCCAAGCCAATGCGTTAAGATTGCCGAGCTTGGCTATCGCTCAGTGCTTAATGTTCGCCCAGATGCTGAAATAGAAACACAGCCTAATAGCTGTGACTTGGCGACTGCTACCAAAAAGGCAAACCTAGCGTATCAATATCTGCCATTTGATGATGAACGTCTAAGTATGCTGACAGTCGAGCAGTTTGCCGATTTCTATCATTCAATGCCCAAGCCCATATTAATGTTTTGCGGTACTGGTGCACGCGCCAAACTGCTATACCAAAGTGCATTGATGCAAGGCCTGTTGTAACAACTATAGCTCGAACTAACGCGTTTTATAAAACCAACAACACCAATAAAAAAGGAGCTCTTATGAGCCATGAAGTTAGCTTTACCGGACAAATCACGCCTGACCAAGTGCCTATGATTGCCGAAAATGGTTTCAAAACCATTATCAATAACCGTCCTGATGGTGAAGAACCAAATCAGCCAACCAGTGCTGAAATCGAAGCAGCAGCTAAAGAAGCCGGACTTGCTTATAAAGAGATTTCTTTTGCAGGTAACGAGCTAAACCAAACTCACGTCGAAACATTTGCAGATTTCTTTAATCAAGCTGAACAACCAATGTTAATTTTTTGCCGTACAGGTAACCGCTCAAACGGTATCTATGAAGCAGCCAAGCAGATGGATTTGCTAGATGACTAGTTCAGCACAAACCGACTAAACATTTGAAGTATTTAAAATATTTAGCTCACAAAATCTTGTGGGCTTTTTACTGCGCTTATTATCAAGCTCAAAGTTTCATTAGATGTAAATAGCTCAATCACTGCCTAATCACTTCCCGATAGTCTCCCAAAAATCTCAATAGTCACGACAAATGGGTTACTAAGCGAGCGTAATACCGCTATTATCATTTGATATGCTTGACCTAATTCAATGGTTGAAACACTTAGTTAACTAGATAATTAAATGCCTAAACACATGGAATGTGAGCAGCTACTTCAAAAGTGCCACGCTGCTATTTACTTTTAAAACGCCATCTTTTTATGGCATTTTAGCTTTACAAGGAATGTTTGATGAATAATACCGCGCTAGCATTACTGCCACTAGCACTTGCCTACATTATGTTCACCCTAGGCGCAGGACTAAAACCTAGTGATTTTAAAATCATTGCCAAATATCCCAAAGCGTTCTTTGTCGGCTTACTCAATCAAGTTGTGCTAGTACCATTGGTGGCGCTCGCAGTCGTGCTAGTAGCGGCTCCGCCACCAGCGATTGCTTTTGGAATTATGCTGATCAGTTTTTGTCCAGGCGGCGTCACGAGCAATATGTTGACCTATTATGCCAAAGGAAATGTCGCGCTTTCTATCGCATTGACAGGTGTGGTCAGTATATTATCAGTAGTTACATTGCCTATTTTAATTACATTGGCTTTCGATCATTTTATGAAAGATCAGGCAAACTCTATTAGTGCCATAAAGATTGGCCTAGTCATGTTCTTATTGACCACATTGCCCGTGTCTCTTGGTATGCTTGCTCGGCATAAATTTACTAACTTTATGGTGCGTCGTAGCAGTCTTTTGAACGGATTGGCTAGTGTATTTTTCGTCTTGATTGTCTTTGCTGCTATTGCCTCCAACTGGCAATTATTACAATCACAGTTCACTCAAATTGGTCTAGAACTTATCTTTATCATTGCTATTCTATTCGCTATTAGCATCTTGACTTCTAGAGTTCTAAAACTCAGCTGGTTCGACACCAAAACCATCTCAATAGAAACCAGTATCCAAAATAGTACGACGGCTATTACTTTAGCTCCTATCATTATGGGCGTGAGCACACTACCCGTTATTGCGCTACCTGCTGCTGTATATGGTGTGCTGATGTATGTTGTTGCGCTGCCCGTTATCTTTTTGATCAAAAACAAAAACTGATTATAGTAAGTACGAGAAATAAAAAGCGCCCATCCAGTATCTGGACAGGCGCTTTTTTGCAATACAATTTCTTTGATAAGAAATGAAGTGTATGCGTTCTACTGTTTTTGATCTAACGCTTCTTTTACCGCTTTTTTACCCCATGCACTCAGATCGAGATCCAGCCTTTCATACTCTTGCGCATCAAATAACGGCTCCTTAACCCCTGATTTTAATTGGCTTGCAAAATCGTCCAATAGACGCTTGGCCCGCGGAAATAACATCATCAGTGCCAATAAGTTTGCTAATGCTAGTACGCCCATCAGCGGATCAGCGAAGAAGAATACCGTAGTAGCTGCAGGAGCTACTGCACCTAAAAATAATACCGCAATCACCACAATACGTAATATCAAGGTCGCCATTTTAATATTCTTTTTGACCAAAAAGTTGATTGCATTTTCACCCATATAATAGTTATACATGATAGAGCTCAAGGCAAATAGCAATATCGATGTGGTCAAGATATACTGCGCCCAATCCCCAAGCTGGGTCGTTAGCGCTTGCTGGGCCAGTACAATACCATCGACTTCGGCACCTGGTTGGTACACGCCACTAAGTAAAATCATAAATGCTGTGGCACTACATACGATCATCGTATCGATAAACACAGATAATGACTGCGAGATACCCTGACTAACAGGATGAGTGGCGTAAGCGGTAGCGGCAACATTCGGTGCAGAACCCAGACCTGCTTCATTAGAAAACAAACCACGTTTCATACCTTGCTCAATCGCCACACCAATACCACCGCCCACGACAGATTCAATACCAAAAGCATTTTTGACAATCATCACTACTAATGCAGGCAATTCTGTGAAGTTAAACGCGATAATCATAAGCGCCATACCGATATAAATTAACGCCATAACAGGAATGAAAACGTCAGCTACTTTGGCAATACGCTGAATACCACCAAAGACAATAAACCCACCTGCAATCACCAGTACCAAACCTGATATCCAACGATCGATTCCAAAACTTTCGAGAGCAGAACCTGCTACCGTATTGCCTTGGAATGCCACAAACCCGATAGAGAACGACAATAGTAGAGAAATAGCATAAATAACAGCAAGCCAGCGATAGTCCTTACCTAAGCCATGTAAGATATAGGTCGCAGGACCACCGCGAAAATTACCTTCGGCATCTCTACGCTTGTAAAGCTGGGCTAAGCTACACTCAACAATGCTCGTCATCATCCCAATTAAGGCCACAACCCACATCCAGAATACGGCACCTGGACCCCCTAGAGAGATTGCAACAGCAACACCAGCAATGTTACCACCACCAACACGTCCACCGATAGAAACGAGCAAAGCCTGACGCGCAGAAATTCCGTCGTCTCCTACCTCATCTGTCTTAAATACGCGGAACATACGTTTGAAGTATCTAAACTGCGCAAACTTGCCCACAATGGTAAATAACAGACCGAAAATAATCAGCATAGGGATGAGTGCCCAGCCCCAAGTCAGATCTCCAACTTGAGCGAAAAAAGCTTCAATATATTCCACGCCGATTTTCCTTATAGTTCATGATGCTATGATAAGTTTTATTGAACTCATTATTGCACCAACAACATGAATTTGTAATTCAAATTACGACTATGTAAAGTAGATACTGGTATTTCCTAAGAAAATCACTTTATTGGTTCAAATAAACATCTACTTTCTAAATATTAGAACTTATTCTATAGAGAAGTACTTATACGGTGGCATAAAAAAACCACCTCAACTAAGGTGGTCCTTGATACTTAAACTAATACTAAACAACTTACTGCATGACCAAGTATTCAAACGCTGACAACGCCGCTTTACTGCCCTCACCCATCGCAATGTTAATCTGCTTAAATGGAACAGTGGTTACATCACCACAAGCAAAAATACCTTTACGATCTGTACGGCAGCGCTCATCGATTTCAATCTCACCGAAGCGGTTTAGATCAACGAAGCCTTTGATGAATTCAGTGTTTGGTACTAAACCAATCTGTACAAACACCCCTGACAAATCACGCTCATGAGTCTCACCTGTGCTGCGATCTTGATAGACAATAGAAGATACTTTACCATCAGTCGCTTTGATTTCTTGCGTCGCTGCACCAGTAACGAATTCGATATTAGCTTTTTCTTTGGCTTTATTAATAAGCACTTGGTCAGCTTTTAGCTCATCAGCGAACTCTAATACAGTAACGTGATTAACGATACCTGCTAAATCTAATGCAGCCTCAACACCTGAGTTACCACCGCCAATCACTGAGATGTCTTTACCTTTAAAGAACGGGCCATCACAATGTGCACAGAACGCCACGCCTTTACCGATATTTTCTTCTTCGCCCGGCACACCAAGCTTTCTCCACTGAGCACCTGTCGCCAAGATAATACTACGAGTTTCGAACTTCTCACCAGTATTTAGGTGGATACTATAGTTCTCTTCTTCAGTCTCTTCGATATCTTTAACGCTCACATGCTCTTTTAGTGTGATGTTATATTCAGACACATGCTTAACAAAGTTAGCCGACAGATCTGTACCATTGGTTAGTGGCACTGAGATCAGGTTTTCGATATCTTGCGTGTCTTTTACCTGCCCACCAATACGATCAGCGACCATTGTGACCTTTAGACCTTTACGCGCTGTGTAAATGGCAGCAGCCACACCTGCAGGACCAGCACCGATGATAGTAACGTCTTGTTGCTCTAATTGCTCAGCATCGTCTTCTACTTCTGATAAGAGGTCTGGAAACTGCTCTTGTAATTTTCCGATCAATTTAGCAGTGTCAATTAGGCCGTTAGCAAATGGCTTACCGTTCAAAAATACTGCTGGCACCCCTTGGATTTTGTTCGCTTCTACTTGCTCTTGAAACAAAGCACCGTCAATCATCTCATTGCTAATACCATCGTTTAATAGCGCGAATTGATTCAACGCTTGAACGACCTCTGGACAGCTGTGGCACGACAATGACACATAGGTTTGGAACTGTAGTGGCTTGTTGAAACGCTTAACCAGCTTTTGAATACCTTCATCTAATTTTAGCGTATGACCACCTGCCTGCAAAATCGCCAAAATCAACGAAGTAAACTCATGGCCACCTGGGATACCGCTAAATACGATGCCTGTATCGTTTGATGCGCCATCGATGTGACTGACTACTTTAAAGCTGATTGCACTCGGCAAACTATCATCAGTTGCTTCTGCATCGAAATTGATTTTGTCTGTTGTTCCAGCAATCTTGGTCAAAAAATCGATCAATTCTGCGCGCTTTGTGTGCGTTCCATTACCTAATACAAAAGTAATAGGACGTGTCATATTTTCACTGTAGCTCTTAACGGCATCTAATAAATTCTGATCTATCATGTTTGTTCCTCATTATGACTAAATATGTAACGGTAGCTGTCATGCTACGCGTCTAAATATGGAATAGTTGATGTTAATAATTTTGTATAAAAGATTATATATATTAGGCTCTTGCCCTTTGATGTGTCTATTATCAAGCGTTTAGCTAACTTCAGCAAGCTGAGAAACTCAAACCTTAAGTTTTATAAAACTAATCATAAATAAATATAATAAATTAAATTTAAATCAATGAGGATATAACAGCCATAGAACCGGAGCGAATTATTCGCTACAATCAAATCAAGTCGATATAAATATCAATCATTCATCGCGTATTTCATGAATATATGGACTTAACAATTTAGTATCGATTGATGTCTCAAAATCTTAAAAAACCTTAACCATAACGTACGACTGTTTACAAACAGTTCTGTACTTGATATCAAGGATGACCAGATGAGAAAGACTGACACATTGCAAGATAATAAAGAAGTTATCGCTGAACTTAAGCAAAAAGACAGCCACTTTGCCAGTATTTTTGATGAGCATACACAACTAGATCAGCAAATTAATCGCCTTGAAAAAGACCCAATAAAGCATGCCAGTCGTGAAGAAGAAATCGAACAAATGAAACGACGAAAGCTACAGCTCAAAGACGAGATTTATAAAATCATTGATAAAAACAAAGCCCAGTCTTATGCTTAATATTGCGTCTAGGTTTAGAGAGATGCTTAAAAAATAATACTAACGGCTCCTATGCTTAAAACGTAAAAAGACCCCATTAACATAAGTTAATGGGGTCTTTTTTTGTAGCATTGATTTAAATCAAATGTTTAAGATACAACGCTACTTTTATCTAAGTACAAAGTACCTACTTAGATTTTACCAACTAGGTCAAGACTTGGCTTCAATGTGTCGCCGCCTTGTTCCCAAGCTGCTGGGCAAACTTCGCCGTCGTTTTCACGAACGTACTGTGCTGCTTTTACTTTACGTAGCATATCTTTTGCACTACGGCCGATACCGCCAGCATGGATTTCAGCTACTTGGATCAATCCATCAGGATCTACTAAGAAAGTACCACGCTCAGCCAAACCTGCTTCTTCAATCATAACGTTAAAGCCACGAGTGATTTTACCAGTAGGATCACCGATCATTGGATATTGTACTTTACCGATAGCATCTGAAGAATCATGCCATGCTTTGTGCGTGAAATGCGTGTCAGTAGATACTGAATACACTTCAACACCTAGACCTTTTAGCTCGTCATAATGAGCAGCCATGTCTTCTAGCTCAGTTGGGCAAACAAACGTGAAATCAGCTGGGTAAAATAGGAAAATTGCCCAGTTGCCTTTTACGTCTTCTGAAGTGATGGTTTTGAACTCACCGTTTACATATGCATCTGCTGAAAATTCTGGGATTTCTTGATTGATGATAGACGCCATGGTTGGCTCCTCTATAGTTAATTGAATTAAAAATTATTTATATGGTTTTTCAATTAGCCCGCTAGCTCTCTGGGCTACCTGATAAACTATACGCGAATTCTATGGTTAATCTAGTTAAAAGTTTTTAATGTGATGTTTTGTTTTATTAAACTTGTTAAACTATTATCTCTACATTTTATCATTGGTGCTTAATTGGTAATTTGCTACCTTATAAAGGTTGAGCAAACATAATAAATTGCATTAAAAACCCACCAAAAGAGAGGTTTTATGATTACTTTACGACAACTTGAGTTTGCCCTAGCCGTAGCCAAACATCGTCACTTTAAACGCGCCGCTGAAGATTGCAATATTTCGCAGTCTGCATTGAGTCTAGGCATCGCAGAGCTAGAAAAACAGCTAGATACACAGATTTTTGAGCGTAATAATAAACAGGTACTCATCACCCCTATCGGTCAAGACATTCTCACACGAGCGCAGCGAGTATTTTCTGAAGTGAGTGATCTGACCACACGTGCCCATAGCCATCAGACACCGCTCGCCTATCCTATGACTGTCGGTATCATTCCAACAATTGCGCCTTACTTGCTGCCAAAAGTACTGCCTGCACTGCGTGCTCAATATCCAGAGTTCCGCATGACCATCGTTGAGCAACAAACAGAGCGTTTGCTTGAGCAAGTCCGCTATGGTCATATCGATACAGCTATCATTGCGCTGCCGTATGCGGTAGATGGACTCCATAGTTTTGAATTTTGGAGTGAAGACTTCTTTGCTGTGTTTCCAAAAGATGATGTACATGCCAAGCTGGAGACCATCAATGCTGACGAACTCGCAACGGCCAACTTGATGTTGCTTGGTGAAGGGCACTGTCTAACCGACCAGACGCTGTCTGTCTGTCATTTTGACCGTACACAGATGAAATCAAGCTTTTCAGATGCCAGTCTAAATACTCTGATTCAAATGGCGCTTGCCAACATGGGTACAACGCTAGTTCCTGAAATGGCGCTTGATCAGCTACATCTACAAAACCAAAATGCTGTCGCTGTTCCTTTGGCTGAAGAAGGTCCGCATCGCCATATTGCCTTTGTCACCCGTTTGAACTATGCACGTGTCGACGATGTTAGCTTGCTTGGAGAAGTGTTCAATAAAGCGTTTAAAGACGCAGTGGTCAACAAAGAATAATTAGACCATTTTTACCACGATCATAGTGAAAAATGATGGATGAAAAACAGCTCGAATAAGCATGATGATCTCAGCGTACACTTTGCACAGAATGTGTCAGCTATGACCAGCGATATCTCACCAAAGCAAATAGATAGGCTTTGGCAGGATATCGCTATACGCTATGGTGAACCACAACGTGCTTATCATACGCTCGATCATATCGAGCAGCTATTGCTACAGTTTGAGAGCATCAAACACCATCTGACTGAGCCTCATATCATTGCATTGGCACTGTACTATCATGATGTGATATACGACCCAACACGTTCCGACAACGAATTAAAGAGCGCAGAATTTGCAACAGATGCTTTGAACCCTTATCTAAGCTCAAAGCATTGCCAACAGATCTATGCTCTCATCATGATGACTGCCAATCATCAGATAGATGCATTGATAGACAATGACAAATATAACGATGCAGCATACTTGTTAGATATGGACTTAAGTATTTTGGGTGCGCCTTGGTCTACCTATCAGCAGTATGCAAACGAAGTACGCCAAGAATACGCACACGTTCTAGATAACAACTACCGTGATGGGCGCACTGCAGTGTTAAAAGGATTACTAGCACATCCCAAACTCTATCTGACCGACCACTACTATGATCAATTAGAAACGCAAGCTCGTGACAACCTCAAACGCGAGCTGACTTCGCTTGCAGCTTTATAAATAGCTCACTACCCTGCCGTGCTGGATGTGAATTATAGCTAGGCTCCATGATATCGATATCAAAATGACTTTGAAAACGCTGTTGGTATTCTTCTTTGGTACCACCAAACGGTGGCTCTTCCCGTCCAAAATCCGTATCGAATAACAACCCAATCAATTTACCTTGTGGCTTCAACAACCTTGCCATCTGCTGTACGTATTCATCGCGGCGCGATGGATTGATTGCACAAAAAAATGTCTGCTCAAGTATCCAGTCAAATTGATACTGCTCAGCTGATAAACTGAAAAAGTCCGCACAAATTAAATGTTCAGAGGGAAAACTAGGATAGCACTCTGCAAACGCCTCAATCGGTGCAGTGGCAAAATCAACCAGCGTGACATTGGTAAAGCCTTGCTCATATAGATAGCCCACTTCATAGGCGTTACCTGCACCTGGCACTAGTATCGCCTGATTTTTTGCGCTATCAGGTAATTGGTCAATATAAGCTTTCAGCGGTGGTGATACCTGACCCATATCCCAGCCGATGCTGTTTTTTTCGTAACGCTGCTGCCAAAACTCAGCTTGATTAACGTTCCCCATATGACATCCCTGTATATAAACCCGTTATTTAAACGACATGATTTGTACCGTTATTCCTTATCATATCAGGCTTATTCAAGCATGTCCCTATTTTAAAAATGATGATAAAAATAGGACTAGGTGCTCTGCATAATGAAACTTGCGCAGACGATATCAAAGTGTTTACTTGGACTACTTAGATAGTTGGATACTCAGATAGTTAGGTGATAGGTTTAATCCAGCTGGCCTGTCTTGCCCGCTAAGACGTTATGCCATTGCAGATAATCTGGCATTGCTGTGGCAACCGTTTGCCAAAACGCACGGCTATGATTGGCATGATGCAAGTGGCACAGCTCATGAACGATTACGTATTCAGTGCACTCGATAGGATAGGCAGGAAGATAGACTGATAACCAAATTCGCTTTGCACGCGTGTTGCAGCTGCCCCAGCGCGTATGCATTTTTTTCAACCGTATCTCATTGGCATAAGCGCCAACGATTGGTTGCCATTTTTCAAATAGTGCAGGTGCGACTTCGGAGAGTTGTTGCCGATAATAGGTGGTTTTTTTATCGGGACTGAGCGTAAACGATTGCTCCATACCCCATAGTACAACTGAATTATTAGAAGCTAAAGGGTGAGATGACGTACTCTGCCTACGTCTGTACTGCTCTAACACTTGCGGGTGATGTTCAATAGCCCACGGCACCCGCTTAGCCACAGCATGCAACATTTGAGACTTATTGACATGCATCGGTATAGAGACCATCAACGTATGAGGCTTTAGGCGAAAATTGATATTTTTAACACGCTTTTTACTGATATGTAAATCGATGCCTGCCTCTGTAAGCTGCTGCCTGACAGTATCTAAATTAGTGTCTAAGCTAATGCTCTACCTCCTTGGCTGACTATTATTATTATTCTAGTAATAGTCATTGTTAACAGCCGCGCCTATTCATCTATCACTCTTATTGAATGAAACGTATCACAGCGCTTGTAAATGGTTGTCAAATGACATCATATGCAGTTGACTGTCTTTGACAATCCGCCCATAGCGTCCAACATCGTCTTCTGTATCCGGCTTTATCTCTGGCAAAGCATGTACTCTTAGCGCTGTTAACTGCCCTTGACCATCACTGACTATGAAGCCTGTCGGCTCGGCTTGTTTATCAACTTTACTCATTGAAGCATTAGAATTAACTAAAACTGAAGCTCCTGCACAATCTGGCAGACTTACATCATCAATCAGCTTGCGAGTATGTAAGTCGTAAATCGCGGCACAGCCACCAATTGGTGTGGTCACACACAGTAAGTTGCGCTCACTATCAACCGCTACGCTAGCAATATACTGGTGGAAGCGTTGCCATTGATTGTTTGGCATGGTTAAAGGCGTGAAGCTGGCATCACCACGTTTATGAGTCAATACCAATGGTACATTGATATGTTTTTCACCTTGGAACTGAATACCGATCATCACTGTGCCATCGTCGTGCATGGCTAAGTGGCGTACACTCATCTGATTATGTTCGGGAGTTATTTGCTCAAGCAGTGTACCGTCATGACGATTTAAATAGACTAATGATGGTCGCATGGTATCTAGATTGAGCTCTTCACGTGAGGCCTGTTCAGTCTTGATACCACCATTTGCAATGACTAGCGTTTCGCTATCAGGATGCATAATCAGCTCATGCGGGCCGATACCATATGAGTCAAATTCTGCTACTTTTTGATAAGCATCATTGGCATCATAAATACCAATTTTTCCTACCAAACTCACGATGTCATTCTCAGTGACGTAGAGCAAGCTACCATCTAAACTATAGCAAGCATGACCATAAAAGTGACGGTTTGAGTCAGCTGTGATCGCATACATTACCTGCCCATTTGATGTATTAAGTACCCAAAACCTTTCGCTTGGACGACGACCCATTACGACGACATCACGTCTTTGATCCGCATTGCTATGCTGAGCTTTATTTTCAAGTACATGTACAGGTTGAACAACGATGTCGTGGACACGCTCAGGCATAGTCGTCTGCCAAACGATTTGTCTGTCGGCATCAATACCTATCACACCAAAATCATGCTCATTTTGGCTCGATGAGGTTTGATCTTTTGGCATAGATGCGACGCCACTGACCCAGCTGACTGGTCGCGCTAGCATCGTTGTCGTATGCACAGCACCAAAGTCAGGCACATCACGTTTATCATCATCTATCGCATGATAAGCCCGCTTCCATGTTACCGCTGCTTGCTCACAAGCATGACGTAAGCGCGAAAGCTTCGGTATTGAATCAGAAGTGCCGCGTAATGCCTGAAACTGTGTACGAATACCGTCAACATAATCTTGCAAACTGGCATCTGGATGCTGCTGCTTACGATAACGATGATGAATACCGACCAGCGCCGCTGTACCAACTGCTGTCAGCACTGACGTCGTCAAAAGCTCATGACCTGTTGAATTTATGCCAGCATCATTCAATCTATCCATCTGGTCAGAAGTCTGGACGTCTGGCACAGCTGTACTCGCTTCGATAGTAGACATTGTCTAATCGCCATCAGTGCTGTTAAAGCCCACACGGATACCAAGTGCTGGGATTAACTGGCGTTTAATCAAGCGAGTAACATCAGTCAGATGATCATATAACGCTTGCTGATCGTCCTTACTAGCCTCTGATAAATCTTCTGGCATTTGTGCTAATAATGCGGTCGTATCAGCAAGTGTAGTCGATAGATTATCCGAAATTTTGTTTTCATCATTGCTACCAAGAATAGCCGTCAATACAGGGTCAGTCATGGCTTTATTGATTGTATCTAACTTAGCATTGATAATAGCGCGGCTTTGACCAGCAGTAGCAGCAGGCAAATGGCCTTTCGCTTTACCCGTCAGACCGAGTGGTTGATCGATAGCATTAGATTTCATGGTCTCAATCAATGACAGTAGAGAATTAAACCACTGGTTCAGCCCTTGATCACTTTCTGCTGTTTGATCTATTGCCAATAAATCGGTCGCATTTTTCTGCCAGTTTGTCTCGATGTCTTTTAGACGTGTGCTCAACGCACTACTGGCACTAATGACATAAGCACACTGACCAGCGTCTAAACTGTCATTGGCAAACAAAGCTTCTTCCAGCCCTGGAACACCCTGTACGATAGCACTCTCGTTAGCAAGCTGCTCTGGTGTTAGTTGTGGATTGGCAGCGATTAAATCAGCCACACCACTATGTACGAGTCCGCGCTCGTCAGGGTAGTAGTTAATGTATAAATTGCTCATGCTAGCCGTTGCAGGACCAAAGTTAATCATCTCAGCACTCGACCAAGCTTGTGCCAATACCAGCCACTGCGCACGTAATTCTTGTAGCTCATCACCACTGACCGGAGCTTGTGTACAGTGCTGCTGCGCCAATTCATTTAAGAGGTCGCTTTGCTTTGCTGCATCGGCATACGCAGGAATCACGATATCGTCTGCCACATGTGTCAAGTACGTTTCCGCAGTCTCAGGACTGATATCTACCGCAACGATTTGCTCCGTGCTTTCTTCGTTACCTTTTGCTGAACTGTCAGTAACTGCACTATCTTGCACAACTTCTTGGCTATCTACATCTGTAGCTTGGTTGTCATCGGCAGGTTTGACACAACTGATCAGCAGTCCAGCACTCAACGCAGATAGCGCCATTGCCAAAGCGTGGTTTATTTTCATAGGTTTCTCAGTAATGTTATAAGTAATAATGTATAGCGTTTTACATTGACTATATTATAGCGACTTTAAGAACGCATTGAGCTCCGCGCGACCTTGCTTGTCTAACTCTAATACTTGTTGCTTTTGCTTTTCAGCTTCTCCGCCATGCCATAAAACCGCTTCCATCAACGTGCGGGCACGACCATCATGCAAAAACGTTGCTTGAGAATCCACAGTTTGAGCAAGTCCTACGCCCCAAAGTGCTGGCGTACGCCACTCATAAGAGTTGGCTAAAAATTCAACTTGGGCATCTTTTGGCGGTAGCTTGCCAGCAATCGTACGATCAGCGAGATCATCGCCCATATCGTGTAATAACAAATCTGTGTAAGGATAAATTACTTGGCCATGCTGCTCAAGATGATCATCGTCGGTTTTTGGCAACTGGTATCTTGGTGTATGGCAGCTTTGACAGCCCATGTCATAAAAACGCTTTTTGCCAGCCAGCACGAGCGTATCACCTGCATTGCGGCGATGAGGCACTGCTAGATTGCGGGTATAAAATTCTACAAATTTAGCAACCTCGTCGTTAACTTCAACAGGTGATTTACCGCTACCTTGTTCATCCGCACCAGTCGCTGCATTTAGACAAGCGGTCTGCGTTGGCATACAGGATTCGTTAGGACGGATGTTTGACGTTAGACCCATATCTTCATTAAAGGCACTTTGGTTTTGGGTAATCAGCTTGGTTTGACCAGCTTTCCAACCAAATCGGCCGAGCGCATGCTTGCCTGTTTGAGGATCCATTACCCAGTTAAATTTACCACTGATATCGCTATCATTACTATCGCTGGCTTGTTTTTTAATGTCATCGTCAGGTATTTGCTCTAACAGCCCAAGCCCAATCATCGGTAGCGCCACACGCGGCGATACCATCATGTTATCGTCAAAAGCGCCATAGCCAGGTTTGGTCAGATTAAACGTTGGCGCACGTAACGTTTCAACATACCCGTCAGCAAAGCTAACTGGTTTGTCTGTCCACTGCACCGCAATTCTCGCTTCAGCAGGCACACCTTGAATACCGCGGTCTTGTAACTGCCCACCATACATAGGATGAACCACCTTTTCAATCAGCGAGTCCTTTAACTGCTGACGCTGCTCATCGGTGGTCGCTGGCATAGACAGACGAATTAATAAGCTATCGGCATCGTCATCAGCAGTCATCGGTGCATGACCTCGCCCATCTTTGACATGACAAGACTGGCAAGCTGCCACATTAAATAATGCGCCAAGCCCGTCACGGCTATCAGTACTAGCAGGAGCAACAACCCATGGCTGCTTAAAGAATGCATTACCAATAAAGAACGATCCTTTGCGAGAAGCTGCTAAGTTCGATGAAGGCTTTGAGTAGCTTTCAGCACTGCTAATACTAATACCAGAGTCACCGCCCTGCTTAATCTCTTGAGGGTCAAAGCTCACCAACTGCTGCATCGGCACACCCGCCAGTGACTCTATATTTTTGGCGTGTTTAGACGACAACGATTGGCTGTTTTTACTGCTACTCTCAGTACTTGAGACCTGATCGGCAGTATCATCAGAAACATTGTCAGTAGCGTCGTCAGAAGCGCTATCGGATGGTTGACATGCACTGATAGCTACTACACTCGCGAGAATTAGAGCAAGCTTAGAGGGTGTATGTCGTAGGGTTTGAGTAACAGAAGGAGAGTCAGAGGGGTTAGCATGATTAACGTTCATAGAAATTAAGTGCCTTAGCGCTAGAGTAGAACCATTAAAGTTTTGCCATACCACCTCATTATATGTCGATGAACAATGATTGCGGAGACATATAATGAGGTGGTATAGAGGCCAATTGGCTTATTTAATGCTCATAAAAATGCGCTGCCAACGGTGGCTGACAACGCACGTATTATATCCAATCTAAGTATCTAATAAACAGCGATTACTGACCTATAACGACTAATAAAACGTCATAAAGCCAATTAGAGGCTTTTAAATAAGGGTCGCTAGCTTAATTTTTTCTTAAAACTGTGACCCTGCATCTGCGTCTAGGTTATCGATTCCAACTGCTTTTGCAGCGTTTTCGATACTGGCAGTCAGCTCTTGTAAGCTAGTGATACCTGCTTCAACCCAACCACGACGAACGTTTTGTTCTTCAGCAGAGATACCTTCTTGGCTTGCTTGACCGACAGTTGCAATCATCTGATCAATTTTGATACCGTCTTCTTCGCCTTTTTCAACGATAACGTCGAACGCGCTTTCTACTTTATCAAATTCAGCAGCCAACTTATCAGCAGCTTCTGTGTGTCCGTTATCCGTCAAATAGTCTTGGATGCCATAACCGCCTACTGTCTTACCAGCGACTGTTGTATAGCTACCATTAAAGACGTTTTGAATACCGCGAGCATTATTGGCATAACTTAGATGCGTCAAATCACTAAAGCATTCGTGCTCATCTTCGGTAGAACCAGTAACGAAAGCAACCTGCATACGCTCAGAAGCAAGCTCACCTAGTGCTAGGCTACCCATTTGATACATAATTTGGCGCAGACCATTATCATATTTGCGCGCTATCAAATCACTACGTAAAGTATTCTCGGTTTCAGGCTGCCACTGGGCTTCCATCGCGGTTAAGTCATCAACCAATAGTTGAGTTGCAGCAGTTAAGAATTCACCGCGGCGTTCACAGATGTTGGCATCTTCGTTGGCGGTATCACCACTAGTACACTGTCCAGCTTCAGTTGCATAGTCAGTAACTGGACGATTACCTGCGCCTTCTCTTACACCATTGTTGTCTTGACCCCACAGCATAAACTCAATGGCATGATAGCCAGTTGTTACGTTGGCTTCGCTACCACCGATTTCATTCATTTCTGCAAGTAGCTCAGGTGTAATCGTACTGGTATCTTGCTCAATGCTACCCACAGTAATGCTATCACTATTGATGATATTTTCTTGACTGTTATATTCGCCTTCGTAGTCGTCACCAACATAATCAATCAGTGCCTCATCAAGCGGCCAAGCGTTGATCTGACCTTCCCAACTATCGACGCTGTTGATGGCGCGTTCATCATTAGCCGTCACAAAACCTTCATCAAAACGGAAAATTTCAGTTTGAGAATATGGCTGGCGCGCCTCTTTATAGGCAGCTTTTGCTGCATCAAGATTTTCTTGTGTTGGAGTAGCTACGTAGGTCTCTACCACAGTTTGCAGTAATTTGGCTGTGTCCAACGAGTCTTTATAAGCAGCATGTGCCATGTTTGCATAACTGATAACTAGTCTATCAATATGTGCTTTTTCGGCAGCTGTCATATCTGTATTATCAGCCGTCTCTGTGTTTGCTACTTCTGTTTGCGTCTCTGTCGCTGCAACGGTGTCTTCATCGGCTTGCTTTGTACAGCCCGACACCATTAATACTCCTGCAAGTGCAACAGCTAAGGTAGTTGGTATAAGCTTACGGCTTGTTACGGTAGAAATTGTCATACATATCCTCAAAAATATAGCAAAAAATTCGTTTTGGTTAGGTAGCCTCAATTATCTTGATAATCAAGCCATGTTACAGCAGGCTATCTCAGCGATGCACGTTGAGTCACAATGCACATAATAAGACTTTCAGTATTGTATCAATAGCAAACATTGACAAATTATAGTGTTATTGATAATCATTATCAATATTTAATTTAATATTAACTATATCTATGCATAGTCGTTGTTTTGGCCATATAAAAAATGCAAAAAAAGAGCCAGCATAATGCTGACTCTTCTTTGAAAATATGTACTCAAATATTTAGTATGTATTTAATAGCTATATATAGCTATTGATTAGTTTACGCTCTGTGGTGCATTAACGGTTAGCTCAACGCGGCGGTTCTGCTGGCGGCCATAATCAGTGCTGTTATCTGCAACAGGACGTGACTCACCATAAGCCACAACGTTGATGCGGTTTGAAGCAACACCGCGAGCCGTTAGATAGTTTGCAACTGAATAAGCACGATCACGTGATAGACCCATGTTGTAAGATGCTGAACCTTGGCTATCAGTATGACCTGCAATAGTGATCGTGTTTTGGTTGTACTGGTTCATAGTAGTAGCAAGCTTATCAAGTGTAGGCTTGAAAGATGAGTTTAGCGTTGCGTTATCAAAAGAGAACGTGATGCTACCTGGCATTACTAGATCAATGTTACCTGTCGACGGGTTTTGTTCAACAGTTACACCAGTACCAGCCATTTGCTGCTCAAGCTGCTTAGCTTGACGATCCATATAGTAACCAACACCAGCACCTAATGCTGCGCCAATTGCAGCATCACGACCAGTCTCGTCACCACCAGTAGCCTTAGAGATAGCTGCACCACCAAGTGCACCAGCTAGACCGCCGAGCGTTGTTTTATTTAAACTCTGTTGCCCTGTATTTGGATCAGTAACACAACCACTAAGGGCTAAACCTGATGCAACTGCTGCGACCATTAAAGTATTACGCATAATATTTCCTCTTAAGTTTAAAAAATTGTGCTTTTTACAAAGATTGTCCATTAATCTTCTAATTGCTTATCGCTATTATTATGGCAACTACACTCTAAATATGTGTAATATTTTGTCACACCTATGTATGAGAAGTGCAGGTTATATTGCTAACATCCTAATATCCGAATTTTAACCTCTCACAACCATTTCCCTTTTGCTACTACGAGTCAGCTTTATAACCTTACACCGCAACTGGTTTCTGCTAAAATTATGTAGCTAAACTTGCCATTATTGAACATAAACAACCTTCGCATTTACATTATATTGTTACTAGCCTATTCATTTTAAGCTGCAATATCACATTTACTGGAAGCTAAACAAACCGTTGTTTGACGATTTTGATAGACAACCGTTCTAACAAAGTTAAGATAAACAAATGATCGCGATACTTCAAGTAAGGTTAGCTTGATTACTATTTCATAGTGGATTAGCACATTAGCTTCAGCGACATATGACTTATTATTAATCAGACACACTGAGAAGGATTGAGCATGCGCTTGACATCTACCATTCGAAAACTACATAAACGTTCGCCTAAGTTGGGCAGAGCTGTTTCGTTTGCAACAGCCACTGGTGTCATCGCCGCCAATAGCTTCGGCGGTAGTATTCCTTTGTGGCTGATGGGTGTCGGCAAAGTGATTACTGGCGCCTCGGTTGCGGACAAAGCTGTCATCAAAATTGCTACTCACTGGATCAGTAGCAACAGTGCTTTAATAGATAATATGTTGCCTCACAAAGATTGGCGTATCAACCTACCAGATGACATTCATACCAATGGTAAGTACCTATTGGTTAGCAACCACCAATCATGGGTCGATACCAGCATCGTGCAGTATATTGGCGAAAAACGCTTGCCACTCACGCGATTTTTTACCAAGTTTGAGCTGATTTACATCCCTATCGTTGGTCAAGCTTTTTACTTTTTAGACTTTCCAATGATGCGCCGACATTCAAAAGAAGCCATCGCCAAAAACCCTGCGCTAAAAGGTAAAGACATAGAAGAAGCCAAACGTGCCTGTGCGCTGCTAAAAGACAAACCTTTCACTTTATTAAACTATTTAGAAGGTACTCGTTTCACGAAAGCCAAGCAAGCTCAGCAAAAGTCACCTTATACGCATTTATTAAAACCACGTGCAGGCGGTTTATCATTGGCTATCAGCGCATTAGGTGAAGATATCGATGGCATACTAGACATGACTATCGTATACCCTGATGGCGTGCCAAGCTATGGAGATCTTTGGAAAGGCAATATTAAACGCTTGGGCGTTGACTTGCGCTATATCGACATGCCAGATGCCTTGTTCGAAAGTATCAAACAAGGGGGTTACGAAAATGACGAGGACACGAAGGCACAAATGTTCGACTGGGTTGAGCAAGTATGGCGCCAAAAAGATGAACGTATTAGCACTATGTTGGCAGATTTTGGAACAGACCCTCAAACACAAGCTATCTAACGACGATTATCAATACTAAGCTGTTCAGCAATACTAAACTGGCTTATCGTTAAGTCTTGTCAGATACCAAGCACAGTCTATACAAGCGTACTAAGTAAAAATATCGATACAACAAACATTGATGTAGTAAACACCAATAACGAAATAAAAAATTGTTGGGGAACAAAGCTACGGGTACGAGTATCACCATACACATATCTTACTTATGATGTTTACTGTTAAAACAGTAAGTCCTCATAAGTAAATTTTAGTCGAATATGGGTTGTTTTTTAGCCTTATTCATTGATAATGTGACTAGTCATAAACTCATAGATTTTCGATGTCTACGCTAAGAATAAATGACAGTATATATCGATTTCTTACCCATTCTTTGTGCCATTTATTACTTATAAGGTATGACTGTGTCCACCTCTACTACTAGCTCGCCGTTAGCTACCGAACCTGTTTCGAGTCAGCCTCTTTATTCACCAAGTGATGAGCCACCAAAACACAACCATCCAAAGCCAAGTCGCCTTAAGCTCACTTATGATATCGTCATGATTATTGCCATCAGTATTGATCTACTGTTGATCAGTATCGATGCTATTTTGATGAGCAGTTTCAGTAGTAATGCTGCAGAATGGTTAACTGTCAGTGAAGCACTTAATTGGTATCAGGCAACGCTACATGATCCTCTACGCACTGCTGGAGGGTTTTTTACCATCTTTCTGGTCGTTGAGTTGTTGCTGCGTTGGGCGATTGCCATCAAACAAAAAGTCTATTATCGCTGGTTCTTTTTCCCCTTCGTTCATTGGTACGAAGTATTGGGCTGTTTTCCTCAGCTACGTGCTTTGCGACTGCTGCGAGCGGTCGTTATTGGAAGACGTCTATATCAGCTGGGTTACCAAGTTCTGCCGCAAGCATGGATCAATCGAATCAAATTCTACATTGACCTACTGCTAGAAGAGCTATCCGATCGCGTTATTCTGACGGCGATACAAAACTTTCGACAAGAACTAACCAGTTCAGATACTCATAAATCATTCATCGAGTCGACGATTGCAAAAAACCGCAATGAGATTGAAACAGCGGTATTGTCTGTACTACGCACAGAGCTTGCACCAAAGTTGCAAGAACTCACAGCCTCATCAGGTGGTGGCAGTATGTTGGCTAGTGAGATGGGCAATGCGATTGAAGAAGGCTTGGCAAACACACCTGAGTTGCGCCGCTATCTACGCATGATCCCTATCGCGGGCAGCCTGATTGAATCACAGCTACACCATGTCGGGCATAATATCGGTGAGAACGTCGTCAATGCGTTGAACAAACGACTCTTAGACCCTAAGCGCTTAGATATACTGATGATAGAAATTGCTAGCGGTATTGCGCAAATAGATACCAATAATACAGCGCTAGATACTTTAATTTCTAGTATCATTGAGGACAGTTTAACTGCGTTTGAAGCGCAAGTAAAAGTGCAGCAATGGAAGCACCAAGATATGCTAAATCTATAATTTAGATATCCGATAGCACGATGCAATAAGAGATATAATACCGTGACAGAATTATTTTTAAGGGTTTGTATATGACAGTTTCAGCTAACGATAACCAGACTGTACCAGCGCTAGCTTTCTATGGCAAAATGCTGACGTTTTCACGCGTACAGTTTAGTACAAACGATTTAGCAGTTATAGAGGCTCAGCTAACTGAAACGCTCAGCAATAAATCGAGTAATATCCCTATCCTTATTGATAGTGACGTTGAGCAGGATTTATCAGCATTGGTAGAGCTATTATGGGCATGGGGATTACAGCCTATTGGCGTGGTGACAGGTATGCTTGATGCGCAAGCACGTGAGCAGCGCTTGGCGATATTTCCAGCCGATGGTAAACGTATCGAACGCATATTACCAAGCAAAAAGCCTCCTACCCAACAAGTAGCAGAAAACAATAATACCGAAGCAGTTGATGCTAACAGCGACGATAGCACCTCTACCACAAGCGAGACTGCTACTGAAACGACACTGTCTAGTATGCCCACCGAGACATTGGTAAGTACTCAGCATATTACTAGCTTAATCTATGATCAAATGCTACGTTCAGGACAAAGCCTCAATCATGTTGGTGGCGACTTAATTTTGACCAACAGTATTAATAGCGGTGCTGAAGCGATTACTGACAATAGCTTACATGTATATGGCCGTGCACAAGGGCGCTTGGTTGCAGGCGCAACAGGTGATAAAGATGCCCGTATATTCTGCCAAGTTTTCAATCCTTCACTGGTATCAGTAGCAGGAACATACTGCTTACGAGACAACTTACCTGAACATGTCATCGACAAATCTGTACAAGTAAAATTTGTAGAAGGCGAAGGCTTAGTATTCACGGTAATGGACGAAACTTAAGACGCTATTAAAAATAATACACGTTGAAGTGACTTTATAGAAAACTAAGGTAGTTAAGCTTACCTATTCATTTAGCCAAAAAGTATGATTATGACTCTACCAATGCCACGTAGAGAGGCTAATTGAGCGATAAATAGGTTGTTTTTCCGCTTTAGTATCGAGCTGCTATAAATTTTTATTTATTTATGCTAGGCTAGCTTCGAAGATAGTGTATATATGTTAGATAAATAACATGTTGTTTTGCTATTTACTATATAAAAGATATCCCATTGATTCATAGGAGTGTGCCATTGTGGCGAAGATAGTTGTAATCACTTCAGGTAAAGGCGGTGTGGGTAAAACCACGACAAGCGCTTCTTTTGCCGCTGGTTTGGCGTTACGTGGCTATAAAACGGTTGTTATCGACTTTGATGTAGGTCTACGTAATCTAGACTTGATCATGGGTTGCGAAAATAGAATCGTTTATGACTTCGTTGACGTCATCACTGGAAACGCGCGTTTGTCGCAAGCACTTGTCAAAGATAAGCAACTTGAAAACCTATATATACTACCAGCCAGTCAGACGCGTGATAAAGACGCGCTGACAGACGAAGGGGTATCAGAGGTCATGGCTGAACTCTCTAAGCAATTTGACTACATCATTTGCGACTCACCTGCCGGTATCGAGCGCGGTGCACAGCTAGCGATGTATCATGCTGATGAAGCGATTATTGTTACCAATCCTGAGATTTCTTCAGTACGCGACTCAGATAGAATCATCGGTATCTTACAAAGTCAGACAAAAAAAGTAGAAGAGAGCCAAGGCAGCGTTCGTGAGCATTTGATTATTACTCGTTATAATCCTGAGCGTGCGGCTGCGAATGAGATGATGGATATTGACACTATCTCTAACGACATTCTAAAAGTTCCACTACTTGGCGTTGTTCCTGAGAGCCATTCAGTGCTTGAAGCGTCTAACCATGGCGAACCAGTTATTCATTATAACGACTCTGTTGCTGGTCAATGTTATGACGACATTGTCGCCCGTTTCTTGGGTGAAGAGCGTCCACTACGTCATATTAATGTGAAGAAAAAGAGTCTACTACAGCGCTGGTTTGGGGGTTAATGATGACTAAGAAAAAAGGATTTTGGAGCAGCCTATTTGGTACTGACGATAACAGTAACGCAGGTAGTGCAAATTTAGCAACTGAACGTTTAAAAGTTATTGTTGCTAGCGAAAACAGATTGAATAATCGCTTAACGGTAGATCGTATCGAAAAAATGAAGCGTGAAATCTTGGAAGTGGTGAACAAATACGTTAACGGTGTACAAATTGATGACGTCAATATCAACCATCGTTCTGAAGATAGCTTAGATGTATTAGAGATGAATATCAATTTGCCTGAGCATCAAAAATAACCTTCTCATAAAAACCAACCTTCCAACTGTACGTATTTTCATAATAAACATAAAAAAGCCCCAAGTTTAATACTTGGGGCTTTTTTATGTTTATAGATTATTTCATACGGGCAATAAGATTGTCTTTTTTGACAAACTGATGATACAACGTTGCAGCTATATGCAAGACGGTAAAGCCAATAATCATTGGCCAAATAATCTCAGTATGCAAGTTGTTATAAAAACGTGCCAAACTTCTATCTGTGTCAACAAATACTGGAATCTGAAAAATACCAAAGATATCAACCGGTCGCCCGCCATACACTGTCATCAATAAACCGACCAAAGGCATAGCAATCAATATGGCATAAAGCGCAAAATGGGAAAGCTGGGATATTAGCATCTGCCACTTTGGCATAGGCAATGCTGGTGGCGCTTTAGTAAAGACACGATTGATGACACGGGCAATCATCCAAAACAATAAACTTACGCCAAATGCTTTATGAAACCCAATGTACGAATTGCTATCTAGATTTTGGTGCAACAATATCATTATCCATGTTACCAATAGCAAAACTGCACTGATCCAATGAAAGATACGGCTGCTAGCTGACCACTTTGATACATTCGAGTTGGCATTATTCATGAGCGACTCTACTACCTCTGTCAGGAATTATCTCTAAACAATTTTATAAGCCCGCTAATAACTATTTAATAGATAAAATCATTAATATTATTGGCTGACTATTCATAGAATGGAGAATACCTGAAATACAGATAAGAATCTAGCCATCCAAATCAATCAGGTGGTAGGCAATTTTATCTAAATCTGGCACTAAATAGATTTCATCATCAATCATTACTGTTTGATATAGGTAAGATGAGACGTCGTTTTTATTAAAATACTCTTCCCCCTCTCCAAAATTAGTCCCACGAAACTGTTCAGGTGTCTCTACATCTTTCACTTCAGCAATACGTGCTTGTATCTGACGTAAATCACCCGCTGTCTGTAACGCAAAACGGTGCTCGGTCGTATTACCTTCCAAGATAATTATTTTATTTGGTACTTGATCTTGTGATAACAAATGAAAAACCGCCAAATCTTGCTGTTGCCAGTTGTGACTAGAGACCTGCTGTTGACACTCATTCACACTCAAAATTAGAGCACTCGGAATGATCCAGTCTGGTTGATTAACTGCTGGAACAATGGTGACATCAAGCATACCGTTGTTGGTAGTCAACAGACTGACAGCTTCAAACGAATGTTTCGAAATTTGTTTCATACGTCGCTCGCAACGAGTTAATGTAAATGGCTAGCTGCCCTTTCACTAATGTAATCGATTAGTTTTCTTGCTAATTCAGTAGGGCTGCCAACAAAGCTACAGTACCCTGAATCAATAATAGCCTGAGGTTGACTTGGACATGCACTCAAGCTTGGATCTTGCGCCCACAATTGACTATTATTGTCTTGGACTAAATCTAAATACTGAGAGCCGTCGTTACCCATACCTGAGAATATAATATTGATAAGCTCGCTACCATGAACATCACTGGTATTTTTGAGTAATTGTCCAATTGCAGGTTTGTATTCACCACGCCACTCTTGATCCAATAGTATCACGCGACCTGTCGAATCACAGACAACCTGCTTATCAATAGGGACTATCAAACACTGCCCTGCTCGCAATCGCTGTGAAGAGGCAATCACTTTACAGCACCAGTCATTATGGCGGTTAAGTATACGGGGTAACGTACCAATCATAGCCTGATTGAAGTGATGTGCCAATAAAATACATACTGGTAATGTGGCTGGTACATTATCTAAAAACTCTTTTACCGCACTAGGACCACCCATAGAGGCGCCCAAGAATACGACATAACACCAATCATTATCATTGCTCTTATAAACTGGAGCATCTGCCAATATTGGCAAGTCAAGCAATTGGGCAAACTTACGCTTCAATTTACGTTGCCATTTTGCGTATTCATGGGATTCATTTAGATATGGAGCCGGACTGAAGCCTACCAATACTGCTGCTGGTCTGGATGCTACAGTCGCGACTGCCACATTGTCATCATAATCACTGTCTATTAGCCAAATATCAATAGCTTCATGAGACAATGCATGTGTCTCCTGCCACTGTGCTCGTGAAACGCAGCCGACCAGCGTAAAACCAAAACCACGTACCGTATCTGAAAAAGCCATGCGCTGGCGGTGATCTTCTGCCACCACCATCACCTTAATATCGTTTTTATTTTTTTTTCGCAGCGCTAAAACACGTGCATTATCATTCATTAGTCAGGCTAACCCCTTCACCTAGTAATTTTTGCATTTTATTAAGCAACTCTTTTTCTTGGAATGGTTTGCCCATATAATCATTTACGCCAATCTCTAGGGCACGCTCACGATGCTTTTCACCAGTACGTGACGTTATCATAATAATTGGAATTTGTTTCAGACGACTACTATGTCTGACTTGAGTCGCCACTTCGAAGCCATCCATACGAGGCATCTCGATATCAAGTAATATCATATCTGGAGTGACGTCTTGCAGTATCTCGATCGCATCAATACCGTCTTTAGCGACTGCCACATTGAACCCTTGACGCTCTAAGAAACGTGAGGTTACTTTACGCACCGTCACGGAGTCATCGACGACTAGAATATTAGGTTTGGACTCTATGCGCCCTTTTTTGGTGTCAACAGCTTTCGTAATGTTTTTGACCAACTGCGCATTACGCATGAGAGCAATCAAATCTAAAATGAGCATCACTGAGCCATCGCCCATAATAGTAGCAGCTGAAACCCCTGGAATATTTGATAATTGCTGACCTAAAGGTTTGACGACGACTTCTATGCGCGAGCCTGCAATCTGATCCACTTGCAAAGCAATATTCTGTCCAGTTCGGTTTTTAATAATGATAAGCGGTAAGCTAGTATTGGTATTTACAACCAACTCATTTAATTTATTACCTGATAGAATCTCATTTAGATAGCGTACTCGATACTCAGTATCTTCAATATTTAGCGTGGCATCATTTGATTGATAATAGTCATAAAGTTTCTCTGGATTAACCCGAACCACACGCTCAATCTGTACCAATGGAATTGCATAGTAGCGATCTGCAGCACGAACTACCAATGCATCAGACACAGCTACCGTTAATGGTAGACGCATTGTGAAACTTGAGCCTTTGCCAGATTCTGAAACAACAGATGCCGCCCCACCTAGCTGACGAATTTCACTAATAACAACGTCCATACCAACGCCGCGTCCAGAAATCTGAGTCACTTGTTGACTAGTACTTAATCCAGCATTAAAGACATATTGCATAATATCAAGGTCTGACAAACTATCATCGTCTTCATCAATCAGACCTTGAGAGACGGCCTTACTACGTACTGCCTCAACGTCAATACCACGGCCGTCATCTGTTAGCTTGATGATGATTTCACTACCTTCACGATTTACCTCAAGAGTAATACGTCCACTACGCTCTTTGCCTGACTTCAGACGGGTTGACGTGGTTTCAATACCATGATCAACAGCATTACGTAACATATGCTCAAGTGGTGAAGTAATTCGCTCTAGAATGGTTCTATCCATCTCGTCGTCAGCATTGATGATAGTCAAGTCAACAGACTTATTAAGCTCATTGGCTGTTTGACGTACGATACGTTCAAGACGTGGTGTCAATCGCGTAAATGGCACCATACGTGAGTTCATCAGCCCATCTTGCAGTTCAGTCTGGGTACGAGACAACTGTAGTAGCAAACTCTCACTGTCGCGTGTCTTTTCTAACAATGTATGGTTAATATCAACCAAATCTGAGGCCGATTCTGTCAATGACTTGGATAACTGATTCAAGGAAGAATATTGATCCATTTCTAGAGGGTCAAAGTCTTCGTTATGAATGAGCTCATCATCTATTTGAGACAAAATCTGTGCTTCTAGTTCAGTTTCCATACGACGTAACTGATCTGCCAAACGCTGTACCGTTGTACCCATCTCTTCAATACTGTTTGTCAAACTACTGATACCCATATCAATACGAGCACGGTTAATCGCTGACTCACCAGATAGATTAATCATATGCTCGATCAAACCACCTGAGATACGAATCATTTCATTACTACTAGTGCTCTGTTCTTCTTCGTGAGTATCTCTAAGCATAGATGGCATTTCACTGATATCTTTTGCAAGATACTGTGAGTCTTGGTTTGCTTTGGCAATTAAGACTGCTTCACGCTGCGTTTGTAAGGACTCTTTAGGTATGGTTTTTAGACTATCAGGATTTTTGCTAAACTGCTCTAATGCCTCAATCAATAACGTCGGTGTCGGCGGATTAACCTGTTGTTGAAGAATAAATACCGCGTCAGCTAGCCAGTCATGACTTGCAACCAGCAACTCTAATGCTTTTTTGGTAGCTGGACGTCGATTACTGACAAAATCAGTGTAGACTGACTCTATCTCATGCGCCAAGTCAGCAATACCGGAGGCAGTAACCATTCGCGCCCCACCTTTTATGGTGTGCAAATCACGCTGGAGTGCTTGTAATGCTGTGGTATTACCTGTGTCTTTCAAGAACAATTGCAGATACTTATTACGATTGGTAAGCTCTTCTGCTTCTTCTAAAAATACCGCTAATATGTCAGGGTCAGGCAATCCATTAGCCCACGATTGTTTAATCATGCTATCTAGACTTAGGGTACTCAATAACTCATTGCTCTTGTCAGCAATATCGTTCGCAAGGCTACTCTCTGTAGGTTCGAAATGACTTTTCGGTACTGGTATGACTAAATTAATCGCCTCTGGCAACGTTTTCGTTTTTTCAAACTTTTGCAACTGCTCAATAAGCTCTGGAGTAAAGAAAGATTGTTTATGATTCACAATATGCATTATTTGCTGTGACATCGTGTCTTGCACCATTTGCATGATTTCAAGCCACTGCGCTGTTGGTACTCTTCGATTCTCGACAAATGCTTCATAGACACTTTCTGCTTCATGGGTCAAATCACCAATGCTACGAATACCCGCCATCCGTGCACCACCTTTAATTGTGTGCAGGTGACGCTGTAAAACCTTCAATGCATTTATATTTGTGATATCGACACGCCATTTATTGAAGCTTTCATCTAGTGCAGTATCAAGCTCTTGCGCCTCTTCTAAAAATATTTCTAATAACTCAGCATCAGTGTCAATGGTCTCAAACTGTAGGTCAGGTGCTGGAACCGCTCTAACAACGAAACCAACGTCTTCGTTATCGTCACTTTCTTGATAGATACTCTGTAGCTCGTCGATGACTTGTTTATCTACTTTTAAAGACGTACTTCCAGCTAAAGCATCAAACAAACCTATCAGTTGAGCATGACCTGCATGCAGTATTGCTTGAATATCTTTGTCTTGGGCTTTATCAAGATTATTGCTCAAATAACCGTACGCATTGCCAAGTTCATCAAGAATTTTGGCAAACTTTGGAAATGCTTGCGCCCTCTCCATGAGGGAAGTTATTTGTGACACTTGCTGATCTATATAATCTTGGACATGCTCTACATCAGTATGATTCAATGCATCATCTAATTCCCACTCAGCATCAAGCAACGTATCAATATTACTGTCTAATAACTCTTCTATCGTCGGTTGCTTATTCGTCATAGTGGTAGTGTCATCAACCACGTGTTGCTCACCAAGCATGGCTTGCAATGACGCTATATCACTTTGACTCTGCGAACCATTATTCTCTACCAAGTCATTATGCCGTTCTATATTTTGCTTGTAGTTATTTAGATAGCCATTTATTAATGTGGCTGACTGAGCTAATGCTTCCAAGTGTTGAGCATTCATCCCTCTGTCTTGTTGTTGCAAGAGCTCTAAGCTATGCTCGATGGTTGCGCTGACCTCACTGATAGCAGCCAAAGCACTAGAGCCAGAAGCGCCGCGCAAAGTATGGAATGCGCGTACGATTTCATCTGTGATTTCTATATGATTTTGGTTTCTATTATCTTTGACAAACTGCTCGATACAATCAAGCAGCTCTTCTGCTTCATCAATAAATATCTTACAAAATGCTTTCTCTTCCTCAGTTTGAGGGCTAAGGACAATCGTTGCTTCTGCCATTCTTTCATTGACTGAATGAAAAGTCTGCAAGGTCGAGTCTATTGCTTCACTATCATCATAAGCAGCGCCAGTCTCAACCATATCAGGCCACGATGTCGCCTCTTCATTTATCTCATTTGTAGGACTATCTACTGATTGTGCAAACAAATCAACATAGCTAAATTCATTACCCTTCTGTTTACTATACGCATTAGCACACGCAATCCACATTGGGACAATAGCTGGATAGTCTTGAGTATTAAATTCAAATGCTGTTAGCATTTTAGGATAAGCCGCTAGTACATCTGTAATCAGTTGACGCATATCAGCTGAAATAACGATACTACTATCTAAAACGCGGTTAAGCATGTTTTCTATAGACCATGCCAGTTCAGCTGTATAGTTAGCGCCTACCATACGGCCTGAACCTTTTAAAGTATGAAATCCACGGCGAATCTCTTTTAGGCCTTCTAAGTCGGTCGGTGCTTTCTGCCAGCTTTCATATAAAGGCACGATTTCTGCCAGTACTTCATTGGCTTCTTCTATAAATATCTCTCTGATGTCAGGGTCTGCGTCATTAGCATCAACTGGTAGTTGATTAGTATCTTTAATAAAAGGTGCAAGACTATCTGGAATATCCAATGTAGATAGATATTCATTGATATTCACTTCCTTGTTATTTGAGTCAGTAACCAACTCGGTACTATCGTTATTAGAATCGTTATCAGCATCATCAATTTCTAGTAGCGATTTTTCTAATTCTGCATCATCTGAAATAACTTCTTTGGGAGCAAGTTCAGCTAGCGTCAGTCCAGTGTTGACCGGCTGCTGACTCATAAGATTGCTACTTTGTAAGATAACAATCGCAGGATCAAAGCTTGGTAGGCGCTGCGCTGAAAAATCTGCTACCAATGCTGGTAGAATTTTTGTTGTCTCAACCACTAGATTTACAACACCATCTGTTACTGACAATGTTTTATCTAATAAACGATTGAGTAGGTTTTCGATTGACCATGCTATCTCGCTGATACTAAAGGCGCCAACCATACGGCCTGAGCCCTTTAGGGTGTGAAAACCTCTACGCACTTCAGTCAACGGTGTTAGATCCTGCGAGTCTTGTGCCCAAATAGGAAGAAAAGCCTCAAGATCAGTAATAATTTCTGTCACTTCTTCGATAAAGACATCGTGTACATCTTCATCCGTCTCAAAGTTGTCAAAATTATCAGGCTTTACGTGTTCACGAGCCTGCTTTAGTGCATCACTTTCAGTATTATTGGACAGACTCACACTATCTTGTTCAACTACACTTTCATCGCCTATATTGATAACAGGGCTAATTTCGCCACTATCATCGTAACGTACAACATTTGTCGCAGCTAATTTCTGGGTGACTGCAGTCTCGTTAGTCATTTCTGGTGATGTGATATAAGTATTAAGAAGTTGCGTTGCTCTGGCCGTATGTTCGTTTGCTAAAGTGAGCAACTGCTGATCAAAAACCTGCTGTGCAAGATAATCAAGTAACAGCTCAACAGAGGTTAAGCTCTCAGCCAACGCTTGCACCAAACTCCAGCTTGGAGTGGTGATATTACGAGTAGTTAACTGCGCAAACAGGCTACCTATATCATCCACTGTATGACGAATTTCTGGCAACTCCATATCATCAAAGGCTTGACCAACACTGGTAAAATCAGTAGTCGCTGGCAACAATCCAATATCTTGGTGTTGTATATACTCGTTGAAACTTTGCTTTATCCATTCTACTGCTATTCGCAGCTCACGTAGACCGTCATCGGTAGGAATAGTTTCATGCTTACCTGTCAACTCTGTCTCGTGACTACCAGTCACTTCAGGCATAGTAGCGAAAGAAGTCGCATCACCAATTTTAAGTGAAATGGTCTGCTCAGTACTATAAATAGCGTTATATAGCACTTGCAGCTTGCGCTCAATTTGCCATTGTGCCTGTGTAAAGCTTGTTTCTGATATAAGAGACTGCTTTAGATCTGTAAGGATTGATTCCACTTGAGACACATAATAAGTCCAGCCTCGGTTTCTAAGTTGTTCTTTGATATGTTGTAAAGGTGCTACCAAAGTATCAGGCTCATCTAGCTTAAAGATAAGCGCCTCAAGCTGAGTTAATAATTGCGATAAAAAACGTGGCGCTATCGTGGTGCTCTGCAATACCTCATCTAAAATAGACTGGGTACGTTTGCTACTGTGTGCTAGATAACTTAATTCGACATAGATTGCTATGGTCAATTTTACAACGATATTTGAAGGCACTCTATTTGACTGGGCACAAGACTCTATAACTTGATCAAGCTGACCTAATAGTGTTGCATAACGCTCAGGAAGCGGCGTCTCGTTATGGGCCAAGTCGCTGAGCAGTAATTTGGTCAAGTACCATAGTTTTTGTAAGTCACTATCTTGTGTTGTTTGCCATAAATACTGGCTAGCTTTCTCCAAGGTACTGAGTACTGATGGCTGGTTTTTATTGGTGCTCAGTAATGCTTGCACTTGCTGGCGCCATACGAGTAACAACTGCTGGCACTGTTCGCTCGTTAGGTTAGTAGTTGCTGGATTTGACGGAACAGCCGCTCTAATACTATTGATGATATTTTCGTAATTAGCATGATCATCTACGTACTCATGCTGAATATCACTAACGTTGATAAGAGTTTCAGTTTCTATTCCTCGTTGAGACAGGGCTTGGGCCAGCTCATCAACTACCCTACTTATTAGCTCTATATGATAGATGTCTGTACGCGCATACTGATTAATCTCACGTTTTAACAATCGATGAGCTAATTGACCTATACGGCGCTCTTTAGTAGAAAACTCATCGTAACTTTCTACTTCTGCAAGTTGACTCAATTTGCTAGCAATACTTGCTAGCAACGGCAAGTTGAGCATGGTGAGCGCACCACTAATCTGATGATAGCTTGATGTTAGCTGCTCATAATCGATGCTAGATTCACCTAATTGCCAACCGTCAGTTACCTGTGATAACTGCTGATTGAATAATGGTAGCAACCACTCAAACGTCACTATGTCATTGGGCTGGTTTTTCATAGGTTTATCCTAACTCTTCTATGCACTAATTTAGGCACTAATTTTTTGCCACACATTAACCTGTGGGTGCGCAATACGGCGCATATTTGAAGGACGCCAGAACAACGCCTCACCTGGAGCCAATATAATATATCCCTCTAACGCACACTGCTCTGATAACCGTGCCAAAATATCACGCTGATCAAATTTTCTAAAATATAGCAGCATGTTTTGGCAAATAATAACGTGCTGAAGGTGCGTAGTGGGTGGTTTTTTTTCCAAAATGTTATGTACAGAAAAATTGACATGTGGCTGCAATATAGGAGCTATTTGCCAATTATCTTGTATCTTATTAGCCATTTTTGACGCGGCAGCGTTTAATCTGCTTAACGCACTTTTAGCTGGCAGCGACTGAATAAATGGTTGACACGATTGCGGGATCAAGGACTGCTGCCTGTTATCGTACTGCCCTAGCCGCGCGCTTTTAATAGCCTCTTCGCTGACATCTGTCCCTAATATTGTATAGTCTCGACAGTGCTGTGCTGCTAAGCTCATAGCCAATGACCAAGCTTCTTGTCCACTTGCGCAACCAACACTCCAAATACGAAACAAACTATCAACTTTGTCCGTTTTATGATGTTGCAATGCATAATCTGCGATAAAGTCGATAGAGGGCTTGTGTCGAAAAAAACGACTCTCATGAATGAGCACTTTATCTAATACTTGCTGACGCAACTCATCATTTTCTGATAATCGATACCATAATTGCTGAATGCTCAATCCATTTGATAATGCTGTACAGTCGACTGCATTAGCCAACCACTGCAGTTGTATATCTGGCAGCACAAATCCAGTCTCTTGCTCTATGTACCTTTGCCATCGATGTACATCTAAACTATCAACTTTCATCAAAATATTACCTAACATCAGCCTAGCTATATTAAGTAGATAATTTAACTCACTAATATTATCTGAGCTAAATATACCACCTACTATAAATACAGCTTCTTCGATCACTCTCACGACAGCAACTTTGTTACATATGAAAAATCATACATGCTGCCAGTCTGGTTCGAAAATAATAGCTACTTATTAAACACTTTCTCTTAAAGCACTGTCAGCATCCAACGCTTCATAATCTAATAGTTCATCATCGTTAGTTACTTTAAAACCAGTTACCGATTCTTGAAGGGCTGCTGCCATTTCACTTAGCTCACCAATAGAACGGGCCGTTGCCATCGTTCCAGAAGAAGTTTGTGAGGTAATATCCTGAATGATATTCATGGTATGAGAGATGTGACCCGCGGACTCAGCCTGCTGTAATGCAGCGTTTGAGATGTTTTGAATCAAATCGGCTAAGGTGTTAGAAACGCTCTGTACTTCTTCTAGTGCTTCACCTGCATCTTTTGCCAAGCGTGCCCCGCGTACAACTTCAGAAGTTGTTGATTCCATTGACATAACCGCTTCGTTAGTATCGGTCTGAATAGTCTTTACCAATGTTTCAATCTGCTTAGTAGCATTCGCTGAGCGCTCAGCCAGACGCTGAACCTCATCAGCAACAACCGCGAAACCTCGACCCGCTTCCCCTGCCATCGATGCCTGAATAGCGGCATTCAATGCCAAAACGTTAGTTTGGTCAGCAATATCGTTAATCAGTCCAACGATATCACCAATCTCTTGAGAAGACTCACCAAGGCGTTTGATACGTTTTGATGTTTCTTGAATCTGATCACGAATAACGTTCATACCTTCAATAGAGCGTTGTACGACTTCTGCTCCATTGTGAGAGATAGCAACTGAACGCTGGGCAACCGTTGCAGATTCTGCAGCATTGTTCGAGACTTGGTCAATTGAAACTGTCATTTCATTAATAGCCGCTGATACACCAGCAATTTCTTGTGCTTGGTGTTCGGAAGCTTCGGCTAATTCAACAGCATTCATCTGCGTTTGATCTGAAGACTGCGATACTCGGTCAGCAGTACTGTTAATAACAAGTACCAACTGTCTTAATTGGTCAATTGCAAAGTTGACTGAGTCAGCAATCGCCCCTGTAAAATCTTCTGATACAGTCGCATTGACAGTCAAGTCACCCTCTGCCAAATCACCCAACTCATCAAGTAAACGTAAGATAGCGATCTGGTTACGTTCATTTTCTTCTTGAATTTGACGAGCTCGCTCGGATTCAGCCTCTGCTTCTTGACGGCGACGCAAGGTTTCTTTTTCAATAAGCAATCGCTCTGATCCACCACGTTGTTTCAGTAGCTGATACAAGGCAAACAGGATTCCTAATGCTCCGATTGCAAATACAGCTGCCGGTAAAACAACCGATTGGTTAAAACTATCAAAATATTGACTTACCAATGATAGCGAGTTAACTAGCCAAATCAGACAAGCCAAACTTAATAGAACAAAAAACCCCAATAAAAGCTTCCAAGTATTATCAGCATTTTTGCCATCTACAGGTTTTTTTATAACATCACTCATCTTGCGTCTTCCTTTCAAACAGTCATCAAAGTCTAATTGTGGCTGACTTTGACAATCTTATTGTTATCTAAACAATGATTAGCAAAGCCTGTATAATTGCTGACATCAAGCTTTATTATGCCAGCCGCTATTATTCTGTCATTACTCGACAGGCAGGTGTCATATAATTAATAGCTATATCGCAGCATCTGAATACTGAGGGTCCTGTGCGAGCAAGCTTGGCATAAACACATACCAGTCTTGCTCGCTTTTAAAAAACTTACCATGGTTGTAAGGCGCAAATGGCGACTCTGGGTCAATGGCCTCTGGACGATATTGTTCTTGCGTGAACTGTTCGATGCCAAGCACTTGATCGACTAATAATCCTGAAAAATTCTTATCATAATCAATGACAATCACTTTTCGTTGGCTCATTTGTGTTACACGACTTGGTACTTGCAAAAAATGTGACAAATCTGTTAAAGGCAACAATCGCCCTCGAACATTAGCAATACCTAGCATCCATGGCTTTACTAGAGGTAGGCTAGTGTACTCTGGCATAGACAACACCTCTGATACCTGACCCATAGGGGCAACCAATCGCTGCCCACCGACTTCAAATACCACACCTTGCCAATCAAACTCTTGACCACCGCGGCGACCACTTTTGCGCGCACGTGCCAAATCTGCTAAACGCAGAAGCTCGATAAATCCTCTAGAAGCCACAAATTACTCCATCACTTTACGAATCATATTGACCAACCCACTTTCATCAACTGGTTTGTTCATATATTCTTTGGCACCTTGGCGCTTGCCCCACACTCTATCTGTCTCTTGGTTTTTGGTACTAATCATGATGATAGGAATGTGCGCAGTGGTTTTACCGCGTGTAATCTTACGTGTGGCCTGAAAACCATTCATTTCAGGCATTACCACATCCATTAAAATTACATCTGGTAGATGTTCAGCTGCCATTTGGCAGCCTTGCTCACCATTGGACGCTTCCAACACTTGAAAGTTGTTTTTGGCAAGCATATCGCGAAATTTCGCCATTTCTGATGGCGAGTCGTCAATGACTAAAACAGTAGTCATAGCAAATTCCTTTATGTTCTAAAATATCTATGAAAATATATTGATCTATGGTTCAGATAAAATGAATAAAAATGTTACGGATAAATCTATTGGTAACAATTTTTCAATCGTGATCATTCTGTATTGAATATTCTGGTGCGATAATATCAACCACTAACTTTAAGTCTATATTTATTCGATTAACGGTACTGATTGATAGCATCAAAAAGCTCATCTTTGCTAAATGGTTTAGTCAGATATTCATCAGAGCCCACAATACGACCGCGTGCCTTGTCAAATAGGCCATCTTTAGATGACAACATGATCACAGGCGTGTTCGCATAATCAGGGTTGTTTTTTATCAACGCACAGGTCTGATAACCATCTAAACGTGGCATCATAATGTCGACAAAAATAATATCTGGATTGTTATCTACAATCTTGGCTAATGCATCAAAGCCATCTATAGCGGTCACTACTTCACAGCCCACTTTTTGTAATAAAGTCTCTGCCGTACGGCGGATGGTTTTTGAGTCATCAATTACCATTACTTTTAAACCATTAAAATCATTTTCCATTCTCATTATCCTATAAAACGACTATTTGTTCGTAACGCTATCTAGCAATACAAAATTTTCTTGGCTATTTTAGCTTTTATATCATTCATTGTCAGATAGATATAATTGCCTACGCTTGCATTGTTTACGTTGAAATTTGTGTTGATAGCGACTCTTTGCAGATTGATACTTATCAACCAATTTCGGTATCAATATAGCGTACTATACGCATTTTGTAGTTATTAGTCTCATGGAATCTAACGTTATTTGAATACTCTTAATTGGCTGACTTACCCTTCAAATATATAATGAAATAATACATATATGATATTTATTCAAATCTTGCTAAGACTACTGCAAATATATTAGTTTTTATATAAAGGGGAGCTTAGTTTGAAGAAAGAAGCTCTTCTTATGCTTGCCTATTGTATATATTCAATGAAAACCTTACTGGATAATTTTCATTTGTAATAAAAGTGTATCAATATATTTTATAGTGTTTGTTTTAGCATAGCTATTATTTCTTTTCCAGTGAATAACAAAACTATATCCAAACTCATCGGTATTACAAACAGCTGTACTTATTATCTAAAAGCATAATTTTAAATTTTTTATGTCTTAATAGGCAGTTCTCTCGAAGTTAGCAAATGTCTTACTGTCATTTCACCGCGTTGCAATTCACTATATAATGATATGACGACTACAATGGTGACTGCTATGATAGCTTCTCGATATTTAAGAAAAAGCCTCTACTTATTCAGCATGCTATTTGTTGCTGCCTGTCAGCCGTCACCTGTAAATGAATCAGTAGTTACGGATGCTAAAGAAGAGAGTGCTGATACGCCACTTGTTATCACAAGTGACAGCGTCACAATGACGCCTGAACACATACTAAGTATTAAAACTTCAAGATATCAACCAAGCCTTGGATTACAAGGTAATATCGAACCTATCCAGCAGACCACATTTGTTGCGGTACATCCAATTACGATAGAAGAGACATTGGTTAGTGAAGGTCAGTGGGTAGAAAAAGGGAGCCCATTAGTTACTTTTAGGCGTGTGGGTACTGCCAGTAAAGTTGAAGAATTGAAAAAATCTACGCAAGAGATTCTAGAATCAGAGGGTGCTAATCAAATCAACTCAGAAAATCCCGATGCTAAACCCCCTGCTCTAGCCGCACAAGCTGCGCCAAACACAGATATTGCGGTTGTTAGAAAGACTGATGATGTTAATGACAAAGCGTCAGAATCAAACTCTGCGATAGATACGGATAGCAAGAACCCTACTAATCAGAATATAGATATTAATACCGTTAAGCAGGATGCACAGTATAATTTGATTACCATTCATGCTAGCTTCTCAGGTCGAGTAGAGAGTTTATCCGCTATTGCAGGACAAAAATTAGCGGCTCGCGACTCCCTACTACAAATCAGTGATGAGACCAAACTACATTTTATGGCCACTCTTCCTATACAGGCAAAACCGCAGCTTTCAGTAGGTCAAACCGTTAACTTTACTGTAGAAGGTCTCTCGGATAAATTTACAGGACAAGTCAGCAAGCTGGTGTCGACCAGTCAGCCTAAAAAGCTCTTGGTCTATGTTAATGTAATCGATAACGAAGCTAGTCGCGATACATTAAAGCCAAATATGAAAGTCACAGGGCGCGTCAATTATGGTCAAATAGATGTAGGTACTATCGTACCTGAGCGCGCGCTACATGATGTTGATCTGACAGAACTACAAACACCTCCTTATATGCCACTTCAACCATTGACTGCAAATGTTTGGATAATTGGGCAAGATCAACGTTTGACACGCCAACCTATCGAGGTAGTCGAGTACAATCCTACCACGCAGCAGTATTTGATAGCAGGTGTGAGCAATGATAGCTTGATTTGTTTGGCTGACTTACCTATTGATTCTAAAGGTAAAAAGGTAATTGTGTCATAATCGCTTATGTTGACAGTTACATTGCGTAGAAACATTAACAAAGCTTCTCTTGTTTTGTAACAGCAAAATTAGGCAATATGGACCTATTATATATAGCACTAACCGAGTATTAAGATACTATCTATATCTAATTATGCGCTATTCTGTATATTTGAAAATGTAGAGGCTCAACAGTTTAATTATTTGTCATTACTGAAAACGTTATACTTTTTATAGACCATAACAACAATTAAAGGAAATTCCATGAGTAAGCAAATTTTATTGATTGAAGATGATCCAGATTTAGCTGAGCTGATCAGCGACTATTTGACTATGAATTATTACGATGTACATCACGCTGGCCTTGGCCAAGAAGGACTCGATCTCTTAGATACAAAAGACCGTGATATCGACTTGGTTGTGTTGGATCTTATGCTACCTGATATGGACGGTATGCAAGTGTGTCAAAAGATTCGTGGTAACAAAAACAACATGACCAACAAAGTACCTATCATCATGCTGACCGCAAAAGGTGATACAACTGATCGTGTGTTGGGTCTAGAAATGGGTGCTGATGACTATATTGCCAAGCCTTTTGAGCCACGTGAGCTTCTAGCACGTATTCGTGCTGTTATCCGCCGTCACGAGCAACCAAATCAGGCCGATAGTCAATCAGATAGCTTAACTTTCGGTCGTTTAAGTGTATTCCCTGATAGCCATGAAGTCACTATTGATGATCAGCCGGTACGTCTAACCACGCACCAATTTCAGTTACTACATTACTTTGCCACTCATTCTGGCAAGGTTTTGAACCGTGAGCAACTGTGGCAAGCAATGCCAAACGATGACAGTTCAGACAATATTGACCGTGCGATTGATGTACATATTTCACGTCTACGTGCTTTGATTGAGGATAATCCACGCCAACCAAAACGCATTATTACCGTACGCGGCGTCGGCTATCAGTTTGCTACTGATCAGGTCTAATCGTAAAGGATACCTAGTTAGCTGGCTCATAGTGTAAACTCTATACTATGGGTCGATACAAGCGCTTAATAATAGAGATCGTTTAATGCAGCAATTGGGTTTTCGTTCCGTATTTGCTAAGCTATTTGCCAGCGTTATGCTGGCACTTACTTTATTCGCTGTGGCAATGGTGCTGTTGACCCAACTTGTCCATGATAAAGACGCAGGTATTCGATCAGAGATATTAGCGACGCAGATCTTAGGGCAAATCGATCCATTTTTACATGAATTAAATATCTCTATCAGCAAGGATAATCGTTTACAGTCACGCTTTATGCTAGCTGTCGTTAAAAAAAGCTTCGATATTTTTGATGAATCATTACAAGCAAAAATGGGGTTGTATGACAGTGAGGGTCGACTGCTCATGCAAACTGACAACAGCGATCTGCCCTTAGAACTGCCTCCTACCCCGTCTTTGTTTTCGCGTGTTTTCCCGTCGCTTGCCGATACATCACCTACCAAACAAGCTCAAGTATATAGCAGTACAGGTTATACATTGCTGTACGAGTCACGTTTGACGCCCAAAAAGCCTGTTTTATCTGCGGCACTGAACTTGTTCACTGGTACTTTGCTACTCTTGTTCATTATGGCAGGTGTGCTGTGGCTGATTGCACGGACGATGACATGGCGTATTGACCAGTTAAGTCAGCAAATGACTCAATTGGGTGACGGGGATTTTACTGTCCGAGTGAATGCGCGGGGTAATGATGAAATCGCCGCACTAGCACGTGGATTCAATCAGGCAGCACAAAAAATTGAGCACTTAATTGATGCCAATAATTTGCTACTAGCACATGCCTCTCATGAGCTACGTACACCTATTACGCGCATTCGTCTGCAGATTGAGATGATGGATATGCTAGCTGGTTCGCTGCCAACTGATACTAAAGCAAAATTTGACAAACGTGCACAAGCTATTAACCGAGACTTATCAGGCCTTAACGACTTAGTAGAAAGCATATTGTTGGTTAGTAGGTTGGATGCAGGTCATGCCTTACAGCAAGTTGAAACCTTAGATCTATATGATTTAGTAAACCAAGAACGTCAGCATTACCCTGAAGCCACGTTGATTGGTGAACACATTGTGATAGATGGTCAGTCATCAATGCTGACTCATTTAATTCGTAATTTACTCAATAATGCGATGCTACATGGCGTGCCACCTGTGACTGTACTACTATATGGTGTTCAGAGCTTAGAAGAAGCTGGAACTGTGCCTGACTATTTACTACAAACAGTGCTATGCAGTAGTTTTGTTGATTACAACTGTTTAGACTTCGACGATTATGAAGAAAACACTGATGCCAAGGTAGTTGAGCACCAAGCTGCTAGAAACGACGTGACGAGTTCGACTGATAAAAGCAAAACAGCAACGACCGACTCTACAGTAAAGCTACCGACACCGACTATCTATAGAAACGGGGAAGACATGGCTGCCAACAATGAAAATGACGAGAGCAACGATGATGCCAGTATTGATAGCGGTCTTGCAGATGGAAGCACAATAGACAGTGCTAGCAAGCCCCAATCTACTACTATTGAGTCATCACTACTTGCTGATTATTATCGCTTTACCAGTGAGGTAACCGACAAAATCAAGAAGGTTATTTGGAAGGCTGTTCCAGACTCTATGGAACCTGCCAACGACACTGATAATACTAACCACGCTAGCTTAGCTGAAGTAGCGTCAAAAAATTCTACAAACAACATAGATAGCGATCGTGCTGACACTATTAAGAATGGTGATGTTGAAAATTCCGATCAACCTATTACTGATAAAGCTATAAAAAATAATAGTTCAAGCAATACAAAAGTTGACGGTAAATCTAACAGCTCAAACGATGAGAACTCAGGCGCAGTAGTGCGTAAAGAAGGCTTGTTTGCTAAGCATATGAAAAAAGCCAAAACTGAACCTGAATGTCCTTTGCCAAAATATGTTGTACTAGCCGTAATCGATGAAGGAACTGGTATCCCTGAAGGCAAACGAGAAGAAGTCTTTAGCCCCTTTGTACGTTTACAGCAGAAAAATAAAGGCTCCGGATTAGGGTTATCTTTAGTCTCACAAATCGTTACCGCACATCAAGGACGCATTATTACAGATACGCTAAATGGCCATACTAGATTCTTAGTGACCATCCCAGTTCATCACGACCCTCATTACAACTATCATGAGTAACTCACTCCCATCCTTATACAGATAGCTATTGCGCTATCGCTCTCATATTTACCGTTTTAACTGCTTATGATTAATAGCTATTAATCATAAGCAGTACACGTATGTGCATATCCAAAGTATCTGATAATATGCTATATTACCGCCCCTTATTATACGGTTATTGACTGTTGTCACTTTGACGAGCTTCTTAAATATTGAAAGAGGCCTGATGACGTAATTCTAACCATTAAAAAATTTATTAAATTTTGAGCCCTCCATGAATGACATGATTGTCTTAAACGATGTGACCAAAAGTTTTTTAAGCGACCGATCAATCAAAGACAAAGACGGCAAACCACATTGGTTTACCGCTGTTGAGCCGACATCTCTAACTATCAAACAAGGCGAAATCTTTGGTTTAATGGGTTATTCAGGCGCAGGTAAATCTACCTTATTGCGCCTAATTAATATGCTTGAGCGTCCAGATTCGGGGCAAGTCGTGATAGATGGTACTGACTTAACCACGTTGTCTGCCAGTAACCTACGTATTGCCCGCCATAATATCGGTATGATTTTTCAGCAATTTAATTTGATGTCTAATCAAACTGTTTTTGATAACGTGGCATTTAACTTGAAAATCTCTGGTTATCCAAGTCGCGACATTCATAAACGTGTCATGGATTGTCTTGCGATTGTTGATTTGACCGATCGTGCTGGTCATTATCCTGCACAGTTATCAGGTGGGCAAAAACAGCGTGTGGGTATTGCTCGCGCGATTGCTCCTAGTCCAAAAGTATTGTTGGCCGATGAGCCAACCAGTGCACTTGATCCTGCAACGACCCGCAGCTTGCTAACTTGTCTGCGTGATATCAATGAACAACTTGGCGTAACTATCGTCATCGTGACCCATGAGATGAGTGTTATTCGTAGACTTTGTGATCGCGCAGCGTTATTACATCAAGGACAACTGTTAGAAGTTGCAGATGTGCGAGATGGTCTAATTCAAGCAACCACCCCGATTGGTAAAGGCCTAGTCGTCGAGGACTAATGAGGCAGGAGAAATAGATATGTTAACTGGTACTGAATTATCCGCCTCTATAGATAAGCTACTTGTGTTACGCAAAGAGATCGTGAGCGCGTTTATTGATACGTTTGTAATGCTCGGTATTTCAACCACGGTAGCAATTGTCATCGGTGGGCTATTTGGCGTATTTTTGTTTTTGTCTAGCGATCGGCAGTTTTTGCAAAACAAAACACTGTACGCTGTGCTTGGCGGTATTACCAACTTTATGCGTGCTTTTCCTTTTGTGATTTTGATGATTGCGATGAGCCCATTTACCAAAGCCATCGTTGGTACAGGTATTGGACCGATCGCGGCATCACTCGTACTTGCTATCGCTGGTTCATTTTATTTTGCACGTTTGGTCGAGCAAAATCTGCGTGAAGTACCGCGCGGTATTATCGAAGCAACGGAGTCGATGGGTGCACGACCTTTTACCATTATTAAAGTATTACTCAATGAAGCTCGCTCAGGTTTGGTATTGTCAGTCACTATTCTTTGTATCAGCTTGCTCTCTTATTCAGCAGCGGCTGGTATGATTGGTGGCGGCGGTTTGGGCGATTTAGCTATTCGTTATGGCTACTACCGCTATCAAACCGAGGTAATGATTTTTATCGTGATTGTCCTATCGCTCATGGTCATCTCGATTCAAGCCTCTGGTAACTGGCTCGCCAATCGTTTAGACAAACGTTAAACCGCTTTAGAGAATACTTGACTTTACGAGCGACTAGGTTTATTTTTGGCAATACCTAACCCTTATCTCAGCCCTTACACAAAAGCAGCATTACTATTTATAATGTTGCTTTTTTAATGTTCAGACGATAAACGTTTTACTCAATCCCATTCATTATTAAGGACATATTATGAAATTAACAGATATCAGCCGTCAGTTAGCCAGCGCATTTGCTGCCGTTGGTGTATCAGGTCTAGTCTTAGTTGGTTGCAGCAATTCATCAGCGCCAGAAGCATCTCAAGAGCCAGTAACTGAAGGTGCAACTGCAGAAACTGCTGCTAGCGATATCGATCCTGATCATACCAAAATCGTTATCGGTACGACTGAAGGTGATTTTGCTGATATGGTTCGTAACCAAGTAAAAGGTACGCTTGAAGATCAAGGTTATGAAGTTGAGTTGATTGCTTTTACTGACTATGTCCGCCCCAACCTTGCATTGGCTGAAGGTGATTTGGATATCAATATTTTCCAGCATAAGCCTTATCTTGATACCTTCAAAAAAGAAAACAACCTTGATTTGGTTGAAGTATTCCAAGTACCAACTGCACCACTTGGCATCTACTCAGGTAAGAAGACTAGCCTTGACGCTGCATTCAAAGGTATGAGTGTTTCTGCACCAAACGACCCAAGTAACTTTGCTCGTGCTTTGGTGATGATGGATGATCTTGGCTGGATTAAGCTAAAAGACGACATCGATCCATTGAACGCATCAAAAGCGGATATCGCTGACAACAGCAAATACGATATCGAAATCGTTGAACTAGAGGCAGCTCAATTGCCACGCGCGCGTGATGAAGTTGACTTCGCAGTAATCAACGGTAACTATGCTACCGACTCTGGTATCGAGTTGACCGAAGCGTTGTTCCAAGAGCCAAGCTTTGCTTACGTAAACTGGTCAGCAATCAAATCTGCTGATACTGGTAAGAAATGGGTTGAAGATGTAACTAACGCTTATAACTCAGAATCTTTCAAAAAATACGCTCATGAAACGTTCCCTGGCTACAAATACCCAAAAATCTGGGGTACTGATCATAGCGCACACATGGAGACTGCTGCTGAAACTGAAAGTGTTGACGCTTCAGAAACTACAGAAGCAGCTGCTCAGTAAGACTTTAGGTCAGAAATACCTAGTTTTAAGGTGTGATGATTAATATAAATGCCCATTACTTGACAGTGATGGGCGTTTTTTTGGCTTTGATTTTAGGAGTATAGCCTTCTAGATAGTCAATAGAGCGCTTACTAACTATTGAATAACCAATAAAAATCACGTTACAGCCTGTTTGCCCTTTGTAGGAAACCGTCACTCACTCTTCCACTTATCTTTTGTTTTTCTTATAGTGGACAAGCTTAATGTTGAATTGTTAGCTAAGTCTTACTATTCATGACATTTAAGAGTAATGAAAATTATAAGATACAAACAATAAGGATAATAATATGAGTGCTAAAAACTATAATATTCGTACTGCTGGACAAGCAAATATTCCAATACTAGGTCTAGGTACTTGGCAGTCAACTGGACAAGACTGTGTGGACGTAGTCAAAAAAGCATTAGAGATGGGTTATGAGCATATCGATACTGCTCAAGCTTATGATAACGAAAAAGAAGTTGGCGAAGGTATCAGACAATCAGGCGTCGCTCGTGACAAGTTCTTTTTGACTACCAAGATTTTCCCAGATGATATGAAGTTTGAGCCAGAAAAATTGGTCGCAGCAGCGAAGCGTTCTTTGGAAAATTTGGGTACAGATTATGTTGATCTGTTGCTACTACACTGGCCTGATGATCGCGTACCATTATCTGAAACCATTCCTGCATTGTGTGAGCTTCAAAAACAAGGTTTGACTCGTCATATTGGTGTCTCGAACTTCAACATTGCTAATATCACTGAAGCTAAGAAATATGCTGATGTACCTATCGTCGTTAACCAAGTAGAGTTTCATCCGCTTATCAAGCAAAATACGTTACAGACATTTTTGAATAATCATCACATTTTACTAGAAGCATACTCGCCATTAGCGCGTGGCGATGTGTTTGACAATGAGGTGATCAAAGAGATTGCAGATAAACACGACGTAACGCCAGCACAAATCTCACTGGCATGGATCTTATCAGACAAGCATCGTGTGGCTATTCCAAAGACATCTAACCCTGACCATCTGCAAGGTAATCTAGATGCTACTAAGGTCGAGCTAACTGCAGATGAGTTAGAAAAAATCAGTAATTTAGCAAGCTCTGATGGTCGTAAAATTGAGCATCCTGACTATAGCCCAGTATGGGATGACTAATAGAGTTAATAAATAGTTGATTAGCTAATCACAGTTCAATAAAAAGCCACCGATAGTCGGTGGCTTTTTTATATGGTAGGAAAACTCATGATGTTTATTGTTGTAGCGTTTCAGTCTCATGAACCTTTTCAGCAGGATTATACTGTTCAGAAGACGGTATTGCACCGCTGCGATTGTTTTCTTTCATAGATTTAGCGACTTCAGGTGGCATATAGTTTTCGTCATGCTTAGCCAACACTTCACCTGCGACAAAAGTATCGCCCTGCATTTTACCTGTGGCAACAACGCCTGAATTTTCAGCAAATAAGTCTGGCAGAATACCTTGGTATGTCACTGGCACTGTTGATTGAAAATCAGTAATCGCAAATTCAACATTCAATGGATTATCTGCTGCACGCTGTACACTACCTGAGACCACCATACCACCAGCACGAATACGTTTGTCTTGAGGCGCTTCACCTTGAGCAATAGCGGTTGCATCAAAGTAGTAATCAGTTTGCTGCCCGATGGCATAGATAACCAACATTACTGCTACTGCCGCACCTACCAGCGTAAACATAACCCACGTCAGTTTTTTCCGACGAACTGCATTCATACCACTACCCCATTAATGAGTCACTGTCTTATAAACCATAATCCATTTACAAAACAGAAAATTTTGAAGAAACTACCATTAGAAAAACGTTCTAAAAATGTCTTTCTAATCGTACTCTTCTAATCGCTATATGGTAGCATTTTTCAGACAACCCAATAAGCACCATCGCTACCTGCAAAGTCATATTTTTGTCGGTGTAAGGATACAGTTTCTTACGCTAAAACTATGATATTAAAATGATTTTTCATTTAGCTTGTTTGGTCACAGGTGTTGAGGTTTTAGTGGTTCGCTGTGCTTGACGCGCTTGCTGGATAGTCAGCTGTTTGATGAGTGACTGTCGTTGTTTGCGGCTATAAATAATAAATGCCAACATCACTCCGATCGTTATCGCCCAGCATGACCATACAAAAACCCCATGCTTACCCATGGCGATGAACTCAGATACGCTATAAAAGTAAGGCTGCATAGTATTTTCCTAGCCGTTATTTGTGTTGACCACGAATGTATTCTTTAACCCACGCTTTGCCTTGATCACGGTATAGAATTAGCGTGTTGGTACGATAAATCGCTAATGTCGCAACCAGTAAATAGCTGCCGATAATCATCAATAGCAAAGGCATCCACATATCTGCCGACATCTTCGGTGCTGCGGTCAAACTAAAGGTTGCGCCTTGGTGCAACGTATTCCACCACTCTACTGAGTACTTGATAATAGGCAGATTCACTGCACCCACGATAGATAAAATAGCTGCCGCTTTACCACGATTGGCCGTATGCTCAAAAGCGGCAAACAGTGCCATCACGCCTGCGTATAGAAACGCCAATATCAGCATTGACGTAAGGCGTGCGTCCCATACCCAGTAAGTACCCCATGTTGGCTTTGCCCAAATAGAACCTGTAAGCAAACTGATGACACATAGTAAAAACCCCATCGGGGCAAGTGCCTGCGCGACCAAACTGGCCGTCTTGATCTTCCATACCAAATAAATCATCCCTAAGACAGCAAGGGCAAAATAGATAGAAATGGCAATACTAGCCGCTGGAACATGGATAAAGATAATGCGATAGCTATTGCCCTGAAGATAATCAGGCGGCGCAAAAGCAAGGCCCCATACGCTACCAATGAGCAAACAAAGACTGGCCAATATCGCTAACCACTTAACCCAAGGGCTAAAGATACGAAAAAACTGCTTGGTACCCACAGTGGTCAAGAAACCCTGCCAAATGCGCTGCCACAGGTTAGGGGATGAGACGTTATTCAGGTTGGGCATGGGAAAAAACCTATTACACAGCTTACTGGCGATAAATAATGCGGTCTACACAAGCACCACGATCAACTCACCTGCTGGCGTTAAACACTGGATATAATCTACAAAGAGCTGTTTACGTATTCAATTGACTATTATAGCAAAATTGCCAGTTTTCACCACGGTGTTAATACATGGGTTTAGATAACTAGATTTAGATGGCTAAGTTTAGATAATCGAATCTCGATAACTGAACTTTAGGATTACAGTAAGCAAATCATTTAATTCAGCCATGACATCTTTAAAGTGGTAGCAATCACCCAAGGCATGACCAAAACAGAAACAATACTTCCTGCTAGCAATAAGGCTAAAATAGGTAAACCATTAAGCCCAGAGGCAAATAAATCAACCGCACCCGTAGCAAAAATTAATACTGGCAACTGCATCGGTAAAGCAATCAAAGGCACCAATACTGCCCCATTCTTTAACGATAGCGTCAAGCTACTTGCGACTGCGGATAGCATTAGAAGCATTGGACTACCTGTCACGATAGAGGCCATCAATATCCATGCTTCAAACCAACTGAGCTGAAATAACGGCACGGCAAGCAAGCTAAGGGCAGCCACAATACCACTACTAAAAACCCAATGAATGACCAGTCTAATCAGCACCCATAACGGTAGTGACGCTTTAGCCACGACCAATTGCGCCAGCGTACCATTATCAAGCGCAGGTTTGAATAATCCATCAACGCCCATTACCAGTGACAGCAACGCAGCAATCCACACTGCTGATACGCCCAGACGCTGCAATAGCGCAGGCTCACTACCGACTGCTAGCGGAAACAAAGTAATAATCACTAAGAACAGAACCAATGGATACAACCATTGCACCGCTCCTTGCTGCTTAACTTGCCATTCACGGCGCCAGAGCTGCATAAACCCAATACTGCGAGGCACTGTGGCAATAGCATTTGGTTTTTCATTCATAGCGGCTACTGATCCTACTTGTATTGGTCTGTCTGTCATCATTTGTCCTTGCACATATACTAATGGTACTGATAGCAAGCAAACTCATACCATGTGATCTGACAAATCGAGCACTTGATTGGCAACACCGACTGCCTGATGACTGGTCATTAGTATCGACCCACCAGCCTGTGCAAACTCGCATAACCGCTCTTCCATACGTGCCACCATATCGACATCTAACGCCGTGAAAGGCTCATCAAGTAACCAGATTGGTGTCACATCAGGAGTTAGTAGGTACAATCGCGCCAGTGTAATACGCCGCGTTTGACCAGCAGACAGATGGCTTGAGCTAATCGTTTCAAACCCTTGTAGCCCAACCCATGTGAGTGCGTCATCAATATCGGTAGCGCTTGGCGTGATACCATATAAATTCAGTAGAAATGTCAGGTTTTGCGCCACTGTCAGATTCGGATGAATACCTAACTGATGCGAGACATATAAAGGCTGAACTGGCAAACCCGACTGTCCTTGATAAGTAACCTTACCTGACAAAACAGGTAACAGTCCTGCCAACTGCATCAGCAGTGTGGTCTTTCCCGTCCCATTTGCCCCGATTAGATGGCAAACACTACCAGCAGATAGCTGCAACGTAACTCCTTCACACAGCGGTATCTCACCGCGCTGAACCGTCAGCTCATCAAGTGTAAGTAAAGGCGTATCCCAAACCGTCATCAAAACCTCTGGCTATTTATTAAGCAGCAATCAATATTCATCACAAAAAAAGGCAATGTTCGTGGCATAATACCCTATGCTCGCTACAAACACACAGTATAACAAATTGTCGATTACTCTGACTTCAAAAAGTACGACCTCAAAAAAAATACAACTTTAAAATATGATTTCAAAACCTATGCCGACTTCACTAGATAGCCAAAAACCTCATACTGCTGCAGAAACTAAAAATGACAACGCAGACCCCAGCTTGTCGAAAGAACTATTAAGCAGTCGTTTAACAGTTGATAGCTTAATCGATGCTCAAGTCAACTTTATACAGCAGTGGCTGCACAATCAAGCTGAGCCACTAGCGATGAAGGCTTGGCAATGGTTTGGTGCACAGCCTTTTAGCAAATATATCACCTGCGATCACTTACAGCAGCTGGTGAAGGACTGGCTGTTAAGTCAGCCAATGACTGAAGTAATGCGTACTGATATCCGTGATATTTTGCACACTATTATTTATCATCCAGTCAATGACAACGTACCTTTGTCTGAACTGGTCGACGATACTCAAGTTGAAACTTTGGCCAACTATGTCGGCAGCCATGAGCAGCAGCGTAACATACTGATTCATACGCTGGTCGGTAACGAAACCTTTGCAGATTTATTGACCCAAACACTCTATCACGCTATCAATGATTTTATGGAAAGTACGCTTGATAAAGCAGGTGGCGTTGGTAAATTGATGAAGCTTGGTCGTAGCTCTTTTGAAAAGGCGACCAACAGAAACCTTGATGAGAAACTACAAACGTACCTGCATCGCAATATCAAAGATTTGACGCGCAAAGCTGAAGCTAATGCACAAGAGCACCTATCCAACGAAGAAGTTGCACGCTTGATGGTCATGGGCTGGGATCGCATCAAAGATCAACCGATCAGTGAACTACAAACCTACTTAAGCGATGAGCCTGGCAACAGTAACATTGACCATATCGAAGCCAGTATCCAGCAAAGCTACAACCGTCTGCGACTGTCACCGTATCTGCATAGCTTAGTAACATCAAGCATCGACACTTGGTATGCCAATCATCAGTCTGACACGATGGCGACCATCGCTGCGAGTTTGCACATTGATGACGCAGCTATGAAACAGTGTAGTACTGCTCTACTGCCTATAATGTACGATGTTCTTGAGACGCCTTGGTTGACAGCTCATATCCGTGAAATGCTAGAAGCGTTTTATGCACAGCCTGCTATCAAAGAAGGTTTAGCATTTAATCACGATTAATTTATAACCCCTATTTGTCAGCATACTATTATGAGTCAACGCAATAAACTCAGCTTATGGCAAAAGATCAAACGGTTACTGACTGCTTCCGCACAGCATTCAGTCGGCGATAGTGCAAGCGAGCAAGGGCGTGCATCACTTGCTGAGGACGTGACCGATAATACAGCTAATATCAGTTCTCAAGCTACTGATAGTACTGTCTCTAATATCTCTCATGAATTAGAGGCAAAGCAAGGCAGCGAACAGCATAACGCTCAAGCAAATGCATCTCAACTCAAAACCGATAGCTTAGAAACCGATAGCGCAGATGCAGAACCCCAAAACCAAAGTCACACCCCTATCGTCGACTGCTTAAAACAATACTTCAATGACAAACAGTGGCACTATACGCATTATCGACCAAAAACTAACGACAGCCAACAATCTCATCATTTATCCCTGAAAATGCGTCATAAGCAAATAAACTGTAGTTATCTGTTTCGAGTGCAAGAAAAAAATAAGCTACTGGCCGTCTACGGTATCTTGCCATTTTTAATACCAGAAAGTCATCAAAGTGCCGCGATGCTGCTCATTACCCAAATCAACTATGACATGCTAATCGGCAATCTAGAGATGGATGTCAACGATGGTGAGATACGCTACAAAAATGCTATCGATGTCGAAGCAGTTGGCATTGATAATGAGATTATCGAGCATTTACTACAAAGCGTGGTTGCGATGACCACTGTCGCCAACGAGCTGTTTGTGGATTTGATTAATAATCAAGATCCTGCTGAAGATATGCAGACGCTACTCTTGGAGTTACGCCAACAGACAGACGCACGGACATTCTTTTTGCCGACTCAGTTTGTTCAATAACTCAGTTTGTTCGATAAACTGCTTTTTTAATCAAGCCATAATCCGCGATAGCTGATACTTATCTCTTTACTTTTCTATCCAAAACATCATCAATACTAAGCTAGAATTCTTATGCTAAAAATTGCCTACTCTGACGTCTTTCGCTACTCCGTACCAGAAAAGCACCGCTTTCCCATGCAAAAGTACATCATGATTCCTGAGCGTCTAGTAGCAGAAGGGACTATCAGCCAAGATAACTTCTTTGCTCCTGCTCGCTTAAGCGAAGATGAGATTTTGACCACTCATACCGCCGAGTACTGGCATCAGCTTAAAACCCAAACATTACCACGCAAGGCTGCTCGTACGATCGGATTTGAGATGACGCCTCAATTGGTCGAGCGCGGACGTTATATTGCCCATGCAACGTATGAGTGCGCGCTATATGCTCAGCAGTATGGCGTGGCCATGAATGTCGCAGGCGGTACGCATCACTCTTTTGCTGGTCATGGAGAAGGTTTTTGCGTTTTCAATGATGTCTGTATCGCTAGCAATCTACTATTAAATCGTGGACAAGCACAAAAGATTTTAGTTATCGATTTGGATGTTCATCAGGGCAACGGCAACGCCAGCATTATGACAGATGAGCCACGCGTCTTTGTCTTTAGCATGCATGGTGCAAAGAACTATCCGTTTCGTAAACAAGTATCAGACTTAGATATTGAGCTAGACAATGATACAGGCGATGCTGAGTATTTACAGATATTAGAAGATACGCTGCCACGATTAATCTCTGAAGTTGTACCAGATATAATTTTTTATCAATCTGCTGTCGACGTACTCGCGACCGACAAGCTAGGCAAACTTGGCTTGACACAAGCAGGTTGTAAGGCACGTGATGAATATGTCCTGCAGCAAGCAAAAGCCGCTAATATTCCTGTTGCTATCGTGATGGGCGGCGGCTACTCAGAAGATATCGAAGATGTGGTCGAAGCGCACTGCAATACCTTTCGTTTGGCACAGCAGATATTTTTTGAAGAATTGGTCTAATAAAATATCGCTGACAAGGTAAAGATGATTTCTGAACTGAAATGGCTTGTATAGTTTATCTATAACAATGCGGTAATACCTTGCCAGCCAACGCGTATCCCAAGCACGATCAAGATTAATAAAATAAGCTGACGGAAACGTGCTTGTGGTAAATAGCGACGCAAGCGGATTCCAACTAGCAGTGTGACTATAGACAGCACACTCAAAAAGGCAATCAGCTGCCACTCACCACTGCTCAATGCCATGATGGGCTCACGTAACACCATAATTTGGGCAGTCTTTCCTAAAAAGTAGCACATATTGCCAACTTTGGCGATGGTGTTTTTATCGTCACTGGCAGACAGCAGATACATCATCAATATCGTCGACATGGCGTTGGTCGAGCCGCCAATAACACCTGCACCAAAGCCAACGGCTATCAACATAGGCTTAGTATTTGGTAAACGGATTTGCTTGCCCAGTAAGCTACTCACAACGTAGAAGGCAATGACCGCGGCCAACAACAAGAGAATATAAGCGCTATCGACCCATAGCAACAGCTTCGCACCTAAAATGCTACCTAGTAAGCTGGTAAGCGCAAGTAACCAATAGCGTCTGCCGTAGTAGATAAAGTTTTGCCAAATGGTGCGCTCACCGCCGACTAGCCAAGTCATGGCATTGACTACTAGCGAAGGGAAAATTACTAATACAATGGAGTGTTGTAGTGGGTACATGCTAGCAAGCGCAGTGGTCGTCACTAGCGTTGCACCCAGTCCACTAATACCGTGTAGCAGTGAGGCAAGCGCAAAAATGACCGTCAGCACTAGCATCTGAGTGCTATCGTTACCAGCTATATTCATCATATCGGTCACACCATTTCAGGCTCAGCGTCTGTATCTATACACTATCTACATGCTAGCTATCAGACTTAGCGCCTGTATCTTTAATATTTTTACGTTGACCGATTGTTTCACCGATGATGCTAGCTAACTGCTCAGCAATTTTGTCTTTACTGGTCTTTTCAAGTGCTACCGCGTCACGCTCGTAGCACTCAGAGAAAAACACCTGCATAGCATTGTCATCACTGGCAAAACCAATATCTGCACGTGAGACATCATTACAGGCAATCATATCTAAATCTTTTGCGACCAACTTACCACGAGCATAACGCTCGACATCTTGTGTCTCTGCTGCAAAACCGACAACAAACAATTTTGGATGTGCAAGAGAAATCGTCGCTAGAATATCAGGGTTTTTAACCAGACTGAGCGTCATGGCATCTTGTGTTTTTTTGATTTTTTGCGGTGCGGCTTCTTCCGTACGATAATCTGCCACGGCTGCGGTCGCAATAAAGATATCTGCTTTCACATATTGGCTGTCATCATGAGGCTGTAATGAGTCATGGTTGCTGTTATGGTCGTTTACATCGTCATCACCGCAACCACAGTCGCCATGATGGTGTTCATGGGGATGAGAATGATTGTGCTCATCTTCATAGACCAATTGCAGCTCGCTATGCGTGCCATCCACACATTGCTGCGCCGCTGTCAGCATATCTTCGGCAGACAATACGTCGATCCGTGTGACATTAAGCGGTGTAGGCAATGCAACTTTACCACCAGCGATTAAGACAACGTCTGCACCAGCAGCGACACAGGCACGCGCCAATGCAAAGCCCATTTTCCCCGAAGAGTGGTTAGACAAATAACGTACAGGGTCAATCGCTTCTACTGTTGGACCTGCGGTAATGACCACTCTTTTGCCTGCCAGCAGTTGCGGCGTTGTATTCATCGCGATGAACAGTAATACCTCATCCAACAATTGCTCAGGCTCAGGCAAGCGCCCTGCTCCGACATCACCGCACGCTTGCTCACCGCTAGCTGGCTGGATAATTTGATAATTCATATCGCGCAATGTTTGCACGTTTAGGTCAACTGCTGGATGCGCCCACATCTGCTGGTTCATAGCAGGAGCGATAATAATAGGCGCAGTAGTAGCAAGGCACACTGTGGTCAATAGATCATCAGCCATACCCATAGCCAGACGCGCAAGCGTATTGGCAGATGCAGGTGCAATCACGATTAAATCGGCCCACTTAGCCAGCTCAATATGCCCCATACCTGCCTCTGCCTGCTCATCGAGCAATGAGACATGCACCTCGTTACCCGTCAATGCTTGTAGCGTCAGTGGTGTAATAAATGCTTGTGCACCTTTCGTCATGATAACGCGCACATCAAAGCCTGCCTTAACTAACAAGCGGGCAAATATAGCAGATTTATAAGCGGCGATACCGCCAGTAATAGCAAGCACAATATTGGACATAAGCGTGACTTCAATAAAAAAGTAAAAAGATAAAATTGCGCTTATAGTAACAATTATGAGATAAATTGGGTAAGATTTTCCGTATCTATCTCGATAACGAGTATCAACCCATTTTCAAGGAGTGACAATGGCGATCAAAGACTGGCATGAGGATGACAGGCCACGCGAAAAACTTTTAAAATTTGGTGCAGCTCATTTGTCTGATGCAGAGATACTGGCCATATTTTTACGTACAGGTACGCGGTCACAGTCAGCGATTGAGTTAGCGCGGCATTTGATCGATCAGTTTGGTAGCTTGGCCGAACTATTGGCCGCCCCTCAAAAGACAGTACTTGCCTGCCATGGTATTGGCCCTGCAAAATATGCCCAAATATTAGCCTCCCTTGAGATGGGTACGCGCTATCTAGACAGTCAACTCAAAACTGGGCAGTCGCTCGGCCGCTCACAAGCGGTCAAAGATTATATCAGTACCCAGCTGCGGGGTGAGCGTCGTGAAGTATTCGCGGTACTCTGTCTGGATAACGCTCTCAACCTTTTAAACTTTGAAATACTATTTACTGGTGGCATCTCATCATGTTCAGTCTGTATCAAGCACGTACTGCGCCATGCATTAAGTCACGCTGCTAGCCAACTTATTATCGCCCACAATCATCCTCATACCGATGCCAAGCCGTCGACGGCAGATAACTTACTGACCTATGAATTAAAAAAGGCCTGTGATTTGTTAGATATCTCGCTTGTCGATCACATTATCGTTGGCCGTAACGACACTTTGTCTTATGCCGAAAGCTGTACTGCCCCTTTTGGCTAGCTTATTGGTTAATTATAGATAATGGCTAGTTATAGATGACAGCTGGCTATGTAATCTACGTAGCTGCTTGTCAAACCTTCAAACCATCATGTTTGATACATATCATCGACAGAGCGTAGCATTTTGGCTCTTGATAGTTATAGACAACTGTTTCATATTAGTAGCCATTCTTGTCATTTATTTGTCAATTACTTGCTAGACCGTTAATACTAGTACTCAAAAGGCGTAGAATTGAACCTTTAGTGATTAACAAATCATTCGACATACTTATAAGACAGTGAGTGGCAAGACGCAAAATAATTATAGTTAGCTTTTCACTCACTTACTTTTCGCAGTTTTTATTCAGCATTTTAAAGGAGATAGTCATGGCAATTGGCTTATTTATTTTGGCAGTCGTCATACAGTTAGCCGTGGTCTTGGCCATCTTTTTGTTGTCCTTATCACGGGTCACGGGTAGCATCGTCGCCCTAGTTACGGTTATCGTCACCGCAATGATCAGTCCATGGTCGCTCATTTTGGGTATACCACTAGCACTACTGTGCTTAGTGCTACTGATATCACCGTTGCGTCAATCACTGATTACTAAGCCTGTCTATAAGGCATTGGGCGGCGCGATGCCGAGTATGAGTGATACGGAGCGTGAAGCGCTTGATGCGGGTACTAGTTGGTGGGAAAAAGAGCTGTTCATGGGCGCGCCGAACTGGGATACCTTTGCTAACTATCCTTATCCGCAGCTTTCAGAAGAAGAGCAAAGTTTCATTGATAACGAAGTAGAAACCTTATGTGTCATGCTTGATGAGTGGCAGATTCAACATAAAGATAAAGATCTATCGCCTGAGGCATGGCAATTTATCAAGAGTAATGGTTTCTTAGGTTTAATCATTCCAAAAGAGTTTGGCGGCTTAGAGTTTAGCTCTTATGCGCAAAGTCGTGTAATGAGCAAGATTGCTTCGCGCTCGCCAACGGCTGCTGTAACCTGCATGGTTCCCAACTCGCTCGGTCCTGGTGAGCTATTGATGCACTATGGCACAGAAGAGCAAAAACAGCGCTGGTTACCAGGTCTTGCAAAGGGTGATGAAGTGCCCTGTTTTGGTTTGACCGGGCCCGAAGCTGGCTCTGATGCAGGTGCAATTCCTGATACAGGTGTAGTCTGCTACGGTGTGCATGAAGGCGAGCAAGTGCTCGGCCTACGTATGAATTTCTCAAAGCGTTGGATTACTTTGGCCCCTATCGCTACTGTCGTTGGTTTAGCATTCAAAATGCACGATCCAGAAGGTTTGCTTGGGAATCCTGAAAAAACCGACTATGGCATTACTTGTGCCCTTGTTCCCGCTGATCATGAAGGCGTCATAACAGGGCCGCGTCACAACCCAATCGGTTCGCCATTTATGAATGGTACGGTCGATGGTAAGGATGTCTTCATCCCATTAGATTACATCATTGGTGGCGTTGAAAACGCTGGTCGCGGTTGGCGTATGCTGATGGAATGCTTAGGCGTTGGCCGAGGTATTTCTTTACCCGCTCTGTCAACATCAGCCAGTGAAATGACCTATCTGTCTGTCGGTGCATTTGCAAAAGTTCGTGAACAGTTCAAGATATCAGTAGGTAAGTTTGAAGGTGTAAAAGGCGCCACTAGCCGTATGGCGAGTAACACCTATATGTTAGAGGCGTTCCGTCATTTAGTCACTTGCGGACTGAATCAAGGTGGTACGCCATCTGTGATGACGGCCATGGCAAAATACTACGCGACTGAAACCATGCGTAGCGTTGTTAACGATGGTATGGATGTGGTTGGCGGACGTGCTGTACAAATGGGTCCACGCAACTTCTTGGCCACGCCTTATCAAGCGATTCCTGTCTCTATCACCGTTGAAGGCGCAAATATTCTGACGCGCTCACTCATGATATTTGGTCAAGGTGCGATGCGTTGCCACCCTTACCTGTTTGACGAGCTTCAATTACTACAAAGCGAAGATAAGGCTGCTGCTACTAAAAAATTCGATACCCTTTTCTTTAAGCATTTAGGTTACACATTTAACCGTGGGGCAAAAGCATTTGTAGCAGGTTACGTTGGTGGTAGTAATGATGCACCAAATTTCGCTGATGCATTTACCCGTCCTTACTACAAACACATTAACCGATTAAGCGCGAGCTTTGCCTTGACTGCTGATATGGCATTAGGTCTATTAGCAGGCGATTTAAAGCGTAAAGAAATGCTCTCTGGTCGTTTAGCAGATATCCACAGCCATCTGTTTATTGCGACTGCTATTTTGCAATTCTATGAGCACGGCAGCAAGTCTGAATCTGAACGCTTGCATGCTGAAGTTGCGCTACAGACTAGCTTATATACGATTCAAGAAGCCTTTGTTTCTTTCTTTGCCAATTTTCCTAATCGTATGGCAGCCAATGTGGTTAGCTTCGTAACTTTCCCAAGTGGACGTATCTTTACCCCTGCAAGCGATGAGCTCAAACGCCAATTGGGTGATACTTTCATGGATGACTTTGCAGCCAATCCGTTCCGCGACTACCTCAAAACCATGGTTCATTACAATACTGATGTAGATGACGTGACTGGTCGTATGGAACATGCTTATCAGACTCTAGTCGAGATTGAACCATTATGGCAGAAGTTTAAAAAGGCGGAGCATAAAGACAGCTTTGAAGGGTTAACCTTTGAAGACCACGTGGTACACGCCAGTCAAAATGGTGGCATTACCGAAGAAGAAGCAGAAGTGCTCATTCAATATAATGCCATGCGTTTTGATTCATTATTGACTGATACATTTGATGCGCACCTATCAGAAGCGCTAGAACGTGACAATCCACATGCTCTTGAAAATGCAGTTCACCAATTGACTGACTATGCAGAGCTAAAAAGACAAGCTCAGAGCAGAAACGGTATCGCTGCGGATAGCGATGCATCTGCCGTTGATGAACTAGCCACTAATAAGATAGGCAGTACTGTAGATGCAGACAACCATACTGGCGACGCCAATCCTACTCATGGTTACGAGAGTGATGGCGATGTAGAGTTGGTCAGTGAACAAGATACTGTCGAAGAAGTCAATTCTCAGACAGATTTTGAAGAATCAAAACCTGAAGTAGAGGCGCTAGATCATCGCCATCGTGATGCTGAATCACATCTTAACGAGCGCATGGGTAACAATCATAACCGTCACATTGCACCATCTGACGAAATGAATACTGAAGCGAGTGATAATGACATTAAACCATTAGAGCGTCAGTCACCTTCGGCGCGTGAAGAGGATGATAAGATTTAATGGTCTACTCTGTTTTTAATATTATGATTAAACACTGAGTTTGATTATAACTTGTAGTAAGATTTTCACTACCTATCAGCCAGACTATCTATAAACGATAGTCTGGCTTTTTTAGTTCTACCAAAAGATTGGACCCAATCAATCGTATAAATACTACACTTCTCTTTCCATTTTAATAATCTAAAATTAATGGCTCTATATCAGTAGTTTAATATATTCACTTATCCTAAGCGCTCTTTCATAAATATTTTGTTTCATATGGAAAACAAACCGTTTAGAATAAATATTAACTGTATTATGGGCACATAGTTATAACGAGAAATGTACATTTAGAATAAAATGAGAAAAAAATCTTGCAGTGCCCTTAGCTATTCTTTTATATTGTCCACGAAAATGTGACATCGAGCGACAATCACAGGAACTTAATAGCCATAACAAGCTTTGCAGTAAGGCTGATAAGTAAAATCACGTTGGCTAATAAATACTTACTATAAAGCTGTTGTGCACACAAAGGATATGAATTATGTGGAAGAATTTGGGACTGACGGGCAAGATCATTGTTGCCATGGTGCTCGGTATTGGACTGGGCCTATTTCTAAACTACTCAGGACTAAACGGCGAAGGTAGTTTTGTTGATACCTATATTACTAATGGCTTCCTCGCCATTATCGGTAAGCTATTTGTCAACTCGCTAAAAATGTTGGTCGTACCTTTGGTGCTTATCTCACTGATTTGCGGTGTATGCGGTATTGGTGATATTCGCTTACTTGGACGTATTGGTACCAAAACATTCATTATTTATATGTTCACTACTGCGCTTGCTATTGCAACTGCGATTGGCCTTGGTTCGCTATTCGGTATCGGTAAAGGCATGAATATCGCATCTGAAGCTGAGTTTGAAGCAGCGTCAGCGCCGCCTCTACTTGATGTGTTCTCTAACATTGTCCCATCGAACCCCATCAGCGCGATGGCAAATGGCGATATGTTGTCGATCATCTTCTTTGCTATCTTGATCGGTGTCAGTATCTTGATGGTAGGTAAACCTGCTAAAGGCTTAGTGCAAAGTCTAGAGTTGATCAATGAAGTCATCTTAAAGATGGTGACGATCATCATGAACCTTGCACCATATGGTGTATTTGCTCTATTGACCAAAGCAATGGCAGAGTTAGGTTTAGACCTGATCTGGTCACTACTTGGCTATGTCGCGGTATTGGTCGGTTCATTGGCCTTCCACTTCTTTATTACCATGATGATTGTACTTAAGATCGCATCAGGACTATCTATCAAGACGTTCCTGGCAAAAATGCGTGAAGTACAGATCTTTGCTTTTAGTACGTCAAGCTCGAACGCGACGATTCCTATTACGTTGCGTACTGTGACCAAGCGTATGGGTGTAAATAACTCAGTTGCGTCGTTCACTGTTCCTTTTGGTGCGACCATTAACATGGATGGTACGGCCATTATGCAGGGTACTGCGACCATCTTTATTGCCAATATTTATGGTATTGATTTGGGCATAACCGAATACTTAACCGTTATCTTGATGTCAGTACTGGCCTCTGTTGGTACGGCTGGTGTGCCTGGTGTTGGTCTCATCATGCTGTCTATGGTATTTGCTCAAGTAGGTCTACCAATCGAAGGTATCGGTCTAATCTTGGGTGTGGATCGTATTCTTGATATGTTACGTACTGCTGTAAACGTGGGCGGTGACGCTGCTGTTACCACTATCGTGGCAAAATCAGAAAACAAAATGGATCTGGCTATTTACAACGATCCTAACGCTGGTGCAAAAGACGTATTTGATGGTCACATCGATGAAGACAATGGACGTGAATTCTCTGAAGTCTTTAGTGATGGCATCATGGGTAGTGAATACGATGATGTTGATCGTCGCCACTAATCCAATCTTACTAGATGAAAGTGCATAAAATAAAAAACCTCAGTCAAATTGGCTGAGGTTTTTTTATGGTCAATAATCAATAATCAATAATCAATAATCAGCAAATAGTAATAGTTGATACTATTTAGCTAACAGCCAATTAGCCAAACACATACTTAGTCAGCATCGCCAAACAGACCAATACAATCACTGGGCGAATCAATTTGCTACCGCCTTTGACTACCATATGTGAGCCAAAATAAGCACCGATGGTTTGTCCAACCATCATCGCCAGCCCCACTTTCCACAGTACATTACCGCCTAAAATAAAGAAAATTAACGAGCCAATGTTGGTCGATAAATTCAATACTTTAGCTGCGCCTGTCGCTTCGATAATTTGACGACCACGTAATGCTACATTACCAAGCGCAAAGAACATACCAGTACCTGGACCAATATAACCATCATAAAAACCAATCAATGGCGCTACTACTTTTTGCCATTTACTCTCTGTGATACGCGGCGCTGCTTCTACTTCACCCAATCTAGGAGCAAATAATGTATAGATACCGATAGCCGCGATCAAAAATGGAATCACTTTTTCGAGCAAGTCAGGTGGTGACATCTGTACAGCAATAGTGCCGATAACGGAACCAATAAAAGCGGCAATGATAGCTACTTTGATACGTTGTGGTTTGACCACCCCTTTTCTAATCATAGTGACAGACGCAGCTAGCGCGCCTGATGCAGCTTGCAGCTTATTAGTTCCTAATGTCAATACTGGTGGAATATTGGCCAGTAGCATGGCAGGGATGGTCAATAGCCCGCCGCCGCCCGCAATAGCATCAATAAATCCTGCCAATGCAGCTACCGCAGTAAGCATTAAAATAATCTCTAACGAGAAAGTTAAGTCCATGACACTGACCTGCAAAATATGATAAGAAGAGAAAAGGCGTTTTAAGATAAGGCTAAAATATCGTTATCGATAAGCTGACAGCTTACCAGTGCTAGCAAAAGAAATAATGACACGTCGCACAGCGCTGCTCATTATAAAGATAAAACCGTAAAAAAAGCCAAAAACGTAACAAAGTCTGCTAAATTTGTCTAATAACGTTCCGAATATGCTCAGTCAAATAGCGACTTATTAAAAAGATGTAACGACTTACAACTATTGTGCTCGTCAAATCCTCTTTATAATATTGCTATTGTGAATATAAAAAAGTAGACCGTTGGCACTGGCTCGACGTATTTTGTTGTCTATATTGATAAGAGTATGAGAAACTGTTTCTGTCTATTTGCTACCTTCACATTATAGGTAGCGCAGACATTGATGGATATTTGAGGTTATTTAGTAAATTGCACTTAGCGAATGAGGATGATATGGCAATACGAAGGATTAAGGCATTTTTTGAATTTGAGGCAGCAGGCGGAATCGTCTTAGCATTGGCTGCCGTTGCTGCAATGATCATTGCCAACTCCCCTCTTAATGTGTGGTACGAAAGTTTTATCCACGCACCAGTTGCGATTCAGATTGGTGACTTTGCTATTGCCAAAGATGCTCACCACTGGATCAATGATGGTCTGATGGCAGTGTTCTTTTTCTTGGTTGGATTAGAGCTTAAGCGCGAAGTATTAATTGGTGAGCTGTCCAACGTCAAACAAATCATCCTACCAGCTGGTGCAGCATTGGGCGGCATGATTATGCCAGCGATTGTATATATACTTTTTAATCTCAATGAGCCTGAGTATTGGAAGGGCTGGGCAATTCCTGCTGCAACCGATATCGCCTTCGCACTTGGTATTTTAAGCCTGTTAGGTAGCCGCGTACCCAACTCCCTAAAAGTCTTCTTGGTCTCTATCGCTATTTTTGATGATATTGGTGCGATTTTGATCATTGCTCTATTTTATACCAGTGAGTTGTCATTAGAATCGTTAGCAGTAGCTGGTCTATGTCTGCCATTCTTATACCTGCTCAATCGTCGCAATGTGACCAATATCACGCCTTATCTGCTGATCGGTATCGTCATGTGGATTGCGGTACTCAAATCAGGTATCCATGCAACATTGGCAGGTGTGGTATTAGCATTATTTATTCCTATGTTTGACCGCACTGATCCTGAGCACTCTCCGCTAGAGGAGCTAGAGCACGATCTCCATAACTCTGTCGCCTTTGGTATTTTACCAATATTTGCTTTTGCCAATTCGGGTATCTCACTTGAAGGTGCAGGGCTTGCCGAGCTATTCCACTCAGTTCCGCTAGGTATCGCTGCAGGCCTATTCATCGGTAAACAGGTAGGCGTTATGGTCATGTGCTGGTTAATCTTTAAACTTGGTCTATCTACTATGCCAAAAGGGATGGACTATAAGCAAATATATGGCGCAGCATTATTATGCGGTGTTGGTTTCACCATGAGTTTGTTCATCGGTGGCTTGGCTTTCGCTGGCGAAACCACTATGTTTGATGAGCGCTTGGGCATTATCATGGGTTCAATCGTCTCTGGTATCGCGGGTTACATCATGCTGAAAGTAAGCTTGAAAGACAATATTAGCAGTACATCAGTCGATTTGACTCGTCCGCATTAATGGAGTTGAGAGTAGCTTATAGTAGTACTGCTGAATCGCAATACCGCTTATAAGTTACTTTATTTTGTTCATGTGTGCGTTATCGAGATATCTACAAGTGACTTAGCAATCAATCACAAAGCTGCATAATGTAGTTGATTGCTAGCATCATTTATTTGCGTTCATAATTGTCATAGCTATCGGAGCTGATCGTGTACCGACCTATACACCGCGTTGTACGTCATCTGGCATTAGGATTGTCTGTTTTCGGTAGCATTTATCTGTTAGCAGGCTGCGCAACACTATCAAAGCAAGAATGTCTCGTCGGTGACTGGCAAACTATCGGTTATAACGATGGCGTCGCAGGTTACCATTCGGACCGCTTAGCGTCCCATACCAAAGCCTGCGCTAAAGCCAGTGTCACACCTAACTATCAAGCGTGGGAACGTGGTCGCAAGCTTGGTCTACAGCAATACTGTACTATCAGTAATGCCTACAATATTGGCAGACGTGGTCGTCAGTTAAACAACGTTTGCCCAATCACTATGGTCGATACATTACGATCAGCTAATCGAAAAGGTCTAGATTACTACGCTTTAGACAGTCAGTTGGACGAAGATAATCGCCTTTTAGATACTTATCAATCAGAATTCGATAAGTTAGAAAATGGCGAAATGCTCGATTTTACTAATGAAAAAGAAGCCCGTGCAAGGCTACTATCGCTGTCTGATGAGATTCGTAATACTAAACGCCGTATTCAAGCGACGCGACAGCAATTGAACTTGTTGAATCAGTCCAATAATTTTTATGAATGATTATGATGAACAGCTATAGTAATGCAAGTTTTACACTCTAAAGCGCGCTTTCACTCTGAAAATGGTACTTGATAACTATGGATAAAAAAATCATCAATACGGCAAGTACTCCAACTGACAAACCTGACCTCCAGTCATCGAATGCCTATCAGCGTCATGGACGTACCACTGATATCAATGACCATAGCGACTTACAAGTTTTAAAGCGAATTAAGCGTTATCTATTACCAAAAGACTTTACGATCTCACCTGCTCTACTTGATGAAATCGTGGCAGGTTATGATACTGGTGACCCACTCGCAGACGCGTTAGCTGCTCAAAATATAAAATTTGCAAAGCCTTTACAACATAATATTCTCGGTAACCGTTTAAGTGACAATTTAAGTAATAGTCTAAATAACGACCTTATAACCAATCTCTCATTTAGCGCGCTCACTGAGCAATTTAGCAGCCATCCCGACTGGTTCGACCCCAAGCTTGCTCAGATAGGCGCGGTTGCCTACCGCCGCTATCCATTAATGCTCATTTGGCTACTGCGTAATGTGGCCCTGATGGCAGGCTATAGCATTCCTGCTCTTTCTCTACCGCTCATTCAGACGGGCGCACTGATGCACGATGCACTACCTCGATTGATGCGTACTTATGCCTATATCTTAGCCGTGTCTGAACACCCTTCATCCGATACAAACACACGTAACCAACACAAACCTATCGAGCAAGTGCTAGCTATCGGTTCTGAGGGCTGGCGTCAATCTATTCAGGTGCGTCAGATACACACCTTAGTACGGCAAAAACTACTCAAAGGAAAGGGTAATGCTGCTACAGGCGTGATACCAAATGCCGAGCAACATCATAACCCTGACGGTAGTTGGAATACCGACTATTGGGGCATCCCTATCAATCAAACCGATATGATTGCCACCCATTTGCAATTCTCATTACTGATTATGCGTGGCCTACGATTGCTAGGCGCGCGTATTAGTACAGAAGAAGCCGAAGGTATCTTACACCTATGGAATCTTGCCAGTTATTGGATGGGTGTTGATCTAGATCGTTTACCAAAAAATGAAGCCGCGTGTTGGGAGTGGCTCTATACGTATCTATCAATACAGCAGCTAGATTTTAAGATGGGTCAACCATTGGCAAAAGCATTGCATGATTTACCTCGCCAGCTAATGGGTGAAGACAATCGCCGTGGGCGTTTTGTGGAAATGGTCAACGCAAGTGTCACTCGCACCTTGGTCGGTGATGATATTGGCGATGGGCTAGACTTACCAAAATCAAAGATACGCTTTGGTGTGTTGTCCTCAGTGCCAATTCTTTTTGCGCTCGATACTGCACGTCAGCGTAATGCGTCCGTTGCTCATAAGCTAGAGGCATTCCGCGCCAGACGCCAAGATAATATGAACTGGTGGCTTAAGAAAAATGATGATTATTATAAGTAGATAACGGTGTTAAGTAGATAACATCTATCAGCGTTTATTTGCTACGCGGTAATACCACTCTAGCTGTCGATCAAAGCCTGTTTCTAGTAGGTTTGCAATCACACGTCCTGTTAGTCCCCAAACCGTCTCACCCTCGACCTGCCAGCTAGGTGTTAGGAGGGTCGCGATTTCTTCTTGCATTTTATACTCAACTTCATACTCTACAGTTGGTTGAGTAACTAGTGACTCAAAATCAGCCCAAAAAATACGTGATATTTCTCCAACTTCAGGTACGAGTATTAGACCAGGAGCGATGAGTGCCACGATTGGACGTACGCTCAAACCACTTTTTGAAGTTTGAATAGGCAATTGACCAAGTAATTGGACTTTGTTAGGTGGTAACGCTGTCTCCTCACAGGCTTCACGCAATGCAGTCACGACGTTATTGCCATCCCCTATCTCATACTTACCACCAGCACAAGATACCTCGCCAGCATGACTGTTCATATGGGCGGCGCGGCGTGTCAGTAGTAGTTTAGGCCTACGCTCATGGGTAATGGCGACTAATATTGAGGCATCGGCAATCGGTGTCTGATACAGACTGTCTAAAACACGGCTACTATGAGAGGTGTTCCGGGCCTCATACATCGCTGGACTGGTCAGCGTATTTAGAGTCTCATGTTGCACTCGTTCAGCTAACTGACGAAGCGTCGGATGTCGAATAAAACTAGGTACAGCGACTGATAGATTATCGAAACTCACAGCCTCCGAAGGGGATAACATTATAATTGCCCTATGTTTTTATCATTATTAAATGGTATCAATAGCATCGTTCTTGTCTTTGTTCATTAAAAATACGACTACCAAACAAAATCAACGATATATCTATCTTTCTTAGCTATATGATTTTTTAGTAGCTATGGTCTCAATAACTACTGACCACTCACTAGACTAGCGCAATATAATAGTAGCTGCATGCTATTTATGTGACTGACTCATTGCTTATCAATGCTCAATAACGGCACTTTTAATAAATTATAGCCAGCCTCTCTGTAAAATGATACGTTACTGTTATCGTGATTCTGTCCGTCGATAATATGTGCTATCTTAAGACGATGGCTGTTTTTTAGAATAATATATTATATAGTTGAGCTCATATAAGTCAGGTACATCTACATTAGATACGTTTAAATTAGGCATGTTTAAATGAGTTACATTGTCAGGTTTGATTAATCTACTGCGTACAGTATTTGTTTCATCACTCTTAAATCTGACTTAACCTAAAACAACGACACTGACACCTCAAAATATAGGTCTTATAGTCTATAAAAAACATCATACACAATAACTTTTATAACAAGGTAGTTAATATGCACTATTGCCTCCAATGCGGTCATGAAGCAGAACGAAAAATCCCACCTACGGATAATATGCCGCGTTTGGTATGTCCAAATTGCAACTATATTCACTACGAAAACCCAAAAGTTATCTGTGGATCGCTAGTCGTCCATGAAAATAAAGTATTACTCTGTCGCCGTGCTATTGAGCCACAATATGGCCTATGGACAATACCTGCAGGCTTTATGGAGAATGGCGAAACCATGGCTGAAGGCGCAGCGAGAGAGAGCTACGAGGAAGCCGATGCGGTGGTGCTGCATCCACATTTATACTGCATTTATGACTTGCCAGATATTGGGCAAATCTACTCTATCTACCTAGCCGATCTAAAAGACGGTGCGTATGGTACTGGGTCAGAAAGTCTCGAATGCGCATTATTTAGTGAAGAAAATATCCCGTGGGATAAACTTGCATTTGAAGCTATTCGCCTTACTTTAAAAAGCTACTTTGCAGATCGCAAGCAGTTCAATGAGCTGTCTGAATTCCCGATTCATCAAGATAAAATTGGCAAAGATTTGAGTATCAAACGGTTTTAATCAACTACCTAACCGCAAAAAGCCAAGCATCATGCTTGGCTTTTTTGGACTTAACTTTTAATCAAGAACAGATCTAATTGTCTTAGCTCTTTATTCTACAAACTTCAAAACCAAGACCTTTTACTGTCTCTTCTTTATCATAAGGCGCTAGTACCGCACGTACATGCTTTTGGCCTTGCAGGTATTGCTTGGCAACACGCTGTAAATCAGCGACCGTCACAGCCAAGATTGATGCACGCATTTTACGTTGCCAATCAGCACCGCGATGGTGCAAATTCGCAAAACACGCTTTGATCGCCTCACCTGCTGGAGAACCTGGCTTATCCATACCTGAGATAATACCTAAGATAGCCTCTTCCAGTTGCTCATCAGTTTGTGGTTCGTTCAATAGCCATTCAATACTATCATCAAAGTGAGCAAAGGTCTCAGCGCATTGCGGATCACGATAGCTAAAGAACTTAAAGGCGCAAGCATTGGCATCATAACCTGCACCGCCGCCATAGGCACCGCCGCGCTCACGAATCGCACTGTGCAAATAACCGTTACGTAAGTAAGGCGCTAATACCATAAGTGCAGCAGTATCTGGATGATCAGCTGCAGGTACAGTATAAGCACTGGCATTATGATAGACGTTGGTGGGCACTAACCATGCCAAGTCTTCAACATCGAGCGTCACACCATTTTCTAATGCTTTGACTGCATCAGTCACGCCATTTAGAGCAGTATCTAATTGCAGGTTTGCAAACTCGCTTGGGATATTTGCTACCGCATTTGTTAAGTCATTAGCAGCGGTTGACGCTTGGCTGTCTTTCCAGCTATCAACGATCAAGCTACTTAAGCGTTCGGTTTGCTCTGCTTCACAGATAATAACGGCATGTTTCGGCAATCTGATCAGGCGTTGATGTAAGTCCATCAAGCTCGTTGCCAGTTGATCCCATTGATCATCGTCAGTATTGGCATGTGCCAAAAAGTCCTTAAGTGCGTTCAATGCTGGTAAGCCACTGCGCACATATTCCAACTGCGATTGGCGGCTCATACCGCGACTAGCCGTTTGCATCGCATATGAATGCCCTGAACCAGCAAGGTTTGACTGCCAACCTGCTTGACGCTGTTGTAAGATCTCTTTGATACGATCATGTTCAGAGAAGATACTGTGCTCCATCACTTCTTTGAGCAGGTCAATCGCTTCAGGTTTACGATTCAGCGCACGCGTTGCCACAACAAAATAACTGCTAATCGCTTGGCTATCATCGACGTTGGTACGTTGGCTAATACGTGCGGTCACACCAGAAGAATGCGCCGCTTGCTTGGCTTGCATTTCGTGAGCGCTAAGTGAATCAGTACCTAACTCAGACAGTAGACTTAAATAAATAGGCAGCAATGGATGATTAATCACATCATTGGCTGGCAACTCATCTGCACTCGTATTGCCAATTACCTCAGTAAGCGGGACGATCACTTGATAGTAATAGATGCCATTGGTACCAGCTTCATATTCAAATAGCGTGCTGTCCTGTCCGCTCAGACGCACTTGCTTTTGCGTACCTGCTTTAAAGCTAATATCCGTTGGTACGTCTTCCAGACCTACTTTTGGCAATAAGCTCAAATCATCTGGCGCGGCTTGACGTGCTGCCAAGTCTAAAGCTTGTTGCTTTAAGATAGCTTTATCATCAGCAGTCAAATCCATCTCGATAGTGTCAAGGCGCGTCTGCTCAGCTGCTGCCAAACGTGCTGTTTTTTCGCTATCAGGAGTCATCGTTACGCGCACACGATGCGGATTATCTAATAAATGCGTTTTGATTAAACTCGGTAACCATTGCTCATCTTTTACTTGCTCGCGTAACCACTGTAGATGCTCGTCTACTTCCCATACGTCGATAGGATTACCATCATGAATAGCCGTACTAAAGCCTTCTAGCATAAGGTTTAGACCATAAGGGATGCTATCGCCGCCGATATGACGTTGATCAATTTCAATCTGATGCAGAATGGTTTCAATTGTCTCGTCGTCAACTGGTGAATTGGCTACTTCAGTCAGTAAGTCAATAATGCCCTGCTCTACTGCTTCGGCATGCTCAGGGTTCGAACCACGCAGACCTGTATAAAAGGCCATTTCATAATGGCTGTCATCAAGCCCTAATAGCGGACTTGGCGCTTTACCCAGTGGATGGCTATCAAGATAAGCACGCAATGGCGAGCCTGCATGCTCAATTAATACGCCTTCTAACAAACGTAATGCTAAGCGCTGCTTAGGATCAGTAATCGACGGTAATAACCAAGCAACTACGTGATGAGTTTGATCTGGCCCTGCTTCATCCGCAGTATAAGTATCGACCGCACTCACTGGCGCAGACAAACGCTGCTCTGGACGCGATACGTGCTTTTTACCGGCTTCAAACTGAGTTAAAGCATCTTCATGTATTTTCGCTTGCGTCTCAGCAACAGGGATATTACCAAAACTCATGATGACGCTGTTCGACGGATGATAGTGGCTCTGATGAAATTCAGTCAGCTCAGTGTGCGTCAAGTCAGGGATATCAGCAGGATCGCCGCCTGAATTATAGTGATAGGTCGTCGTTGGGAACAGATGATGCGCTACCGTATGGTATAGCTGATCAATCTCGCCGCTCATCGCGCCTTTCATTTCATTAAAGACAATACCTTTAAACTGCGGCTTGTCGTTTTCATCAAGCTCGACGCGAATACCTTCTTGCGCAAAGTCGAGCGGATGGATATTTGGGAAAAATGACGCGTCAAGATACACAGCGAGCAAGTTAAAATAGTCATTTTTGTTTTGCGTCGCATACGGATACGCAGTCCAATCGGCGGCAGTCATCGCATTCATAAACGTGTTTAATGAGCGTTTAATCATTGAGAAAAACGGATCACGCACTGGGAACTTGTTCGAACCACACAAGGCCACATGCTCTAAGACATGCGCCTCACCTTTTGAGTCCATTGGCTGGGTGCGAAAGCCAACCAAAAACGCATTTTCATCACTTGGGTGTGCCAGATGATAATGCATCGCTCCTGTTTTCACATGCTGACTGATCAGCACATCCATCGATAGCGCCTCAATATGGCGATGCTCAATTAACTCAAATGCTGGATGCAACGTTAAATCAGCAGTAAATGGCGTGTCCGTCATAGTTATCCTTATCGCTTATTATGCGTATAGAGCCCTGTCTATCAGGGAAAATAGAGTAATAAATTGGCTAAAAAAGAGTTGGCTTAGCGCTATTAGTGGGGCTGCGACATGGATAAGTCAAGGCAGCAGCCATGCAATAATCTATGCTGCTATTAACTTTATTCATTGAATACTTAGCACGGCAAATTTAACAATAACCATACTTTTATTGTGGTTTTTACACTTAACGAAGATAGTTCGCGCTGTTAATATAAAGTTAACTACCTAAAAGGAGCTTTTTATGAGCTACCAACATATTTTACTGGTGACCGACCTACTTCCTGACGCGGATGAAGTAGCGCTAAAAACCAAACGTATTCTCGCAGGCTCTCCTGATGCCAAATTATCTGTGCTGCATATTGTCCAAGATGACATGGTACGCTTTGGTTATGAGCTGGTACCTGCTTCGAGACTCTCAGGTGATGTCGATGGTGAGAAATGGCAAGAAGCACGGACTAAACTGGCAAAATTTCTCGAGTACAATCAGCTAGAAGCCGCCAACTATGAAGTGACAGCCGCCATTTCTAATAGCAAAGGTATCGTTGATTATTGTCATGAAAAAAACGTCGATTTACTGGTTATTGGTCGCCACGAGCGTCATGGTATCGCCGCGTGGTTGGTAAAAGCAACCGCCGACAGTATACTACCCAACGCCCCTTGCGACAGCTTGGTTGTTCGACTTGATGAGCCTATACCAGAATAATGAGCGATGTTTGTCGCATGCTATATATTCAATCTAGCTGGTCATTTACGGTGACTGTAATAACTGGTCTTGGTAGACCACAAAAGACGACAAGCTTCACTTAACAGTGCCCTAGAGTAGTGCTATAGTAAATACTATCTGACATGAGGAATACGCTATGAGTTACGAACATATTTTGCTGGTTACCGACTTACTCTCTGATGCCGATATAGTCGCCCAAAAGGCCAAGCGCATCGTCGAAAACCGTCCAGGCTCTAAGCTATCTGTTTTACATATTGTCAAAGACACCATGGTTGGCTTCGGCTATGAGCTGGTGCCTGCCTCTAGCCTATATGATGAGATTGATGATGAGCGTTGCCAAGAGGCGCGTGCCAAGCTGGCGCAGTTCCTTGAACGCAATCAGCTAAATGCAGCAACATCAGAAGTCACGACTGCTATCTCTAGTAGCGAAGGTATCGTCAGCTACTGTCATAAACACGATGTCGATCTATTGGTCATCGGTCGTCACAAGCGTACCGGTATTGCTGCATGGATCAGTGGCGCAACTGCCGATAATATACTACCCAATGTACCTTGCGACAGCTTTGTGGTTAGACTGGACAAACCTGTTCCAGAATAAAAAAACACGCTTTAATTGTCTGATGCTCCCAGAAAACATCTTAAACATAAAAATGCCGTGTCACTTTTAACGCGGCATTTTTATTGTCTGTCGTTTTAGATTGATCGTTTAATCTTATTGAATGATATCTATAAAGGTTTGCCAGATGGGGCTTTGGTGACGGGCTTTATGCCAGACCAACCACCATGTCCTTGATAGGTCGATTCCCGCCACATTTACTTGTACTAGCTCACCTGTCGCCAATTCTGTCTCAATCACATGCTGCGATAGACAACCCAGTCCAATATCTGCACTTACCATGTGTTTGATGGCCTCAGACTGATGTATCGCCTTTACCACCTCTGCATTGGGTAGATATTTTAGTAATTGCTCATCGATAATCTGCCGTGTGCCTGATCCTGCCTCGCGTACCAGTAACGGTAACTGCGCTAGCTGGTTAATGGTCAGCTGATAGCACTTTTCATCTTCGTTATAGGTAGCAACATCCTTTAGCCATTTGCTATCACACTTGGCAAATATCATCAGCGTATCGGTTCGCCACTCACGCTGCTCAATAGCTTTCATATCTATCGGACGCGGCATACCTTCTACTAGTGCGATATCGATATTTAGCTGCTCAACCTCGCTCACCACTTCTTGAGTATTGGCAATATACATATCGACATTGGCATCGGGTAGCGCCTCATATAGCTTGCCAAGCAACGACGGCAGCACATAGTTACCGATAGTGGTACTGGCGCCGATATGAATCTGTCCTGCTTGATACTGATGATAATGCTCAAGCGTGAGTGACTGCCCCAAAATAGCCTGTGCTTGTATATAAATAGGATGAGCATTGGGATGCTGATTGAGCCGACGGCCAACGCGCTCAAATAGCGGCATCTGTAGTCTGGACTCTAACTCTGTCAGTGCGCTACTAACTGCTGATTGTGATAAATGCAGCTCCTCACTAGCACGACTGGTGCTGCCTGTTTGATAAATACTGACAAAGACAGCGAGCTGCTTAAGCGTAATTTTTGGCAATGTCTGCACAGATTTTTTCATGTTATTGAAAATGCCTTATATTGCTTTATGTCAATTTTTCATCTGTCTTATTCGTTAGGTATGTCTTTTTTGATGCTCATGCATGGTATATCGAATTTCACAACAAATATTAACCTAAAAAATCGATAGTTTATATCTTATTAATCTGTTTTTATTATAAAAACAGTGGGCTTATACTGTTTATTCATAAGCTTATGCTTATCTTAATATAAGTAATAGGATGCCGCACTATGCATACATTCGTCCAAACAGTCAGTAACTCTGTTCACAACTATACTCCTAATCACCGTCACGTAGCGGGATTGCTAGTCGTTCTGATGGGTAGCTTGTTTTGCTTATGGTTGGACAGCAGTTTAGATGTATGGTCAAACGGACGTATCGTCGGTTTATCCTCTTTAACGTTAGCGATATTGCTAGGTATGATTTTGGGCAATACCATTTACCCTAGATTCACTGAACGTTTAAACGGCGGCGTCTGCTTTGCAAAGGGGCAAATCCTACGCCTTGCGATTATGTTCTATGGGTTTAAGCTGACGATGACCCAAGTTGCTAGCGTTGGTATGCCAGCGATTATGACCGATGCGCTCGTACTAACGTCGACCTTTCTGCTGACCTATTGGTTAGGTACTAGATGGTTAAAAGTCGATAAAGAAACCGTTATTCTAATTGGCTCAGGGGCGAGTATTTGCGGAGCTGCAGCCGTCATCGCCGCAGAGCCAGTGGTCAATGCACAAGCGCATAAGGTCACTATTGCTGTGGCAACTGTCGTGGTCTTTGGCACTATCGCAATGTTGCTGTATCCTTTTTTGTATCACCTTGGCTGGTTACAGCCTTGGCTAAGCGCCCAGCAATACGGTATGTACACAGGCTCAACCGTACATGAGGTGGCGCAAGTCGTGGTCGCAGGTAATGCCATCAATACCGAGATTGGTGATACTGCTGTCGTAACCAAGATGATACGCGTTATGATGCTTGCGCCTTTCTTACTCGTGCTGTCTTTCGCATTAACTAAGGATCGCACCGTTAATAATGCACCTGTCAAAGAAAGTAATGATAAAGACGAGACCACATCGTTTATGACCCGAGTCAAACAGGTAAAAGTACCATGGTTCGCATTTATCTTTATTGGTATTGTATTGATACATACTTGGGTGCCAATGTCTGAGAGCATCGTACACAGTATGGTTATGCTAGATGATGTGTTACTTACGATGGCTATGTTTGCATTAGGTCTAACCACACATCTGAGCGCAATTAAGCAAGCTGGTGTTAAACCGCTTATCCTAGGTGCTATTATGTTTGGTTGGTTGATACTGGGCGGTGGTCTGATTAATATTGGCATCAGCTTTATATAATAATCTGTCTGACCATTCTCAGCTTTTTACCCCATCACTGAATACGAAAGGCCTCCAACTATTTACAGTCGGAGGCCTTTTTATATCTATCATTTAGTCCAGTATGATTGGCTCAAACTTTTAATCCTGAATTAGCATTAAACTTAATACTTTAAACACCAAGGCTTTAAATACTAAATCATAGACGAAAAAAAACGAACCCGTAGGTTCGCTTTTCTACATCTATTTATCTATCTGTCTATAAGGACAAATTAGATAGCAACGATGTTATGTGCTTGTGGGCCTTTTTGGCCTTGAGTTACAGTGAACTCAACTTCTTGGCCTTCAGCCAAAGTTTTGAAACCTGAACCAGTGATTTCGCTGTAATGAGCAAAAACGTCTGCGCCGTTTTCTGGAGCGATGAAACCAAAGCCTTTAGCTTCGTTGAACCACTTAACTGTACCTTTTTGAACGTCTGACATAATATAATCCTACTTTTAAATTTATTAATGGTCTAGTGACCGGTAACGCTTGCAAATAGCTACTGAACGATAAATATTAAAACGAAGGATTATAACTAATACTACGAGGTAATGATTTGGTGCAGAACTGCTCTTAAGCTTGGGCATATTATAAGTCGAACATCCTAGTATCGCAAGTCTTATCTCATGTTTCGTGTAACTAAAGCCCTTTATTGATCAATTTTTGCCCAAATTGCAACGAATTTAAGCATTTGGTAAACGGAACAAATATATCGCAACCCCACTACAAACAGCGGCTACCAGCCATGCCATCCACATCATATCAGCAGGCAATCGATAAAATAACATGATGGTCGATGCTGCCATCATGATAGTCGCTAAACACTTGGCATACAGTGGAACGGCATGTCTCTCTTCCCAATCTCGGACGAATTTGCCAAAGTATCTGTGATTGATCAGCCAAAAATGAAAACGTCGAGAGCTGCGTGCCCAGCACCCTGCTGCTAGCAAAATAAACGGCGCGGTAGGCATGACAGGTAATAGTATCCCGATAAGACCCAATATAAAAAACACCCAGCCAAGTATCACAAATGTCCAACGCAACATCGGATGCTTGGATTGATCGGTTTTCGGTCGGTAATAGAATACTTTTTTATTATTGGTCATAGATTTCATATCATTGGAAAAGTGGTCGTTGGTGCCAGTAGTGAGCCACCTAAGAATGATGACTGCACGAGGCATAGCATGCCGTAGTCAGACAAACTGTACAAGACAACTTATATGGCGTTTTTGCTATCGATGCGTATATCTAGTGAGTAATTTGGTAAGTATTAGCGAAAAACAATGCATTAACCAGAAGTATGGCGTTCTTCTATCAATACTTGTAGCAGAGCTGACTATTACTAACCGCTATCAACAGGAGCTGTCATAACAACCTGTTATAAAAGGCGGCTATCGAATATAAGCCACTACCTATCTTGTGATGTCCTACCATTACCATGCCATACATACTTGCATCACCTCTTATAAGTCGTCTATGATGACGCAGTAGCTATCGATTATCGATAATAGCCATTAGCAGTACGATTCAGCCGCAGTATTGCTTAAAAATAATATAGTACCAATCAATCTTGTCGGGGTGCTTTGATTTAACGCTGTAAATACAGCCCAGATCATCGCTGAGACATACCCGTGAACCTGAAGCAGTTAGCACTGACGTAGGAAACAAGCGCGACACGCCTTAAAAAGTCTACAAGTAAGAACAGTCTATAGATGTTGTACTGGTGCCAAACATATCGAACGTTAAGCACCTGATAATTAGCATCGAGACGTCACCTCTCTTATTTGGCCTTTCTTGTTTTACTTTAATAGTATCAGTCTGATTGTTTTCCATACTCAAAAAAGGAAACAACCATGCAGCCAACCACCAAACTTACTCTAACTCTCGAATGGTTTTTAAACCCCGATCATTTGCCTTTTATCGCTGGGGTAACCACGGGCGCATATGAGCAAGCAGGTCTGGATATCACCATTATCGAGCCTGATGACCATTATGATGGCTTTGCTGAATTACAGAACCAAAGCATCGATCTGCATGTAAATGAGCCTATCCATTTGTTTGAGCATTACGCGCCTAATCTACGTGCGCTTGGCTGCTTTTTTGAGACCGATGGTGGCATATTGATGCAGCAGTCCAGCATGGATAAACTCAAGAACAATCAGCCGATTCGCATCTGTACTCCTGCTGCAGAAGAAAAGACCAATCGTATTGGCTTTGAGATATTGGCCCGCTATGCCAAGAAAAACGGCTTTGCTATCAGCCGTGATAATGTGAGCTTTGTACAAAAAGACTTCTATCATATAAAAAACCTGCAAGAAGACCCAAGCCTCGATGGTGCATGGCTGTGCTTTTATAACTTTGAGGGCGTTGAGGCCACTCATGAAAGGTTGGACTTTACGTTTATTGATCAGAATCTGTCACCTTATCCTAACTTTTCGGCGTTAGAAATCCTCACGACTGATGAAATTTATACCGCGAAAAAGGAAGCAATAGATACCTTTATCCAAGTGACCAGCCAGATGACTGAGCTGTGCAAAAATGATTCAGATGCTGCCCACCGTATGTATTACGACTATAGTAAAACCGAAGCCGATGCACTGATGGATGCCATCATTGATAATACGCTGGGCAGATTGATCACGCCGATCACGCCTGATGCAAGTAAATGGCAAGACCTACGCGAAATGCTGGCCGAAATCGATATCGTGACATTGACTGACGAGCAGTATCAATCTCTGTGGGCACTGTAAATATTTTATACGTTAAGCTATTTTAGAAAATAAGATATTTTAAATAATAAAAAACCGCCATCGTATCTGCTATGACGGTTTTTTAGTCAGTAATAATTAAACGGCGATAATCAAATAATCAGATTATTGCTACACGATATGATCCGTTCAATTTAAAATTAGTACAAGGCAATCGAGTGATGACGCAATAATACTTTTATAATGAAGTAACTATACCAAGTTGCTTGGCTTCTTTTAGCCAGCTTGGGAACTCTTCTAGCATGTTCTCATACAAGGCTTCTTCACTGATATCGTCCAAATCATCGAGTTCAAAGAAATCACAATTATCAATCACACGCCCCTCCATATCATCTAGTTTTTTGAGGATGCCATAACCACGACCACCTAAGCCCACAAACTGCCAAAATATCGGTAGTTTCGCCGCTTCCGTCATAACTCTAGTGATACCGCGATTGTCATTCACTCCGCCATCACTGATAAATAGCACGTAGACAGGCACATCCAAGCCGTCCTTTTGATAAAACTCCGTCACCGCTTTCATGACTTCTGCTTCATTGTTGATGCGCGGGCCAAGTGCCCATTTGCGCCAGCCGCCATGAGCGTTTTTAATAAAACCGTCGTAGTTATTCAGCCCAATCTCGCCCAAATACTGCGGATCTCGGGCAAACGCCCAGCAGTCTAACGCTTGGTCATCATCAAAGTTTACTGCCAATGGCAATATGCGATTGACCACCTCTTGCACGCGGCCTTTTTTGTACTGTCTGTTCATTGAGCCTGAGGCATCTAACACCAACGCGACCTTTGCGGTTAATTGCTGCAATTGGCGTTTTTCAAGTGATACCGTAGCTTTTTTGGCGAGATTGACCAGTTTTGGCGCTTTATCTAGCATAACCTTTTCGAGCGACGGTTTTGCTTGAACTGGCGTTGCCGTTACATCTGCTGCTTGCGTAGTGTCCTCTTCTACATCACCACCGAAATGCTGGACGATGGCGGCAAGTCCACCATTAAAGCCTTGCGCGACGTTAGATACTCGCCACACACCGCCTTTACGATAAAGCTGCATCAGCATACTGGCTTGCTGCTGAGCAAAGTCTGCTGCTTGATACTCTGCCTGTGCCTTTTGCGACTGTTGCCAAAGGCCAATCTCTAACGATTGAATTTGATTGAGCGGCGTATCGGCTGATAATACAAAAAATAAGCTGTCTATATTCGCATCCAATTTGGATAAATTAACTTCAAACTCGGCTTGGATGCCTTTACTCGCCGTTGGCTGCGACTCGTAATGGGTGAGCTTGATTTGCCCACACGGAGAGGTTGGCTGATTATAAAATACCATGTAATCATCGTTGATCAGTTTGCCCGCTGCGTCTAAGGCAAAGCAGCTGATGTCCATCTCTATTGGACTTTGACGAGTAAACTTGAGTGTGATGGGTGCGCTATCGTCAATAGCAAGGTTGCTTAAAGGCGAGCGTTGTCCGACGGTGAGATGGTTCATGGTATTCCTTACGTTAGCGTGTTATTTCTTTGAAAATAATAGACTAATTACTGACATTAAAAAACCGCTCACAGCATGAGTTGGAGCGATTTTTCTGTCTGAGGTAAATTAATATTTATTACTCTATATCTATCAATTCTAAACTATCTATCGACTCAATCTTTATGATAGCCTCACTATAGTAATCGCTAAGATGATCTTCTAATTCATCGCTATCTATCAAATTTATCTCTTTAACATCTAAGTCATCACTATTTAGCTTTATTGAAGCTACACCTGTCACTTTTACAAGAAACTCACTTTCAGCTAGATAGTAATGATCATTCCAATCATCTATAGAAAAATCATATTCATTTGCATAATAGTCAGACTTATTTATGTAAAAGTCTGCGGTAACCCATAAATCTGATGCAAAATTAATACCTACTTGATTATTACCATAATGAATAATATCAGTGTAATCAAACTCTATATCTATTCCTTCGTAATATTTACTAATTGTAGCTTCATGATCATCAGAAGGTATCAAAGGTCCTTCTATAGTCTTACCATGAACCGCTTCTCCTACAGCACTGGATAAGTAATCTACTATTACTGCATTATTATTTTCAAGCCTTGAAATTAAGCCTAACGGATTATCTCTAAGACTTTCTAAGGTATCAATATTAGCTAAGATAGCTTGCATTTCTTCATTACTCAAAAATTCCTTTAGAGAACTAAAAACAATATAGCCTTCTTGACCTGTGAAAGTGTTCTTTATTTTATTATCATTAGCTATGACTACTAATGAATCTATATCTTCATCGCTCTTAATAGATTGGATTGATTGGCAAATGAAACTATCAGGAATATCTTGTCTATCCTTTTTATTTGTTAATGGAGGGTTACCTCCAAAATACGCTTCCATTGCTTTTAAAGCTTGCTCCGAGCTAATATCCTTTATATTTGAGCTCAAACCATCGAAAAACTCCTCATTATCAGCTTTCACGGAATCTAAAATACTACGTTCAGCACTTTCTAGATTACTAATAACACCTTTTATATTGCTTATTTCATGAAACCTATTGCTTAAAGCTTTCAAAGTTTTGAGAGATTCACTATATAACTTTTGGGCTTCTATCTCTTTCTGCGTTTCAAACTCTCTTCTAACAACATAGGGGACATGGACTCTGATTTCTTCAGCTTCAACTAATCTTTTCATGGCTTTATAGTTAGCATTTCCACACGTGAATTTTGCTATACAACTTGTATCTATTACTATATTCTTCAAAGCAATTAGTCCTCAAATGTTAATTATCAATCAAATATAAATTTAGGCCACAGCGACTTTATCTTTTCTAGATGCGCTGTTAGCACAGTCAGATGACCTTTTAGCTTCCTCAATAACGACTACTTCTACAAGTGCTTTACTGAAGATATATTTGAGTTAATCTCAGTAGGATATAGATAATAGCACACAAATATTCAGTATTTTGCAGCGCCAAAAGTTGATTAGAGAACTAAACAGTAGACAATAAAAAAACGCCATCACAATTGTGACAGCGTTTTTTATTACTATAGATATTTACGCTTTATTTACAACGCTTTTAACTGCTCCATCTGCTCCGTCATCGCCGTCAACCACCCTTCACACTCAGCCCGTTTAGCCTAACAGCCATACCACAGCGACCAAAGTAAACAGCAGCATACCGATATTGGCATGGAAAAAAGTCGGAATCACACTGTCTTTGATATGGTCATGCTGTCCATCCGCATTTAAACCAGCAGTCGCACCAAGCGTAAGTGTAGACGCAGGTGATCCCGCATCACCCAATGCCGCAGATGCACCAAGCATAGCCAATGTCGCTAATGGAGAAAAACCAAGCGCCACACATAATGGAATATAAATAGGTGCCAAAATCGGTACAGAAGCAAATGAATCACCAAAACCAATCGTGATAAACAACCCCACGACTAGCATCATGACAGCACCGAATAGCTTGTTATCACCTAACATCTGAGCAGCAGAAGCTACTAACGGATCGATGTCACCTGTGGCTGTCAGTACCGCACCGAAGCTGGAGGCAATAGTAATAATCACAGCGATTTCAGCCATCAGTCGAACGCCTTGCGTAAAGACATCATCCTGAGCCCGCCAGCGATAGATACCAGAGAAACCAAGAATCATAAACCCTATCATAGCCCCAATAAACAACGAATCAAAATACATTTGAAACAGCAACACCACTATCACAGCCAATGCAGTAAAAATCAAAGGCTGTATGCCTATCTCTATGTTTTCTTGATCGGTAGATGTCGCCGTTTCTTGTTTTGGTGATTCAGTATAAATGCGCGGCTTACGATATGTGATAAACACAGCAACCAACATACCAGCCAAAATACCCATCACTGGAAAAAACATCGCTTTAGGCGCCATACTGGCTGTGGCAACAAACCCAGAGGCCGCACCCACCGTATTAAAATTTTCTAATAAAATCTCGTTGAGATAAATCGCACCAAAACCAAACGGTAACAACAGATAAGACGCACTGATACCACAAGCCAAAATACAAGCGATGGCACGACGATCCATTTGCAGACGATTCATCAATCCAAGTAATGGCGGGATCAATACTGGAATAAAAGCGATATGTACTGGAATCAAGTTTTGCGAGAGTAACGAGGCGACAATGAACAGTATAAACAGCATCCATTTGACCTGTTTGCGCACATGAACACTTTCACGATTCAGGCTACGAGCCATTTTTTGCGCCACCCAATCAAGGACTCCACTCCTCGACAGTGCAACGGCAAATGCCCCGACCATGATATAAGTCATACCTACTTGCGCACCACTGAGTAAGTTGTCATTCAATACTTGCAAGATATCTGGAAACGCCATTTGTGCATGCATACCGCCTAGCAAAGCCGCTGAGACCAGAGAGACTGCAACAGGAATTTTGATAAGACAAAATACAACCATAAGGACAATAGCCAACACCACAGCATTGATCGGAATAGACAGCAATGACAACAGTCCATAAATAGCCGCTAAAGCAACCAGCACAGGTAACGCTCGACTAAGAAAGAACGTATCATCTCGATAAGCAGCTAACATAATATCCCTCAAAATAATGTTTCAAATAAATCAAATGGGTAAAGCAAACTCAAAAATAAAAAAAACAGCATGCAATATACACCCCTTAACGCGAAGGAATCATTCCTATTTGGCTATTGGGGTATTACTACTCTTTAACAGTATAGATTTGGACGACGCTAACTAGATTTAGGCATCTCAGATACATCAGGTAGATATCTTGTTGACCATCATCCTGACAATAAAAAACGCCATCACAATTGTGACAGCGTTTTTTATTACTATAGATATTTACGCTTTATTTACAACGCTTTTAACTGTTCCATCTGCGCCGTCATCGCGGTCAACTGCCCTTCTAACTCAGCCAGTTTCGCTTTCTCTGCTTCTACCACTTGTGCAGGTGCTTTACTGACAAAGCCTTCATTGCCTAGCTTGCGCGCGATACCATCAGCTTGCTTTTGTAGTTTTTCATGCGCTTTATCCAGACGTGCCAGCTCAGCCGTTGGATCGATTAACCCTTTCATCGGTACGAGTACGCGTAGCTGACCGACCATACTTGATGATGATAGCGGCACTTCATCGCCTTCTTTGACGATCTCTAAGCTCTCGACTTTGGCAAGCGCTTTGAACTGATTAGCAATGCGCGATAGGCGCGCTTCTTCATCGCTAGAGACGTTTTGTAGTAGCACTGGCAGACGTACCGCGTTACCCAATTTCATCTCACCACGGATGTTACGGACGCTCGCGATTAGCTCTTGTAGCCACGCCATATCTGCCTCAGTCTGTTCACTGATTTGGCTATCGTCAGTTTGTGGATAGTCAGCGACTACGATGCTGTCGGTGTTTTTGCGACCCAGTAGCGGCGCGATGGTCTGCCATATTTGCTCAGTCAGATACGGCATGATTGGATGCGTGAAACGCAGCGCCGTCTCTAGCACATGCAGTAGCACATAGCGGATTTGCGCTTTACGCTCATCCGACACTGAGTCATCGTTTAAACTGGCTTTGGCTAGCTCAACGTACCAATCACAGTACTCATTCCAGATAAACTCATAGATATCTTGGCTGACCATATCCAGACGATACTGGGCGAAATGCTGATGGATATTGGCAATACTAGAGTTTAGGCGGCTCATGATCCATTTTTCTGGTAGCTCCCAAACGTCAGGGTTGGCCGCTTGATCGATAGGCTTGGCACTGCCTTCGCCATCGACACAGTTCATGAGGACAAAACGGCTGGCGTTCCAGATTTTATTACAGAAGTTACGATAGCCCTCGACACGCTTTAGATCAAAGTTGATATCGCGACCCGTACTGGCAAGCGAGGTAAAGGTAAAGCGCAGTGCATCGGTACCATAAGCTGGGATGCCTTCTGGAAACTCTTTACGCGTTTGCTTTTCGATTTTGGCTGCGTCTTTTGGATTCATCATATTGCTGGTGCGTTTGTCTACCAGCGCTTCTAGATCAATACCGTCGATTAGATCGATTGGATCTAAGACATTACCTTTTGATTTTGACATTTTTTGACCATTACCATCACGCACCAGACCATGTACATAGACAGTCTGAAACGGTACTTGCGGCGTGCCGTCTTCGTTTTTCACGAAGTGCATGGTCATCATAATCATGCGGGCGACCCAAAAGAAAATAATGTCAAAACCTGTCACCAATACGCTGGTTGGATGGAAAGTATCCATCACGCGTGGATCGGCGTTGACGTCTGCCCAGTCAAGCGTACTGAACGTCCACAGACCAGAGCTAAACCACGTATCGAGTACGTCATCATCTTGACGCAGTTTTACATCGTCGCTGAGATTATACTTGCTACGTACTTCCGCTTCGTCACGGGCCACATAGATTTCACTCGTCGCATCGTCATACCATGCAGGGATACGATGTCCCCACCAGAGCTGACGACTGATGCACCAATCTTGTAGATCGGTCATCCATGCCATGTACATGTTTTTGTACTGCGCAGGGACGAACTCGATGCTGCCGTCTTCTACTGCATCAATCGCAGGCTTGGCAAGCTCTTTGACCGCGACATACCACTGATCAGTCAACCATGGCTCAACGATCGTACCGCCACGCTCAGCACGTGGGGCTTTTAGGGCGTAGTCTTCGATGTCTTCTAGCCAGCCTTGATCCTTTGCTTGCTCAACGAGGAACTTACGCGCGGCAAAACGCTCTAGCCCTGCATACTCGCTAGGCGTGGTCTCTAGCTCTGGCTCACGCGTCTGCAGATCAGGATAAACTTCCATCGCTGGTAGGATATTGGCGCGCTCATCCAAGATATTAATCAGTGGCAAGTCATGACGACGACCCAATTCATAATCGTTAAAATCATGCGCTGGGGTGATTTTGACACAGCCTGTACCGAAGTCGCTCTCGACATAATCATCAGCGACGATAGGCACGACGCGACCCGTGATTGGTAAAGTAATGGTTTTGCCAACTAAGTGTGCATAACGCTCATCGCTAGGATTGACGGCGACAGCGGTGTCACCTAGCAATGTCTCAGGACGTGTGGTCGCTACTACCAGATAGTTTTTGCCATCTTGAGTGGTTAAATCTGCATCCGTGAAATGATAGCGGAAATGCCACAAGCTGCCTTTTTCGTCATGGTTCTCGACTTCTAAGTCAGACAGCGCAGTTTGGAACTTAGGATCCCAGTTCACTAATCGCTTACCGCGATAAATGAGACCGTCATCAAACAGACGAACGAACACTTCTTTTACTGCATTGGATAGACCATCATCCATGGTAAAGCGCTCACGCGACCAGTCAACCGAGCTGCCCAAACGGCGAATTTGACCGGTGATATTGCCGCCCGACTCTTCTTTCCACTCCCATATTTTATCGATGAAGTCTGCACGCGTCATATCACGGCGCTTGAGTCCTTGCGCCTCTAAACGACGTTCAACAACCATCTGAGTAGCGATACCTGCGTGATCCGTACCTGGTTGCCACAGCGTATTGTCACCATCCATGCGGTGATAGCGCGTGAGTGCATCCATAATCGCATTGTTAAAGCCATGACCCATGTGTAGCGAGCCTGTGACGTTCGGCGGTGGTAGCGCGATAGAAAACGACTCGTCTTTATCAAATGTCGGCTGAAAATAGCCGCTTTCTTCCCAGCCTTGGTACATGCCTGCTTCAACTTCCGCAGGATTATACGCATGCTCTAACTGGCTTAAGGCCGCTTGAATAGATGTAGTGAGGTTATGGTTACTCATAATGGCATTATCTTTTATTGATTGAATGTGATCAAAGTTAATTGAATTAAAGCTAATATAAAAATTAGAAAATAATGAATAGAGTGATTTTAACGCAGATAGGCATATTTTGTTAGATGATAAGGCAATTTATAAAGCCTGAAGATGATTTATTACTCAAATTGTTAATCAATTAACAACAGCAATCAGAATAATGACAAATATAATAGAGATTACTTATGCAGCAAAATCATTAGCCTACAACTAGCGAGCCAACTTTGTCCCAAGATACCGAGCATGACCCTCATTCTAAAGCTAACCTGTCAGACGATGATCGTATAAATGCGAGCACCACAACGCCTGTGCCTGAAAATGACGATATACCAGAAGAAGGCGATAGCCTTTCTAAAGGGAGCGCGGTAGACAAGGAAGTAAACGAGAAGGTAGACGATACGCCAGATAGTGATGTAGACGAACCTATCAAAGCCACCGAAAACTTAGAAAACGATGACCTACCAGAAGAAATCAGCGAAGAAGATAAAGAAACCATCAAAAAGGTCGCCAGTGATGACAATCTAAGCCAAGCAAAAAGCTATGCCAGTATATTGGTTGAGCAAGTCATCCATGCAAAAGAAACGTTTGAGCGCTCACTTGGCTCGCTATTTACCAGTGCCTTTACGGCTGGGTTAGAGATTGGCATCAGCTTTTTTATGATTTTATCGGCGTTTGCCCTACTCAATGATGTGATACCGAGTCGCTATGCCATGGTGCTATCATCACTACTATATCCAATTGGCTTTATTATTGTGGTGATTGGCCAGTCGTTATTATTCACAGAGCAGACCTCCCTCTTAAGCTTACCTGTATTAAATAAGATTGAACCATTGCATAAACTCATACGGCTATGGGGCATCGTCATCGCTGGTAATATCGTTGGCGGCTGTATATTTGCAGCATTAATGATTGGTCTCGGGCTACATATGCACCTGTTTACAGATCACGCTATTGATGTCTATGCTGAGCATATTTTGGGTTTTGAGTGGTGGGTGATATTTGGTAGCGCGGTGCTAGCGGGCTGGATGATGGGTGTGGCCGCATGGCTGGTGACATCTGCGCGTGACACGCTTAGCCGTATCGTACTGGTTACGCTTATCACGGGTAGTATTGGATTTTTAGGTTTGCATCATAGTATTGTTGGCAATATCGAGGTATTTTCAGCGTTGCTGTATGGCAATACCGTCAGTCTCTGGCGCTACTTAGTATTTTTGGTCGTGGTACTGGTGGGCAATACGGTCGGCGGTGTGGTGTTTGTCGCGGTACTCAAAAACCGTACGTTCTTATTTGAGGTTGAAAAGGTAAAGGAACAATCTGCCGAAGCAAGAGCAAACATGGTTAGACGAAGGTTTTAGATTTGAGCTAAAACTGGCGTTAAACAAAAAAGCCCATAATCGCTTCATCATACAAAGCGGATTATGGGCTTTTTTATTGAACCAGATATTGCTGATTTTCTGCTAACTGTCTACTTTTCAACAGACAGTTGCTCTTCAATAAATAGTCACCTAGAAACAATTAATTAGAAACAGTCATTTAGCCAGTTCAGCAACGCGTTGTGAAAGCTATCTTAAACACCTTACGTTCTACGTGCTGCCAATACGCTGTTTTCTATCTCAGTTTTTTTAGCTTTATTGTGCTGGGCAGCAAAGACTCTGACCAAGATCCCAGCGGTCAAGAACATAATGAGCGTATAGATAGCAGGGGTCATCGACATTTTATAGTTGGCTAACAACGTGAGGGCCATAAACATAGAAAGCGTACTGTTTTGTAAGCCGACTTCCATAGTAATCGAGCGTCTTTGCGCAGGGTTTAGACCAAACCATTTACTGGTGTAATAACCAAGCGCCATCGTTGACACATTTAATATCAATGATACAGGGCCTGTTGCTATTAAGGCTTCTACAAGAATATCTCGTTGTACATAGCTTAAGAATAGAACTAAGAAGCTCAAAAATATTATACCAAAACGAGAAACCAGAACCTGTCCCTTATCTGCAGCGTTGGGGGCATAGCGTTTGATCAGCATACCAATACTGACAGGTAAGATAGTCAGAGCAATTAAGCTGATCATGGTCTTAGCCACTGGCAACTGAAACTCACTACCAGCGCCCATAAAGTAGACCAGCGAAAAGCTCAGGACGATAGGAATGGTAAATACAGTAATGACACTGGCAATGGCTGTCATAGTGACCGAAAGCGCGACGTCACCTTTGGCTAGATAGGTAAACAGGTTGGATGTTGTGCCGCCAGGACACAGTACCAATAGCATGACACCAACAGCATACTCAGGCTCTAGTGCCATGAATGTTGCTAAGGCAAAGCCAACGAGCGGTAGGAATATCAGCTGGTTTGTTAACCCAATTGCAACTGCTTTGGGGTATTTGACGACTCTCTTAAAGTCATTAGTAACGAGGGACAGTCCCATGCCCATCATAATTAAAAAGATACTAATGGGAATGACTTTTGCATTTACAAACGTGACTAACTCAACACCTTCCATAACTACATCCTTGTAGATAGAGCCCTTACACGGGCAGGTTTATGACAACCTCGTCATGCTCAATCAGCTAATCCTGCTGATATCTTGGGTAAAAGCCACCGACGTTGTCAGCTCTTTATATGATACTTTTCATACAGTACTGTTTTTTGAGACAATATTTTTTGACGTTATTCGTCTATGTGCGCCGAAATAATGACGGAACAGTAAAATTCAGTATATCGTTGTAAAACTGTATGTATTTGATTTTTCTGACTACTCGTCAGTCAACTATAGGTTTTTACACTTAAAAATAAAGTAGAAATGATTTAAGCGGGGGTTTTGTGATTTACAGCAGATGTAGGTTTAATATGGTCAATACTAATCACTGCCGTACCGTAGGCGATGGCTTCGACCATACTGCCTAATTGGTTGACATTGGTTACTTCAAGACGTAACCCATAGATATGCGTGTAGCCTTTGGCTTTTGCCTCAGTCCGCATACGAACGATGGCTTCGCGGCGTGCACGATCTAGCAAAGTCTCATAGGTAGTTAAGTTTTTGCCAAAAACACTCAGTACGCGAGCGATAATCATTTTGAAATAATCTTGAGCGATAACGACACTACCCAGTACCAGCTCACCTTCACTACCCGACGCTAATGTTGGACGGTATAAGCGTTCACTTGAAACTGTTATATCGCCCAATGCTTGCTCTGCCACTGTGAGCTGTGCCAAATGCCGACGCTCATGGCGCGACCCAAAAAACCAGCCAGCCGCGAATAAGAAGACAAACGGCCCATAGTTGATGAGCACTTGCGTGAGTGAGTCATTCATAGCACGTTTCTCATCATAAAAAGCATCGGAGCTTTTAGCATTATAGTTTTTCGTATTGTAGGATTAACCAAAAGGATTGAAACGCGGTAAGTCATCAGGCGCGGCTTGGGTCTGAGTATTTGTATTTTGAGTAGCATGGCTATCGATACTGTCTGACGGGCTTTGATACTGCTGCTGTGATATTGGCGCAACCTTGACCGCTGTGCCATAGACAAACAACTCTGACGCGCCTTGCGCAATGCTAGAAGTTGAAAAACGCAAACCAACAATTGCATCAGCACCTAGCGCCTCTGCTTTGATAATCATGCGATCTATTGCTTCTTGGCGTGACTCTTCTAGTAGCTCAGTATAAGCCGTCAGCTCGCCACCAACGATATTTTTCAACCCTGCAAACAAATCCTTACCCACATGCTTTGAGCGTACGGTACTACCGTACACAACATCTAGACGTTCGGTGATTTGATAATTGGGTAAATGCTCAAGGTTAGAGAGTTGCACAGTCATAGGATGACCTTATCGGTGGCTTGTAAAATACATGGTAAAACTAAACGGTGTGATATCGCATAAATATAAACAGCACTGCTAGCAGCACTGTTTTTTAGCGTCATTAATCATTGGTATGAAATAATAAGAACAATTCAGTCAAATTGCCTTCGATACTATTGGCCATTTGTACCATTTTGTCTTCGTCTTTACGCATCTCAGACAGCTCTGGATCTTCGTCATCGATACCGCTAAGCACGATCATTGGCAAGGTCAATACCGCGACGTCTTCTGCCGTTTCCTCATCTTCAAACCAATCACTTGCTTCATCGCCATACATCGCATCGACAAAACCAATTGACCAAGCAACGATATCTGACTCATCCGAGAAATCAACTGCAACCTCTTCATCACCAGCATCTTCACCAAATGGTAGCTCAATAGGCGTCTCGTTCTTTAGCTCAGCCATGATCGAATCACGCCAGCGTTTAATACCGTCAATCACATTTTCTGGAATTTCACTCACATGACCTTCAAACAGGGCATCCATCCAGTTTGGTAATGGACGACCGATAACCGTCGCTGTCAAAAAACCATGCGCGGCGACACTATCTAGCACGAACTGGCTTTCTTGATTGTCCAAATAGTCTAGTAATTCATCAAAACTTAGTTTGTTACTCATAATTTGGTTTTCCTTAGCAGATAGATGTCGTCAATCGCGGTACGCGATCGGTTAAATAAAAGAGAGCAAGTATTTAGATACTTAGCTAAAGACTAAAGGCTGCTTAACTCACTAAAATTCAAGCGACCCCTATCAAGTAAGTATTATCGAGATAAACTGGTTGCGGGCAATCGTAGAAAAGCACCAAACAAAAAAACCATTAGTTTGACTGGTTAAATGGCTTTTAATCACCAAAGTAGTTACTAAAGCACTTTAGTCCACTTAAATGACTGATGCCGATAAATTAAAAATCATCATCATCCCAATCATCGCCGTCTTCGTCAAAGTTGTCTATATCGTCTAGATCGTCTTTTAACTCTTTAGCCAAACGCTTTTCTTCTAGCAAATTATCAATTAACCGACGCTTCTCAAGACTACTTAAACGTGTACGTACGCTCGTCTCAGCTTCTTCAACCATCTTTGCATCATCATCATCGACAAACTCATCATCAAAATCGTCATCAATATCAGCGTCACTCATGACAAACTCCTATCATTTTTAGGCAAGGGTATTAGAATACATCAATATATATATGCCTTATAAAGTCTCAATTGAATGTTGTCAATCCTTTTTCGTAATATAGTGCATTTCATGACTACGATTAAGACAGTCTAGTAGACCATATAATAGACAATTGTAATATAAATGAATAAATACAATCGACATTAAACGTGCAGTTCATCCTCATCTTCAATCATCAGGACTGCGTTACGAACATCAGCCAAACGCTGAATCAATGAGTCATTAGCACCATCAAATATCGCACACTCGCGCTCATAGACCGTGGTTGGGCGCATAAGACTATGTACTTGTACATGATTACTGATTTGCTTGAGACCTGCATTTGGCAATAGTATTAATAGCTGCTCTTTTTTACCGATACTCTGAAGCAAATGTGTCATTGGTTCTGACTGCGCCTCATCACTCACGCCCGCTTTTGCTGGTAAAGCAAAACGTGACAGCTCAATGTGCTTATCATGAATAATTTTGTTGAGCATTAAATATAGCTTGGCAAGCATCACACCTGCAAGCGCCACTTTTGCATGGCTATTATCAGCTTTTAGCACCACGCTTGCGCCATTGTCCTCAAAGTGCGCTTCATTCATCGCACTAACGCCCAATAGCAATGGCTGCTTGAGTAACTCTGTCACAGCTTGGTTAAGCAGCTGAGTGCAAAGCGCTAGATAAGGCAAACGCTGCGCAGGTGCCAAGCGCTCAAGCATATTGAACTCGTCATGAAATCCTACTTGAACTTTAACGCTATCAACAGATCGGCTGGCAGATAATTTAGACGTGTGACTGGCAGCTTGAGAAGCAGCACTATCGGTATCTGCTACTTCGCCTTCACTCGTCTCCGCTAGATTGTCAGTATCGCTACCTGCCTCTTGGTTTTGTTGGGTTCTGAGATACTCGTTCACTTCATTGTGCACATTAAATTTGTGCGTATTAGTCACTTTGTCAGCTGCAGCATTTGCAGTATTATCGTTCTCTATTTGACTGTCCGCCAAATGAGATGCTGATTGGCCCGTTGACTGGCGCTCGATCTCTCTATCATAGCTACGCTGGTCAACTGGTCTATATTGGTCGCGATACAGCTCTTGTATATCTCGACTTAATGCATTGATTTGCTCTTTAGTCGGGCGAGCGAGGTAACCATAAATTAACCAAAGCAATAAGTGTAGCAGCATCGTACCGATGACAAACGGCCACTGCATGGTGATAATCTCACCTTTACTGACGTCTTTTAGGGTCAGTGCAACGCTACCGATGACTGCATCGCCATTGGTCGCGATTTGACGAATGGTATCACCTTGCTGCATCGGCGCGTTACCTACTGGCACCAAGATCTCGTCATTGTTGTCTTTAATCAGTATCCGTGTGACGTCTTGCTCGCTGGTGTAGCGATTGGCAATAACGCTTAAACTCACACGATCCTTGTTTTCTAAAGACAACCTTGCTTCATCAATCAGCTGGGCGACCATCTGCTCGCCTTTCAACGCACGACTATTGCTCAGCTGCTGGTCAGTACTAATGACCAATAACAGCGTCTGCAAACAAAAACTAACCAGAAGAATAATGGCAAACAACCCTTGCCGCGGCGCTAAATACGTCATGATATGTTAAACTTTTTTGGGGAGAAGAAATTAAAAAACGAGGCTATTGCTCATTTTTGGCTAATTTTTAAACAATTGTGATGCGCGCCAATGGTAGTGCGCACATAGTGATAAAGCAATACTGATTATTAGCGACTATTGACAACACTATTGCATCTAAGACACTGTTAGACCTAAAGCATTACTGCACAAAACGGTACTTACACATTGGGATAGCTTCCGATTGATGACATCATTATTACTAATACCATCGATATCGTTGCCAAATTTGCTATCTTTTTCTTTGCCATGTTCTGCTAAGACGTCATCAATAAATGGTCAGCCTATCTCATCTACTATATCACCATAATAAGCCTTATAGCGTGAGCGCTTTATAAATTTATCATAATAACCTTATCGCGTTTTCTATGACTTCTTACGCCATAAAATCTGTTTTTTAGCATCATTGTTACTTTGCACGTCATCTATAGGCGCTGCCCAGTAAAACTGTTATTATTCCTAATCTTATATGAGCATACAAGGGACAATTGAGCCATGCCAAAAAATACATCTTATTCGTTACCAAAAGACAGCAAAGCATGGCAACAAGCCGTCGACTCTATTGCAGCATTATTACCCGAAAATACCAATTTGCAAGACTTTGATGCGCTACAGTCGCTACCTGTTTTTGCGCTCACTGTAGTACTACCTACTCAGGTATCTACGTTAGATATTCATCAGTATGTTCAGTCGTGGGTCGATGAGCAGCCAAGTTGGCATTTAGTGACCGTTGCTGAAGATACTGACGCTAGCTTTGTCAATATTACAGTGTCTGATACAGAACCGACAGCAGCAGACGCACAGCGCCTACCCTTTACCCATACTCAGGTCTACCGCTATCTGCTAGTGCCAGTCACTGACACACTGATGCACCCTGGCAAAAAAACCGCAGCCGCTCACATCATTGATGATCAGCTGACCACTCGCCTGCGTCATGACTTAACTGAAGAATACAACAACACACGTAGTGCTGACAGCGCCGATAATCTAAATATCGTGGACTGTCATATTCTATCTGTCGGTCATATGCTACGGACGCACAAGCTTGCATGCTTTGATATGGACTCGACCTTGATCGAGCAAGAAGTCATCGTAGAGCTGGCAAAAACTGCTGGGATTGGTGAGGAAGTCGAAGCCATTACTGAATCGGCGATGCGCGGTGAGATTGACTTTGATGAATCATTTGCTCAGCGTGTGGCTTTATTGAAAGGCATCTCTACCGAGGTGCTTGATGATATCTGTAGTCGCCTAACGTTATCGACTGGTGCGCGTACGACGATCAGTGCGCTAAAAGCACTAGGCTATCATACGGTACTTGTATCAGGCGGCTTTACTTATTTTGCCCGTTATATCGCTGAGCAGCTAGGTATCGATGAAGTCCATGCCAATGCTCTAGATATCGAAGATGGTGAAGTTACTGGTCATGTCCAACTACCTATTGTCAATGGTGCCAAAAAAGCGGCTATCGTTGAGCATACTGCTGAGCGCTTAGGTATTGAGATGTCACAAGTAGTCTGTATCGGTGACGGTGCTAATGACTTACCGATGATGGCACTGGCCGATTTGGGAGTAGCCTATCACGCCAAACCAATCGTTCAAGCACGTGCTGATGCCGCTATCAATGTGACAGGGCTTGAAGGTACTTTATACGCTCTTGGCTATCCAGCACTGGCGCCTACTGAGTAAGTACTAAACGCTTTATGTTACTTAATAAGCTAGGTTAATGTTTCATCATTAATCTGGCTTTTATGTTTTAGTTCTTCACGATTGCTAATAAGATTTTTTGTTCATATTTATTTTTAGCTAACGTCTGTTTTTAGCTATCGCTCACTCTTAAATAATGCTTATTTTTAAATGATAAAGGAATGCTCATGACGGCATCACAATCTCCACGGCCAACTCAGCCGTCAGCAGCGCAGCCATTAGATACCAGCACCGCTCCTGTACGCAACGATAGCCCAAAACAACTTTTGGGGGTTTATATCAAAGGTATGGCCATGGGTGCAGCAGATATCGTACCTGGCGTCTCTGGTGGCACCATTGCTCTGATTGCAGGAATTTACGAGCGTTTGATCAATGCGCTTGGTAGTATCGGCCCCAATCTTTGGGCAATATTTCGTCAAGAAGGTGGCATAAAAGGATTTGCTGCGATTTGGCGACAAGTGGACGCGACATTTCTATTATGTTTGCTATTGGGTATTGCCACTAGCTTTGCGACCTTAGCCGGTATCATTAAGCATTTACTGGACAACCAACCACTGCTTATTTGGTCATTCTTTTTTGGGCTGGTCGTCGCTACAGTCTTTATATTACTTAATGAGATTAAGCGCTGGAATATAGGACGTATCGCACTGTTTGCAACTGGGCTTATTGTCGCCGTATTCATTAGTAGTATGCCGTTGCTGACGACTACGCCTAGCTTACCGTATCTGTTTTTTGCAGGGGCAATTGCCATTTGTGCCATGATCCTACCAGGCATATCAGGGTCGTTTATCTTACTCTTGCTAGGTGCTTACGATGCAGTGCTAGAAGCGGTCGATACGATGAATCTAAGCGCTATTTTCGCAGTCATTGCTGGTATGGCAACTGGATTATTGTTGTTCACGCGCGCACTTAAGTGGCTACTATCACACTACTATCAAGCCACTTTGGCATTACTTACAGGCTTTATCGCAGGCTCTCTAATGAAAGTATGGCCATGGAAAGTAGATGCTTTAGGCTCGCTAAACACTGCAGCCGTCCATAATGTCATGCCATGGCAATACCCTACTGGTGCACAGTGGCCAACCACAATAGGGCTTATGCTACTTGGTGCTACTTTAGTTTCGCTACTATCGTGGTGGGGCAGCCGTACTAATCGCGCCTAAATATCTAGAAAGTCATCTATCATATTTTCTAGCTAGCAGACGTTTTCCCAGACTAGCAAGCTTATTTCTATATTCTTTAAAATGAGCGCCCGTCCTCACGGCGCTTACCCTAAAATCTAGCCATCAAATATCGCAAAAACAAGCCATAAAACCAAACGTCAACGGTTGTCGCAAAGTCACCTCTACCCTCTTCAGCTTTACTCAATAACCTCTCATAATAGTCTCATTGAAATTCACCTTATGAATAGCGAGATGAATGATGTTAATGACTATATTTTCTTTTATTGGTGTAGAGGCATGGAGCAGCTCGGTATGGCTTGGTTATGGACTGCTAGCAAGTTTAGTAGCGGTGTTTGCCTTATCGTCATATCGTTGGCTATTGCTATATCTGTTTGGCGGTATGGCCTATTGGTTCGCCGTTGAACTGATTCAAAAGATATTGGCAGGTCGTCCTATATTGATGGAGCTATCATCATGGCATCGCTATATCATCGCTATGGGCATCAGTTGGTTGCCGTTGGCAGCTTGGGTATTGTATCGGGCATTGCGCTATGACGATGTGAGTCAGACGGTCAGTCAACAGCGCGAGCTAGAAGCCGCACGCTATATCGAGCACACACCTGTCTACGATGATAACTATCAGCCACGCTTCCGTTAAAAATGTCCCACTTATACCTTTGCTTGTCTATATCAATACCTTACTTACCTCAGTGACATCGAATGTTACAAGATACTTAACGCTCTCTACTTAACTCCTAAAGAGTTGACGCCCTGTCATAGTTTATAATCCAGTTATATATTTGTCATAAAAACTGGTATAAAGTACGCTTTATTTTTATGCCTCATTTTTTTAGGAGTTCTGCTATGTTTACTGTTCCTGTATTAGATATCAAATCTGACCCATTAGATGCTTTATTAGCTGTAGTCGGCTATCGTTTGTCTATGCTAGCTGATAGTGATAACGAAGATGTCAAAGCCTTATTTGCTGACCGTCAAGTTACGATTGAGTTTGCTAGTACTGAGTCTGATATCGCCCGTTCTTTTAGCTTTGATAATGGACAGTTCAGTCAACAAAGTGGCCATGCAAAAGAAGCCGATTTGACCATCACTTTCAAAGACTCTATGACGGGCGTTAGACTGCTAACCAAAGGTAGCTTGCCTGCTTTTATGACTGCCGTACAAGAAGGTAACTTGAGCATCGAAGGCGACTATAGCCTAATGATGTGGTTCAACAAACTTGCTAAGCATATCGTTCCAGCTATCCCAGAAGAGTGCAAACCGTATCTGGACAAAGCCAAGCCTTATGCATATAAAGCACAAAAATTTGCTGAGCATTGGGTTGGTGTTGCCAAGCACAAACTTGGTAAATAAAAAGAGTGACGTACTAAGCGGTTGTCATTGGTAGAATGGATGATATAGAACTAAATAGTTACTATTTGTGTGCGCTACTGTGACAATTATACATACTGCTTAGTAGTGTTCTGATTTTCTAAAAAGGTTGCGGTATACTATACGGCAACCTTTTTTGTTACCTTATAAATGACAATAGATAAAAATATTGGTTTTATTTAATACCCTCCAATTCTTATAAAAGGACTTACCTTATGGCAGGATTGCTTAGCATCTCCGAACCTGACGCCACTCAGCCAGATACGGCCAACAATGACTTTTTGGCCAGCCTAGCAACAGACGCAGCTCAAACTGATAGTAAAGCTCCCTCCACGTACAGCCGTGACGAGATTGCGCAGCTGTTTGATTTACCTCTAATGGACTTGCTATTACAAGCACAGACCATTCATAGAAAACATTTCACTGCCAATGAAGTACAAATCAGCACGCTACTCTCTATCAAAACAGGCAACTGCCCTGAAGATTGTGGCTACTGCTCACAGTCCGGCCACCACCGTGATACCACTAAACTACAAGCAGAAAAACGCATAGAAGTTGACAAAGTCATCGCTGCGGCAAAACGTGCCAAAAATAGCGGGTCGTCACGCTTTTGTATGGGTGCTGCGTGGAAACACCCAAGTGCCAAAGATATGCCCTATGTAGTTGAGCTAATCAAAGAAGTAAAAGCTTTAGGACTTGAAACGTGCATGACGCTGGGTATGCTCGATACCAATCAAGCAACTCAACTGGCTGATGCAGGACTGGACTACTACAACCATAACCTAGATACTTCGCGCAGCTACTATGAGCAAGTCGTTAGCACGCGTAGCTATGATGAGCGCTTAGACACGATAGAAAACGTGCGTAACTCTGGCATCAATGTCTGTAGTGGTAATATCGTTGGTATGGGTGAGAGCCGTGATGACCGCATCGACTGGGTGCTTGAGCTGCTAAAAATGCCAAAAGCACCTGAATCGATTCCCGTTAACTTACTGGTACCTATTGCAGGCACACCAATCGGTGATAAAATACTGGCTGAAGGTCAACTGTCTGTACTTGAATGGATTCGTACGATTGCGGTCGCACGTATCTGCTGTCCGACTAGCTACGTGCGTCTATCTGCTGGCCGTGAAAGCCTATCAGATTCTGAGCAAGCCCTGGCATTTATGGCAGGTGCCAACTCATTCTTTTATGGTGACAAGCTTCTTACTACTGGTAACTCAAGCCAATCAGGCGATGATAGACTGATGCGTGAGCTTGGCCTAACCAAACAGTTTGCCGCACCAAGAGCACCTAAAGTATTGCCTGTCATGGATGCGATGAATGGTCATCAAACACAAGTAGTATTGGCAGATTAAGCCAAAACCAAGCTAAAAAATATAAGCTAAGCAAGAGAGACTATGATGGCAGATTATTTTAACTGGATTAAAGCGGCACACATCATCTCGATGGTCTGCTGGTTTGCGGCGATATTCTATTTGCCGCGCCTGTTTGTCTATCATGCGATGAGCGATGATACTATCAGCCAAGAGCGCTTTAGCATTATGGAGCGCAAGTTATATCGCGGCATCATGACTCCATCGATGATAGCAACATGGATCTTTGGTCTATGGATGTTAGGGTTGGGCTGGGATGTGTACAAAACCCAAGGTTGGCTACATGTTAAATTGCTCTTAGTCGTGCTGCTATCAGGCTATCATGGCGCTTGCGGCTTATATCGTAAAAAACTGATTGACAACCCACACTATAAAACGCATAAGTTTTGGCGTTGGTTTAATGAAATACCAGTGTTTGCGTTAATATTTATCGTTATTTTAGTCGTGGTAAAACCGTTTTAGGTTCAGAACAATCATCTAACCTGCGAAAAAAGCGTCCGTCACTTTAACCAGTGACGGACGCTTTTTTTTGAATTTAATATAGCTTGTAGATTAGATAAAATTAATACCGTTAGCTGTATATTTTGAACCTGCCATTCAATTTTAACTGCTGCTAGATCTTAAATCCTGCACACTGAGTATCAGACGCTAGGGCGCATAATTTGATAAACATTACTTAAGTCATAAACGCGATAACGAGCTGGTTCGCGGCGGTTTTCGCCAGCATAACTTAATATCAATGCTTGCTTGGCACGCTCATCGACCCAACCAACAAACAGGCCGCTATGCTCGACGCCATTGTAGCCATGGTTGATATAATAGAGCCAGTCGCCTGCTTCAATTTCGCTACTACTAGCATAAGGCCCTTGCGCATAAGTGCCTTTGTGTATGGTATTACGCGATACCCCTGCCCGATTAAATACAGCATTTAAATAATCCCAGCAGCCACCCTGAATAATTGTGCGCTCGTTAAGGGCCATTTTACGTGCGGTACTGACCACCTCACGCGCCGCTGGACTACTTTGATTTTCTGCATTGCTAAGTAGCGGTAGATACTCACTATCGACATTGTCATAGTTACCTGATAAAAATGCTGGTAGTACTGTAGGCGCTTGACGTGTTACCTCAGGATAAACATGTGCTGTGCTTGTCACTGATTGTCCTGACTTCTGGGCGATAAGCATACTCATACTATCTGCATTGGCTTGCCCCATCATGCCACAGGTAAACAATAAAAAGCCACACGACGTGGCGACTGACGTTATAGACAAACGCGACATGACTAACTCCTTGTCAACTAGATCTCAATGACAGTCTCAATAATAAGAAAGATGAACTTTATAACCCTACTTATAAACTATTTATGCACAAATCCGCAAGCACTATTCACCTGCGATAGGTGATAGACAGTAGAAGTGTACTAGTGAATGGCTATATTGGAGAGACGCGCTGAGTAAGACTTGAAATGAGATTTGAACTAGAAGTTTAGGTAAGACAAAGATAATCTCTTTGCTTTGGTACAGTACAGTGTTTGGCGATGATGCTAGTTACTCTTCATTTTGATATTTACATGGCGTTTCGTTAGCGCTTGTCCTTCTAAAATAGCTTTCGTAGCTTTTGCCTCCTGAGCACTCTCAAAACCAGTAATACGATATTTTCGGACATCACTGCTATCGACAATCTGTAATTGCTCGTCAATCAGCGTTACCTTATCGCCGTCAATCAAATGAATATGCTCACGCTTACCTAGATTGTCATGAACCAACTCACCAGCCCTTACCCACAATGTGCCGCTGCTAATCATACCACTCATGGCTTTCTTGTGTTGTTGGCGCTTTTTGTTGAAAATAAAGCTACCAATGATGAGCAGTGCAAGCGCACCGATGGCTAAGCGCTCAGGTAATAAGCTCATCGCCATGGCCACTGCGACCGCCCCTACTAACAATGCAGAACCAAACCAAAACATGCCATTATCAGCAGCATTTGCTTGCCCTTGTAAGGTGATTTTGGCGCCATCATCAGTCAGCTTTAGCATATGTTATTACCTATTACGTGATGTACGAATATCTTCTATTAAAAAACTGCCCATTAGCAGCTAACAGGCAGTTATTGAGACTAAACACAAAGACAATGTGGTGTGTATAAACGCTAGTCTACCAACCAAGCGCCGTCTGTTGCATTTCAATCAATTCAGCAATGCCTTTTTCAGCTAATGACAGCATAGCATCTGCTTGCGCACGAGTGAACGGCTTTTCTTCAGCAGTACCTTGCAGTTCAATGTACTCGCCTTTTTGGGTCATTACGACATTCAGATCGGTATCGCAGCTAGAGTCTTCTTCGTAGTTCAGATCAAGATAGGCTTCACCATCTTTCATACCAACAGAAACCGCAGCAACCAACCCGATTAGCGGATCTGTTTTGAGTTTTTTGGTCTTTTGAATACTCTCTAGCGCATCGATAAGCGCAATCGCAGCACCAGTAATACTAGCCGTACGAGTACCACCATCCGCTTGCAACACATCGCAATCAAGATAGATGGTGTTTTCACCAAGTTTGCTCAGATCAATCATGGCACGTAGGCTACGACCAATCAAACGCTGAATCTCTTGCGTACGACCTGACTGCTTACCGCGAGCTGCTTCGCGCTGATTACGAGTGTTAGTCGCGCGTGGCAACATGCCATACTCGGCTGTGATCCAACCTTTGCCTTTACCCTTGAGCCAGCGCGGCACACCAGATTCTACACTGGCAGTACATAGTACTTTGGTATCGCCAAAACTTACCAGTACTGACCCTTCAGCATGCTTCGTATAGTGGCGCTCAAAGCTGATCGAGCGAAGTTGGTCAAGCTCACGATTGTCAATACGCATAAAAATTCCTAGTACAATATTATAAAAGCAGTGTCACAAAAACACCCATCAGTCGTCAATAAACGCATTGATAGGTATATAGTCGACTAAAATCCTAAGATATCCTAACGTGACAGCGGCGCAATAGCAAGATTCGCACCTGCCATCACGCCACCGTTATCAATAGAATGTCAGATATAAACTATTCTAAACCTTCCATCTTACGCAATTCCTTACGTAGGATTTTGCCAACGTTCGACTTTGGTAATTCGTCAACGAACTGAATGCTACGTGGACGTTTATAGCCAGTCAATTGCTTTTTACCAAAAGCGAGTAACTCGTCCTCGGTCACTTCACCTTTCTTGACCACAAACAGCTTTGGTTCTTCGCCGCGATCATCGTTTGGTACACCAATAGCACCACATTCTACGACTGCTGGATGCTCGCTCATCGCTTCTTCGATTTCGTTTGGATAGACATTAAAGCCAGATACCAAAATCATGTCTTTTTTGCGGTCGACAATTTTGATAAAACCTTTTTCGTCCATGATACCGATATCGCCAGTTTTTAAGTAGCCACTAGCCGTAAAGGATTCAGTAGTTTCTTTCGGACGGTTCTGATAGCCAATCATAACCTGGGGGCCTTTTACGCAGATTTCACCACGGTCGCCCATAGCCACTATATTTTCGTCATCATCAATGAGTACGATATCAGTACTAGGTGCAGGAATACCGATTTTTCCGGTAAATTCTGCAATGGTCATTGGGTTAAATGCTACTACAGGTGAAGTCTCAGACAAGCCATAACCTTCAACGATAGGCAGGCCAGTTATTTTATGCCACTCTTTCGCTACGCTAGGCAATACTGACATACCGCCGCCGATAGAAGCTTTTAGATTAGAAAAATCCAAATCAGCAAAGTTATCTTTGTGTACTAAACCATTAAACAAGGTATTCACAGCAGGGATAAATGCTGGCTTATACTTGGCCATCTCTTTGATAAGCCCATCAAGGTCACGTGGATTCGGAATGAGGAGCGAAGCATAGCCTTGGTACATGCTGCACATACCGCAGACCATAAATGAAAATACGTGATATAGCGGCAGTGCGGTCAAAATCACATCTCTACCATCTATATCATCATCAAATGCACTATTCATCAGCGCACTGACCTGTAGCATATTGGCGACTAGATTGCCGTGAGACAGCATCGCGCCTTTCGCTACTCCCGTTGTACCACCAGTATATTGCAGTAAAGCCACATCGCTCAAGTTCAATTCAGGACGCTGGTACTTACTGGCTGACTCTGCATTCAAAGCATGCTTGAAGCTCACGCTATTCGGTATGCTATAAGCAGGAATCATTTTTTTAATATGACGAGCTACGAGGTTGACCACTGCTCCTTTAATCGTACCTAGCATGTCACCAATGGTACATACCACTACGTGCTCTACCTGACCTTTGTCTTCCGCATCTTGATACGTCTTGGCAAAGTTTTCTACGATAAATAGCGCTTTAGCACCACTGTCGTGCAACTGATGCGATAGCTCACGGCTGGTATATAGAGGGTTCACATTGACCAACACCATCCCTGCACGAATGATACCCAAAGCGACAACTGGATACTGTAAGACGTTGGGCATCATTACCCCAACTTTATCGCCTTCGACCAGTCCTAGCGACTGCAAATAGCTAGCAATCTGTCGGCTATATAGGTCTAATTGCTTAAACGTAATCGATGAACCCATGCAGATATAGGCAGGTTTTTGGCCATAACGACTAAAATTACGCTCAAACACATCGAGTAAAGAAGTATTGTCTTCTGGCATCTCGATAGTCGCATCGATACTATAACGCTCATAAGCATTCAGCCATGGACTGTCACCATCGATGGTCGGCATAGTAGGAAATGCATTGCTTTGATAAGTATCGTTAGCAGTATCGGATTTATCATTAGTTTCAGCGCTATTATCTGTCGTATTTTTATTAATATTATCCGTCATAATTTTTCCTAAACGTTACTGTTAAAAAACATTGAATATGCTAATGGAAACACCATTTTTATGATTATCGCTGACAGCAGAAGCTTATGAATAAAAAATAGATAAGTATGATCGGGTTTATCATTCATAAGCTTTGCAAATTAAAAGGCAGCACTGAGTCTATGATAAATAGTACTATCACTCAGAACGACCACGTCGAAAACGATATGTACTACTATGATTTTACTGGTTACCTTGAGCAAAATCAGTATTATTTTTTAGCTAAAAACAAAAATATATCGATGGGCACTATAGCAGTTTTAATAGATATTCTCTATTAATAGTACTGTCACTCACAAATGTCAAAAGCGATAAACACAAAAAAATGATAAGACAGCATGGTTGCAGCCTTATCATTTTTAGTTACTACAATATCTAGTCGTGTAGCATTTTCACAGGTATCTTTTATTAATACACATACCTATCAAACACATCTCTAAATGCATGTATTGGTAAATTAACCGTGGTTCTTTTCTTCCAGTACGCGTAGATCTTTACGCAAAATCTTACCAACGTTCGATTTTGGTAGCTCATCAATAAATTCAACACGGCGCGGACGCTTATAACCTGTTAAGTTTTCTTTACCGTACTCAAGAACTTCGTCAGTGGTCAAGCTCTCATCATTGCGTACGACATAAATTTTAGGAATCTCGCCGCTTTTCTCATCGTCGATACCAATGACACCGCACTCCAAAATCTTAGGATGGCCAGCCATGACTTCTTCGACTTCGTTCGGATAAACGTTGAAACCAGATACCAAAATCATATCTTTTTTGCGATCAACGATGGTCACATAACCGTTATCCGCCATGATACCGATATCACCAGTACGGAAAAATCCATCTGCTGTCATAACTTCAGCCGTCGCATCTTCACGGTTCCAATAGCCTTTCATGACCTGTGGGCCACGAACACTAATCTCACCGCGCTCACCAAGTGCTACTTCATTACCTGTATCATCCAAAATTGCCACATCCGTTGCTGGCATCGGTACACCAATGGTACCCGTGAATGTTTTACTGTTACTAGGGTTAGAGGTTGCTACTGGTGCTGTTTCAGACAGGCCATAACCTTGAATGATAATATTACCAGTTACTTGACGCCATTTTTCTGCTGTTGGACTCAGTACTGCCATGCCACCGCCCATCGATTGACGTAGCTTGCTATGATCCATCGCTATAAATTCTTCGTTATTGGCAAGCGCATTAAACAATGTGTTGACCGCTGGGAAGAACGCTGGTGGATTGGCTTTATATGCTTTTAACAAGCTATCAAGGTCACGTGGGTTTGGTACCAATAGCACCACACAACCGCGATACAGACCGAACATACCACATACGGTGAATGAGAAAATATGATACATCGGCAATGCCGTCATAATCACAGGTTGCTCACCTCTTTGATCGAAATCATCAAAAGCGGTGCCCAAAAAGGTATTAGACTGAATTAAGTTTGCCACTAAGTTTTTGTGCGTTAGCATCGCGCCTTTTGCCACACCTGTCGTACCACCGGTATACTGTAGGACGGCGATGTCATCAAGCGTGATATTGGTTGGACGCTTATATTTACTAGCCGTGACTTGCTTTAGTGCAGTTTTGAAGCTAATGCTATTAGAAATACTGTAGTCTGGTACCATTTTTTTGACATGGCGGACGACCGTATTAACCATAAAGCCTTTGAGCGTACCCATCAAATCGCCCATACCCGTAATCACGACCTTATCGACCACATTGCGACCGATGTCTTGATAGGTTTTGGCAAAGTTTTCGACCATGATCAGCACTTTGGCGTCTGAATCAGTCAATTGATGCTCAAGCTCTCTGGTAGTGTACAAAGGGTTGACATTGACTAAGGTAAAGCCTGCACGTAGTACAGCGATGACAGAAATCGGCAACTGCAAAATATTGGGCATCATGACCGCAACTTTATCGCCTTTGACCAATCCTAATGACTGTAGATAAGCAGCCATTTGACGGCTGTATAAATCTACTTCTTGGAAGCTTAACGATGAACCCATGCAGATATAAGCAGTTTTATCAGCATTTTCAGCGAAGCTTTTTTCGAAAATATCGATAAGTGACGTATTGTCCGCTGGCAACTCGATGTTGTACTCCAGACCAAGTTCTTCATACGTTTTTAACCAAACTTTATCGTCACGACGGGTTAAGTTTCCTTGATTTTCCATAATCTTTTCTCTCCTAGTAATAATACATTACCGTCAACCCACGCCAATCACAGTGTGATAAATATACAAAAAGTCAAAGTCTTGCCTATCATCATGAAAAGCAAGGCTGCGACATGTTTGTACAGTGCTGAGCGAACAATACAGCGGTAAATAACCCTTTGTTTATTAACATACACACTTTATAGATAGTACTCAATATAAAAGATTGCTACACCAGTTCGCAAATAGGCTTGACGCCCAATATCCTTATGTATATCAACATATTATGTTAAAAACACCAGTTATACCACTAGGAAATGTGACTCTTGACTTTTACTCCTTAATGACCACGCCAACATGATATCTGCTCACTATCGGCTATTTTTTAGCGCACTATCCAGCTCAGTTAGCGTCACAAAGTTGCGACGAGTACCGTCAGCATCGCTACTTGGTCTATCTGCGATACTACTTTTGGCAAGCTTGGTACTATCACTATATTGCCAGTCATTGATGTAATCGCTTTGAGTCAAGCGTTGACCAAACCCTGCTACTGCCATCACAAATTGGGTATCGATACTGGCTTTATCTAGAGCATAGCTAGCTTTGTTAATCGGTTGGCTAACAAGTTTGGAGCTACCACCTGTCGGTGCTTTATAACGAATTTTTAGGTAGCCAAGCTCGTTAGCGTTCTGGTTATTATTCAAACTAGTACTGGCATTGCTATCAGTATAACGGCGATCGCTATATAGACCTTTTTGACCCTTTGGTGTCACCTCAAATAAAGCAATAACCGCCTTGCCTGCTCCGAGCTCACCTGCATCAACTTTGTCATTATTGAAATCCTCTTCAGCCAGTACGCGGTTTTCATAACCAATCAAGCGCCACTCACTCACCACATCAGGATTAAACTCAACTTGGACTTTTACGTCTTTAGCAACGGTATTAAATGTCGCGGCTAACTCATCTCCAAAGACTTTTTTTGCTTCCGTTAAGCTGTCAATATAGCTGTAATTACCATTGCCGTTGTCCGCCATCTGCTCCATCATGTGATCATTAAGATTGCCACGACCAAAGCCAACGGTAGACAAAGAAATATCGCGATCGCGATTGGCTTTTACCAAATCCAGCATCTCATCAACATCACTAATACCGACATTAAAATCGCCGTCCGTTAGCATCATGATTCGATTGATACCGTTCTTTCTTAGTCCTTGCTCAGCTTGTCTGTAGGCCAATTTAAGAGCATCTTCTCCATTGGTTGAACCTGAAGCATTTAATCCCTCGATCGCAGCCAATATTTTTGCTTTTTGATTACCACTGGTCGCAGGCAGTGCCACACTAGTACTACCTGAGTAGGTCACAATACTGATGCTGTCTTGGGCGCGCAGTTGCTCTGTTAACAGTTTAAGCGACGACTGGGCCAATGGTAGCTTATCGCGCGACGACATAGAGCCTGAAACATCTACTAAAAATACAAGATTGGCAGGTGGCATAGACTGCTTATCCGTTTTTTGTGACCAACTACTATCAACGGCTTTGATACCAACCTTGACTATTTTATTATCTTGACCAGCTTTATCCCAAGGTGAGTCTACTACTTCAGTTGATACAACAAATGGTGCTCTACCCATACGTTTGCCATCATCAAACTGATAGTTAAAATAATTAATCAACTCTTCTACACGTACGGCATCGACGGGTGGCAGTTGACCTTCATTTAGGTATCGGCGCACATTGGCGTAGCTGCCCGTATCAGTATCGATAGACAAAGTAGATACCGCCATATCCGTAGTTCGATGTACAGGGTTTGCTTCATTTTTTTGATAGTTGTCTTTTGCCTCTGGTGTGACGATGATACGCGGTGATGGGCTTACGATACTTGTCTGCACCGCAGAGCGCATCATCTGTTGGCTCGTGACTGCGCGCTTAGCACTGGGTGATGCCATGATAGATTCTGACACCACTGCTGCATCTTGATTGACTGTGCTGTTTGTCTCGGCTGGTAGCGGCTTACTCATTTGTGAAGGGCTACAGGCTGTTAATCCTAGACTGGCTATAGCACTAATCAATAGTACATTTCTAGTGGCGTTTTCTCCTATGTGCCTGCTTTTATTTTTTAGCATCGTAGAGGTGGAAACGTAGGATAAAAGGTCAAACGACATAATAGAAATTCCTTATTGTAAGATAATTCGGTAACGACTTGTCCGTGTCAATAATCGTACTCTTAGTTGTTGATGATGGAACACTAAGACATTTATTAACCATACAAAAAATAAATATTAGATTTACTATACTTAACTTAATCTATAAAAGCTATGAACCACAACATGATGAAAAGTCTTTATAAGTCCTTATTTTAAGCACGTCATGACTTGTCGTCTATTATGACTTATACCTTTTTAATTCTGCTAATTTCCTTTACGATAGCACTATCCTATTTTTGTGCTTGACCCCATTATCTATACCTATTAAAACTGATAAGTGAATCCTATTTTATGCCTGATGTTATTGATCATACGATTGCTCCAACCATTCCCAATGAACCGATGGATACCCGTTCAGTCGCAGAGTTCACTGAACAAGCCTATCTCAACTACGCCATGTACGTCATCATGGATCGGGCGCTGCCAAATATCGCTGATGGTCTAAAACCTGTTCAACGCCGTATCGTCTATGCCATGAGTGAGTTGGGCTTGAAAGCCACCGCCAAGGCCAAGAAGTCTGCTCGTACGGTCGGTGACGTATTGGGTAAATATCATCCGCACGGTGACAGTGCGTGTTATGAGGCGATGGTACTGATGGCACAACCGTTCAGCTATCGCTATCCGCTTATCACGGGTCAAGGTAACTGGGGCAGCCCAGATGATCCAAAGTCATTTGCCGCGATGCGTTATACCGAAGCCAAAATGTCAGCTTACGCCAATACCTTACTTGCAGAGTTAGGTCAAGGTACGGTCGATTGGCAGGATAACTTTGATGGCACGATGCAAGAGCCAACCACCCTACCTGCCCGCCTGCCCAACATCTTGCTAAACGGTACAACAGGTATCGCGGTCGGTATGGCAACCGATATTCCACCGCACAATCTCAATGAAGTGGTGCGTGCATCTATTCGCTTGCTCAAAAATCCCGAGCTATCGGTGAAACAGCTTACCCAATCGATACCAGCGCCAGATTTGCCAACACCAGCGGAAATCATTACCAGCAAAAAAGACTTGCAAGCGATGTACGAAACAGGACGAGGCAGCTATAAAATGCGTGCCACTTTCCATATTGACTCTAAAGAGAAAAATCTCGTCATTATAGATGCGCTGCCGTATCAAGTATCAGGCAACAAAATCCAAGAGCAAATCGCCAAGCTCATGACCGATAAAAAATTGCCTTGGGTCACAGATATCCATGATGAGTCAGATCACGAAAACGCTTGCCGTATCGTGCTTGAATTAAAATCAACACGGGTCGATGTCGATCGTGTTATGAGTCATCTGTTTGCCAGCACGGATCTAGAAAGCAACTACCGCGTCAATATGAACATGATTGGCTTAAACGGTAAACCGCAAGTTAAAAACCTCAAAGAGATATTAGAAGAATGGCTAGTGTGTCGCCGCTCAGTGGTCACCCGCCGCTTGGAGTACCGCCTCGATAAAATCGACAAACGCTTGCATATTTTGGCAGGCTTACTAATTGCTTATCTCAATATCGATGAAGTCATTCGCATCATTCGTGAAGAGGACGACCCAAAAGCAACCTTGATGCAGGACTATGATCTGACTGATATTCAAGCCAATGCCATATTGGATATTCGTCTACGTCAGCTGGCAAAGTTAGAGGAAATCGAGTTACGTCGTGAGCAAGATGAGCTAGCCGCTGAACGCGCCATCATTCAAGAGTATTTGGACAATCCAGATAGCTTGACCAACTTGCTGATTGAAGAGCTGACCGCTGATATGAAAGAGCACGGTAATGAGCGTGTGTCACCATTGGCAGAACGCGAAGAAGCTCAAGCACTAAAAGAGTCTGACCTTGTGCCGAGCGAGCCTGTCACTGCTATCTTGTCAAAAGCGGGTTGGATTCGCGCTGCTAAAGGTCATGATGTCGATGCTGCTGGCATGAGCTATCGCTCAGGTGATAGCTATCAAGCGCATGTGCGCGGTAAGTCCAACGAGAGAATATACATACTCGACAGCACTGGACGCAGCTATAGCATTGACGCACACAATCTTGCTTCAGCGCGTGGTCAAGGCGATCCGTTGACCAGTGTGCTAAAGCCACCAGCAGGTGCTAGCTTTGAGCAGCTGCTAACGGGGGCTGACAATCAACGCATCATTTTGGCTAGCTCAGCAGGTTACGGTTTTATCAACACGCTTGGCAACCTAGACAGCAATCAAAAAGCGGGGAAAAATATCATTAATCTCGCAGCTGAGAGCCGCTTACTCCCTGTGGCCCGTATCGATGCGCCAGTGGCAACGACTGCTAATGCTGACGGTGAAAGCACCGATGCAAAGGTAGCGCCTGACCATGTCGCCGTTGTGACCAATGCGGGGTATTTACTGATATTTGCCCTTGATGACTTGCCTGAACAAGCTCGAGGTAAGGGCAATAAACTTATTAAATTAAAGGATGGCGAAGAGGTGCTCGCTATCACGCCACTCAGTCAACAAGACAGCCTAGTCATTACTGCTGGTAAACGTCATGTGACACTCAAGCCAAATGACTTGTCTAACTATACGGGTGTGCGTGGTAATCGTGGTGGTCAGTTGCCAAGAGGCTTTCAGAATGTGACGAGTGTTGAGGTTGCAACATAACTTTTGCTTCTCATTACAACCTACTCTCTGCAATAAAAAAGCCGCCTATACGTGTGTATAGGCAGCTTTTTGGTGCTCACTAGAATAACTAACTGTGACAGTAAGTGATTATTAGCTATTTAAGGTTTATTGGCTTCAGCGCCTTCAAAAACTGCTGTCAAAAAGCTTTCAATTTGAGTACTTTTCATTAGATAAGGATTGAAGTCAGAACCTGCTGAGAAGCTTTTTAAGGCATACTCTTCATCTTCAACGCTTGACGTCAAATGTTTGATTAAATAACCATCCCATGTACAGGATTCTATTTCTTCTAATTTAACAATATTAGGTATAATCTTAGAGTGTTCATCGAATATTTTCGCTAGTGCAACATTAACAGCAGGTCTTGAGCCTTGAATGCTCTGAATAAAATAACTTTCATTAATCACCAACGCTGAAACTAGCCCACTTTCATCAAAATATCTTCGCCACTGCTCAAGAGCTCTAGTCAACTCTATACCTGTTTTCATTTCTATATTTTTACCGATATACGTTAGGCTAATCAGCAGATGCTCGCCATGTCTTTTCTTATTTTCTGAAGTTTGATTTGTCGTTGTGTGCATAGGAAACCTTATTTATAAAAATTTTATCTAAATCAAAAGACACTTCATAGACGGCTTTTTTATGCTGGTTAGAGCAGACAGCCTTTATACTGAGCAGAACTTACGCGTTTATAACCTTTTGAATTAATTACCTTTAAAAATCGCTGTCAAAAAACTTTCAATTTGAGTGCTTTTCATGAGATAAGGATCATAGTCAGAACCTGCTGAGAAACTCTTTAGTGCATACTCTTCATCTTCAACGCTTGATGTCAAATGTTTGACTAAAAACCCATTCCATTGACGCGATTCTATTTCCTTTATATCAACAATATTAGGGAAAATAGTTGAATGCTCATCAAGTATTTTTTCTAAGGCAGTATTGATAGCAGGCCTTGTTCCTTGAAAGCTTTGAACGAAATAACCTTCACTAATAACTAAAGCTGAAACTATATTGTTTTCTTCAAAATATCTGCGCCAATATTCAAGTGCGCGAGTTAGCTCAACTCCCGAATCTAGATCGACGTTTTTAGCAATATACGTCATGTGGATAAGAATGTGCTCGCCGTGTCTTTTTCTATTTTTTACAGTATCACTTGTAGCTGTATGCATGATAAAATCCATTTATAAATGATTAAACTGAATCAAAAGACATCTTAAAAAAACACCATCAATAGTATTACTAACTTATAACCGCTCTCTATAATCTACCATGATCCTCTTCGAGTAATGATATAAAGTTTTGACGAAATATCATGTCAACATTTGTCAGATTATAATTATACTATAAAACCTGACACCATAGCAGTGATACCATTATTCTAATAACTAAAAAGTCTACTCTATATCTGCCTATAACCGTATTTTATTCATAAAAAATTAATCAACAAGTCGGCTTTATTGACTAGCCATTGCAGACCTTCAGTTTATTATACTTATTACGCTAGCCCAATTATCAATATTCGAAACACAATTCACCCTCAGTAGAAAGCCGCCTACAGCAGGTATAGACGGCTTTATTGCATACCAATTGAATAAACTAACGTATCAATACCGACCCATCTCAATTGTTGTTTCAGCAAGTACCGAATCACCCTGCCATGCTTGTACATCTACTGTGTATAGATGGTTTTTACCACCAGAGCAAGGTGGCTTGTATGCTCCGCCCGCCTCACCCTTACGGCTGCGGTATTCTGCGACCATCTCAATACCTACTGGCACTTCGTACGTATGGCCAAATACTCGTGGCACCTCTGCACTTGTAGCGCCTTCTGGTAGTGCGAACTCTACAATGCCATGTCCACCGTGTTGCATACGTTTATTGCTTACATCGTTGTAGACGAATACCAAGCTTTCCGCGCCTACTGGAATATCTGAGACAGTCATGCTGGGCGTGGCTGGACTTTTACCATCATAGTTCAGACACTGCTGCCCTTCAGGTATTTTTTTACCGTCCCAAGCGGCATCGTTAAATTTAACATCCATTGCAAGAGCATTAGTAGATAAAGCCAATGTTGCCAAAACGGTAACCGATTTTAAGGTGAAAAACTTCATACTTGTTCCTTTAGGTAGCTGCTGCATTAATAATGATAGTCCATCTCATTTTGTATATTAGTTTTGATAATTGAATATCACCTTATAATAAATCGATACGATTGAGTTAATCATATCGTTTAGCATTTTTGTTAATCCTCTGGAAAAGCGATGAGCAACTTCACTAGCCATCATACGAATACTGAATCAGCAAGTATGTTTATAGCATCATAGGTTACTCGATAGGTACTTATCTGATTAGGTGCGTTGTAGTAATATCTAATGTATTATCTAGACGACTAAAAATAATAGGATCATCATGTTTATCGAAGATAAGATTGCCACAGAAAGTATGACTATTAAGATTTCGACACCCAAAATTATCTTCTTTGACATTGATGATACTTTGAGTCGTAACGGTATTATCGCTGAACATAATAAAGCCACGCTTGAGCAGCTTGCTGATACCGATATTAAGCTAGTGATTTCGACTGGTCGTTCTAAAGCTATATTACCTGAAGATATTTTGTCGTTGCTTGATGCGAACATATTGAATGCTATTATTTGTATGAATGGGCAATATAGTTTTGATAAAAGTGGCAAAATCAGCCACTACCCATTATCTGCTGAGCAAACAGATAAAATCGTGCGCCTGTGCCAGCAGAGTGATTTGATTCATAAGTTTGATTCTGCTACTCATATCGCTTGGTCGGGCGAAAATGAACGTTTGCGCGAGTTCAATGCTGTCACGCCCAATTCTATTGTTGATCCTGATTACTACAAAACAAATACCGTCTATCAGTGCTCGGTATTTTTTAATAACCAGCAAGAAAAAATGCAAGACATCGACTTTGCCCAGTATGATTTAAAACTGGTACATTGGCATCAGATTGGGGCCGATATATTACCGGTCGATGCGTCCAAGGCGCGAGGTATTATAGATATCTGCAAATATTATGGGGCGGATGCAAGTGAATGTATGGCGTTTGGTGACGGATTCAATGACTTAGAGATGTTTGATTTGGTTGGGTTTGCTGTGGCAATGGGCGATGCGCAGCCAGCTTTAATAGAACGCGCTGATTTCGTCACTGGAACGATTGAAGATTATGGTATTCAAACCGTGCTTGATCAGCTAGATATAAAGTTGTAAAAACATCCAAGTAAATGAAGCCATTAACATTCAATAAAAAAGCCCTTACTAAATCATTAGTGAGGGCTTTTTATTATCAATATATTTTCTATTACTATCTAATTATTGTGCTGGATAAAAAGTCTCTGATCCCGGACCAACTGGCAAACCAAGTACAAATACCCAAACAGAGAATAAGATTGTCCAACCAATCAAAAACGCCATCGAGTATGGCAGCATCATGGCCATTAAGGTTCCTACACCTGTGTTCTTTTTATAGCGCATAGCAACTGCCAAAATAAGGCCGAAATAGCTCATCATAGGCGTAATAATATTGGTAGTCGAATCACCGATGCGATAGGCTGCCTGAATCATTTCTGGCGCGTAACCTGTGAGCATTAGCATAGGCACAAAGATAGGTGCGGTCACCGCCCACTGCGCTGATGCTGAGCCGAGCATCAAGTTGACCACTCCACATATCAAGATAAAACCAACCAATAGTAATGGCCCAGTTAGGCCAATATCGCTCAAGAAAGTCGCGCCAGATACGGCCATTACTGAGCCCAAGTTTGACCACTTAAAGAACGCGGTAAACTGTGCAGCAAAAAATACTAATACGATATAAATACTTAACGAGCTCATAGCGTTGCTCATAGCATCGACAACGTCTTGATTGCTCTTGATGCTACCGGTAATCTTACCGTAGATATAACCTGGAATCGCAAAGAATACAAAGATAAAGACCACAATGCCTTTTAAAAATGGTGAGCCTGATACTAAACCTGTCTCTGCATTACGCAAGATGCCATCGGCAGGCACTACTGTCCACGCTAACAATAAGCAAAATATCAACATGCTGATACCTGCCCACAGTAGACCTTTTTTCTCAAGCGATGATACTTTTTCAATTTGCGTCTCTAGCACAGAGGTATCGTCAGCATCCTTAGGGTTATACTCCCCTAAACTTGGTTCAACGATTTTTTCAGTGACAAAGTAACCCAAACCACTGATCAAAAAGGTACTGGCGATCATAAAGTACCAGTTGGCCTCTGCACCAACGGTATAAGCTGGATCAATGATACGCGCTGCTTCTTGGGTAATCCCTGATAACAAAGGATCTACTGTCCCTAGCAGCAAATTAGCACTATAACCACCTGACACCCCAGCAAATGCTGCTGCTAGACCTGCTAAAGGATGTCTACCTAGCGAGTGGAAAATCACCGCCGCAAGTGGTATCAGTACCACGTAACCTAGTTCAGCAGCCGTGTTTGACATGATGCCTGCAAAAACGATGGTAAAGGTGACCATCTTTTTGGGAGCATTCATGACCAGACCTCGCAGCGCAGCTGATATCATGCCAGAGTGTTCAGCGATACCGACACCCAACAACGCTACTAGCACCGTACCTAGCGGTACAAAACCAGTAAAGTTGGTCACAAGATTTTCGACGATACGAGCCAAGCCCTCACCGTTCAATAGGTTGACGACTTCGATCATCCCATCAGCGCTACGTCCGCTTGTACCTTCTGGTCTTGGGTCAATAACCGACACGCCAAAATATGACATGACAGCTGAGAGCACCAACAACAGCACAGACATCCAAACGAATAAAATAACAGGATGCGGTAATAAATTACCGAGCCATTCGACGCCCTTTAAAAACCGCTGCATACGAGAATTTTGTTCTGCTGCATCGAAATCGTTGTGTGGCGGACTACCATTTGGCGAATTACTTCCTTGCATATCCCATTACTCCAATCAAAACTTAAGCACAGTGAATGTACTTAAGGTATATAAGAAATTGATAAAAGAATGGAATTGAAACATAGTTGACAATTAGAAACAAATATTTTCGTATTAACAAACAAAAAGTTTGTAACTATATGCAACCTATAAATCACAAGAATCTAAAACTGTAGTACCAAAAATAGAAAAGGCGACAAATCGGAATATATCCAACCTATCGCCATTTAAAAATATCTCAGGACTAAATAAGTGTAGCTCCCTATTTTATAAAATGGCAAACGAGCTAACACACAGTATATGGAATCTTAGTACCTACCTGCTATCAAGGCATCGTTAAGCCACCATCGACAGCGATAGATTGTCCAGTAATAGCCATACTCAAATCAGATGCCATAAGTAGTACCGAATTGGCAAAATCAGCAACCGAAGTCGCTTGGCGTAGCGGCGTTGTAGTAGCGATATAATCAAATACTTCCTCTGTAGTCAGGCTGCTTGCATCCGTAGTCTTTAACAACCCACCTGCCAGCAAGTTAACTCGAATACCATATTGTCCTAGCTCACTTGCTAAGTTGCGCGTTAGCCCAATGAGTGCTGATTTAGCAGTGGTATAGTCGTAATAAGTAACCACTGGATTGTAGACAAGGTTGGTCGAGATATTGATAATTTTACCCACTTGCTGCGCTTTCATTTGTGGTAATACTGCTTGTACTGTATTAAATGCACCTTTAACGATACCATCCATCTGCTGCGAGAAATGCGACCACTCTACGGTTTCGATACTGGTGTACGCAGCACTTGGATTGAACTGATAACTCGGTAAGGCATTATTGACCAATATATCGATACGACCATAACGAGTGACAACTTCAGCTGCCATTGCCTGTACTTGCTCAAGCTCGGTGACATCTGCCTGATAAACAAATGCCTGACCGCCTGCGCAGATGATATCAGCCACTACCTTCTCAGCAGCTTCTTTACTGTTAAGGTAGTTGACGCAAACGGTTGCGCCTGCCGCTGCCATTTGCTGAGCAATCTGTGCACCAAGCCCACGACTGGATCCAGTCACTATGGCGACTTTATCTGTGAGCAAGGCTGGTATAGCTGAGTGGTTTTTGTTCAAGACGTTTTGAGTTGAAGTGCTTTCGGTCATTGTGCTGTATCCTTTATTATTATGGTATGGTCAAGGCTTATTATCTCTGAGCTTACGTTCATCATACTCCGATCAGCGCCAATCATAGCATGGTTATATACTATCTTTTTCCGACTCGACGTCAGCAGCTTGCTAGCAACTTTACTCAAAGCTACCTGTCATTACGTTCGTTTTGCTACTCACCTCATTAAGCCAACCAGTTATCTTTATTAGTATCACTAAGCATTGCCTTAACAATACCCCTTTAAATTATACAAATTAATGACCATAATAGTTTTATTGGCCATGTCAGGCTTTTGGATTTTTTATTGAATTTTTCTGATTTGCATTATCTTTATTTAGGAGAGATATTTTGACCCTTTTATCATCGTCCCATCCAGCTACCCATACTTCGGCTAGTGTCGGTCGTATAGTGCCAAAAGCATTATTAGCAGCGGCTGTCGGCTTGGTTCTTGCCAGCTGTAGCAACTCTGATAACGCTGCAGATGGCAGCGTTGCAGCGAGTAATGAGACGCTGAACCTTTACAACTGGTCAGAATATATGCCACAAGAAATTCTTGATGGCTTTGAAGAAGAGACTGGTATCTCGGTCAACTACACCACCTTTGACTCTAATGAAGCTATGTATGCCAAGCTTAAGCTACTCGATGACTCAAGTCAGTACGACCTGGCTGTACCATCGACCTATTATGTCGAAAAGATGGCGAAAGAAGGACTACTGCAAGAGCTAGATAAATCTAAATTGAGCAACTTCAAGAATCTTGATACTTCATTTACCAATACTAAAGTTGATCCTGATAATAAATACTCTATCCCTTATATGTGGGGTAGCACAGGTCTAGCAATCAATGGAGATAGCGTTGATCCTGCGACAGTTAATAGTTGGAATGATCTATGGGATCCCAAGTATAAAGGACAAGTCATGCTAACCAATGACGTGCGAGAAGTGTTTGGTATGGCGCTATTCACCTTGGGTTATTCAGGTAATAGTAGCAATCCCGATGAAATCGAAGCCGCTTATAACAAGCTCACGACGTTAATGCCAAACGTTAAGACGTTCAACTCAGACGCCACACGCATGCCATATATGGAAGGTGAAACCTCAGTGGGTATGAGCTGGAATGGCGAAGCGGTAATCGCCAATGATGAAGGTCTCACTAGCTTGGTTTATAAGTACCCTAGCGAAGGAGCTATCTTATGGATGGACAACTTTGTCATTCCTAAGAATGCTAAGCAAGTAGATGCTGCACATAAATTTATAGACTATCTATTGCGTCCTGAAAACTCAAAAATCGTGAGTGAAGGGATTGGCTACGCCTCACCAAATATAGCTGCACGCGAGTTGATGGATGAAAGCGTACAAAACAACCCAACGATTTATCCTTCTAAAGAAGTATTAGCGAAAGCTGAATTCCAAGAAGATGTGGGCGATGAAGCATTGCAAGTGTATCAGCAGTATTGGGATAAGCTAAAAACTGGTCGTTAATCGTTTTGACTTAGCATTTTAAAAACAAAGTAGACATTTAAAATAAAAACGCTGATCCTAGATGATCAGCGTTTTTTGTGCGTTATAGATGTAAATCTCTCTCACCACCTTTCTCTTTCATTCTGCGCTGCTCGCGGCGTTGATAACTCAATCCAGATGCAGCAAACCAATGCAGCTTAGATGTTTGTAACAAGTCGCTCAGCTGTTGTAATTGAGTTTGCAAGGTTTGAGTCAACCAAAAATACCCCTGCCATTCAAATGCTAGATGCTGCACGCTCGGATACTCCGAGACAGCAATACGAGTAATGGGGCGAAACACTTCATCGCTAGGACTCCGCAATACCGCTGCCATATGTTGCATCGCTTGGGTTAGCTCATTCTGATAATGTACCAATAAAATATGATTTTCCTCATCAATCTCAATATTTGCCAATCGTGGCGCAGCACTTAATAGTAAGTCAATCGTTCCAATAATATTACGATGGGTACGCTGAATCGTCTCGAGCGTTCCCTTCTCAATACCTGACTCACTTGCTGTCGCGGCGATATGTGGTCGTACAGCCAGCAGACGTTTATTAATTTGCTGTAGCTCTGTGAGCAACGCTTTGTTAACAGGTACTTCATCCATGGGAAATAGCTTTGTATTTTGCTGCTGCATTAAATCATCTTTGATTTGATCAGTAGTATCAATATGTTTACCGACACCAGCATAAAGACTGCTACAAGCATCAAGGTTGCTGCTTAATAGAAATCGCCACATTAATGTCGACTTCAACGGCAAAATTAGCGTCACAGCCACCGAAACACCAGTGCCTAACAGGATATTTAGGGCACGATATATACCGTCTTGGCTCATGTTACCTTGGCCTAAGTTTGAGACAATCATCAACATCGTAATACCAGTCAGTAAGCCTGTATAACCAAGGTTTCTGACTGCCAAATAACCAATAACACTACTGACGAGACCGATGAGCGCATAATACACCCACACCCATGCGTTCACGCTGTCATTGAACCACAGAATACCGAATGCTGCGATAATACCAAATATGGTACCCAGTATTCGCTCTTTGGCTTTGGTATAAATAGCGCCTTGATACTGTAATAAACCCAAAATAATAAACACAGTGATCGTCGTCCACTCTCCATGTGGGAAACCAGTAAGCGCATTAACTATCAAAGCAAATATCACTGCCGCACCTAAGCGTATGGCATGCAAAATATCCGCATATTGATAACGGATATAAGGTTCAACAAACGGAGATATGACACGCTGCCAAAGGATTGATTTCACGTAAGGCTACTCTTTTTAATTGATAAATAAAACGGACGAACATGCTATCAGCCACACCACTATTTACAATAGTAATAATCAAAAAAACGTCTCTTGCCTACCAAAAGACAAAAGACGTTTTACGCTCAAACTCTATTCACAAACTGCTGAACTTAGAATAAATTCGACTATACTTCTAAGAAATCTAATATACCTTCCGCAGCTTCACGGCCTTCCCAGATAGCTGTGACAACCAAGTCAGAACCACGTACCATATCGCCACCAGCGAAGATTTTAGGGTTTTGCGTCTGGAATCTGAAAGTTTGCTTTTCGGCTGCTATTACACGGCCAGAGCTGTCCATTGCTACTTGCTGAGACTCAAACCAGTCAGCGGGGCTTGGGCGGAAGCCGAATGCCATAATGACTGCATCACATGGAATGATTTCTTCAGAATTAGGAATAGGCTCAGGACGTTGACGACCACGGTTGTCTGGTGCACCCAACTGAGTAGTAACGACTTTTACACCGTTAACTTTACCGTTTAGGCCAATAATTTCAGTCGGCTGACGATTAAATAAGAACTCAACGCCCTCCTCGCGAGCATTGACCACTTCGCGGCGTGAGCCAGGCATATTCTCTTCATCGCGGCGATAGGCACAAACTACTTTTTCGGCGCCTTGACGGATACTGGTACGGTTACAGTCCATTGCTGTATCCCCGCCACCGAGTACTACTACTTTCTTTCCTTTGAAATCGATATACTCTTCAGCATCTTTTTCCCAATCGTTACAACGATTCACGTTGGCAATCAAGTAATCTAGTGCATCGTATACACCTTCCAACTCTTCTCCAGCAAAGCCGCCGCGCATATAAGTATAAGTACCCATACCCATAAACACAGCATCGTATTCGCTTAACAATTCATCAATAGTGACATCTGTACCGATTTCTGTCTCTAAACGGAACTCCATACCCATATCTTCAAAGATGACGCGGCGATTGCGCATAACATCTTTTTCCATTTTGAATTCAGGAATACCAAATGTCAGTAAGCCGCCAATCTCAGGGCGCTTATCAAAGACAACTGGTTTAACACCATTTCTGACTAAGATATCCGCGCAACCCAGACCTGCTGGTCCTGCACCAATGATAGCAACTTTTTTGTCTGTCCAAACGACTTCAGACATATCTGGACGCCAGCCAAGTGCGAATGCGGTATCGTTGATATATTTTTCAACATTACCAATGGTCACTGCACCAAAGCCATCATTCAGAGTACAAGCGCCTTCACACAAACGATCTTGTGGACAAACTCGTCCACACACTTCAGGCAAGGTATTGGTACGGTGGCACAATTCAGCAGCCTGAAATATCTGACCTTCTGTGGCCAGTTTTAGCCAGTTAGGAATATAGTTGTGTACTGGACATTTCCACTCGCAGTACGGGTTACCACACTCAAGGCAGCGATGCGCTTGCTGAGCAACGGCTTCATTTTCGAAAGGTTTATAAATCTCAACAAACTCTGTTGAACGCGTTGCAATATCTTTTTTGGTTGGATCAAATCTTGGTACATCTAAAAACTGGAAGTTATTTTCTAAGCGTTTTGCCATGGTGCTATCTCTTTTATATAAGGCTCTTTTGCAGTGGGTAGCGACAGTCAGCGATGTTTGGTTTGTCTACAATCTAAGACATATATCGCTGCTATCACGTACCTGCTGAAAACCTGTGAGTTAAAACGTCTCTAAAAGCGGAACGCTGGCTACCCTAATTAAATTCACTGTCGATCCATCAATGCAATCTATTGGTAGGATCAACAGTGACGTATCGGCTATTGCGGGTCGGCCATGGTAGTTTTAAGAAGGCTTGCGATGTTCGCCGCTTTTGGCTTAACCAAATAGAACTTACGAACATAGTGCTCAAAATCATTCAGAATTGTCTGACCCCACGCACTGCCTGTTTTATCTACATGAGCTTCAATCACTTGTTGCAAGTGAATGCGATGCTCTTCTGTTTGCTCGCTTGAAATACGGTTTAGATCGATTAGCTCATGGTTACAACGATCAAAGAAGTCACCTTCCATATCGAGGACATAAGCAAAACCACCCGTCATACCAGCACCGAAGTTCAGTCCAGTACGACCAAGAATTGTGACGATACCGCCCGTCATATACTCACAGCAATGGTCGCCTGTGCCTTCGATGACTGCATGCACGCCAGAGTTGCGAACACCAAAGCGCTCGCCTGCTGTACCAGCAGCATATAGTTTACCGCCAGTTGCCCCATATAGACAGGTGTTACCGATAATGGCGGTTTCTTGTGCCATAAAGTTTGAGTCTTTCGGCGGATAAATAACAATCTCACCACCTGCCATGCCTTTACCTACATAGTCGTTAGCATCGCCTTCAAGCTCAATGTTTAGGCCGCCAGCATTCCATACACCTAAACTTTGCCCTGCAGTACCAGTTAAACGAAGTTTAATTGGCATATCGTTCATGCCAAGGTTGCCCCAAACTTGAGCAATCTCACCTGAAATACGAGCACCGATAGATCGATCACAGTTGCCAACAAAGTAGCTATAATCACCACCTGCACCTTTGCGAATGTTTACAAGCATATCGCTAATCATCTGCTCAGCAAGCAGGCCTTTATCAAATGGCTCGTTACGCTCTACCTGACAAGTTTGTGCTTTACCCACGCTGGCTGGATGACTAAATAACAACGGCGTTAAATCAAGATGGCGCTGCTTATCAGTATTGCCGTCTAGAATATCAAGTAAGTCAGTACGACCGACCAGCTCTTCCATGCTACGAACGCCTAGCGCTGCTAACCATTCACGCGTTTCGGTTGCAACAAACTTAAAGAAGTTAATGAGCATTTCTGCTTCGCCAATGAAGTGCTCATCACGTAGCTTGGCTTTTTGAGTAGCAACACCTGTTGGACAGTTGTTTAAATGGCAGATACGTAAGTATTTACAACCGACCGCAATCATCGGTGTGGTGCCAAAACCAAAGCTCTCTGCACCTAAGATCGCAGCTTTTACTACGTCCAGTCCTGTTTTTAGACCACCGTCAGTCTGGACACGTACTTTGTCACGTAATCCATTCACTCGTAGAGACTGGTGAGTCTCAGCCAAACCTAGCTCCCATGGCGAGCCTGCGTGATGGATAGACGATAGCGGAGACGCTGCTGTACCACCATCATAACCTGAGATCGTAATCAAATCGGCATAGGCCTTTGCAACACCTGTCGCGATCGTACCAACACCTGGACGTGAGACCAATTTAACCGATACCAATGCATCTGGATTAACTTGTTTAAGATCAAAAATCAGCTGTGCCAAATCTTCGATAGAGTAAATATCATGATGCGGCGGCGGCGAAATCAAGGTCACACCAGGTACCGAATAACGCAAACGTGCAATGAGCGCATTGACTTTACCGCCAGGTAGCTGTCCACCTTCACCAGGCTTGGCACCTTGGGCTACTTTAATTTGCATGACTTCAGCAGAGCGAAGATAGGCAGGCGTTACCCCAAAACGACCAGAGGCAACTTGCTTAATCTTTGAGTTGCGCAATGTGCCATAGCGCGCAGGATCTTCACCGCCCTCACCAGAGTTTGAACGACCACCGATGGTGTTCATAGCCATCGCAATCGACTCATGCGCTTCAGGAGATAGCGCGCCTAATGACATGCCAGCTGAATCAAAACGCGTTAAGATTTTAGAGATACCTTCTACTTCATCGACATCAATACTGTTATCCGTTTTCAGTTGCAATAAATCACGCAAAGTAGCGACCGGACGGCTATTGACTAAATCAGCGTAGTTACGGTAATTGTCATAATCGCCTGTACGTACCGCTGTATGCAAACTGTTGATCACATCAGGATTAAAAGCATGGTACTCTTTATTAAAGACAAACTTGAGCAGACCACCCTGATCTAGAGGGGCGCGACGCTTAAACGCATTAGCAGCCAATTGAGCTTGGTCAGTAGCAAGATCGGCAAAGGTAGCGCCTTTGATACGACTTTGTACGCCCTTAAAGCATAGATTGACGACTTCTTCTGAGAGGCCAACTGCTTCAAACAACTGCGCACCACGATAAGAAACAATGGTAGAGATACCCATTTTTGATAAGATTTTTAGCAAGCCTTTATCTAAGCCTTTACGGAAATTAACACGGGCTTGAATCGGATCACCAAGTAGCTCACCAGTAGCGACCAAATCATCAATAACATCATATGCCAGATATGGGTATACACAAGTCGCACCAAAGCCAATCAATACCGCTATTTGATGCGAATCACGAGCAAGACCCGTCTCGATGATTAAATTAGCATCGGTACGGATACCTTGCGCGATTAGATAATGATGCACAGCACCAGTAACCATAATGGCGTTGGCTGGTACTTTGTCTGCATCGATATCTTTATCTGACAAGACAATCAGTGTATTGCCTGAGCGAATATTATCTGCCACTTGCTCACAAATAGCCACGATAGCATCAGATAGCTCTAGAGTACGGTCATAGTTTAGATCAATGCGAGCCATCTTGAACGCTGGATCATCCAAGGTTTCAAGCTGCTGCATTTTGCTGGCTGACAATACTGGCGATGACAAAATAATACGATGCGCATCTCTCGCAGATGGTGCAAATACGTTAGTCTCAGCGCCTAAACAGGTCTGTAATGACATGACAATAGATTCACGTAATGGATCGATTGGCGGGTTTGTCACCTGTGCAAACTGCTGACGGAAAAAGTCACCGACATGGCGAATTTGCTGCGATAGTACAGCCATTGGCGTATCGTCACCCATAGAGCCGACTGGTTCTTGACCATTTTCAGCGTTAGGGCGAATGATTTCTGTACGCTCTTCATTAGTGATGTGATACATCTTCTGTAGCGCTTTTAGCTTCTCACCGCGACATGCTTGCGTTGCCAATGTTTCTTCTAGACGTTCATCATCACGGACACGCGTCGCTTCTTCACGCAACCATTTACGATATGGATGAGCCGTTTTTAGTAAAGTTGCAATAGCTGTTGTATCTAGAATTTGACCTGTCAAAGTATCAATGACCAGCATTTGACCAGGTCCAACGCGACCTTTTGCCAATACATCTTGTGGCTCATAATCCCAAACGCCCACTTCTGATGCAACAGTGATATAGCCATTCTTGGTGGTTACCCAACGTGACGGACGCAAACCGTTTCTATCGAGCATACAGACCGCATAGCGTCCGTCTTGAATAACTAGACCTGCTGGGCCGTCCCATGCTTCCATATGCTGCGAGTAAAACTCATAAAACGCACGCAGATCCATATCCATGCTATCAACATTTTGCCATGCTGGTGGTACCAATATAGACATTGCATGAAACAGGTTCATACCGCCAGACATTAGTACTTCAAGCATATTATCTAAGCTAGATGAATCTGAACCAGTACTATTTACAAGTGGTGTCAACTTATTTAAGTTAGGCAGTTTGTCTGACTTTAGCTTTGGCGTACGGGCTTTAGACCAGTTGCGATTACCTGTGATAGTGTTCAACTCACCATTGTGAGCAAGATAACGGAATGGCTGTGCCAATGGCCAGCGCGGTAACGTATTGGTTGAGAAACGCTGATGGAATACCACGATATGTGATGCCAAACGCTCATCTTGCAAATCCAAGAAAAACGCTGGTAAATCTGAAGGCATTACCAAGCCTTTATAAATAATGGTCTGACAACTCAATGAACAGACATAGAATAGCTCATCATCTATTAAGCGCTGTTCTGATTTTTTGCGCGCAACAAACAGCTTACGATTGAAATCATCAGCTGCTAGATCATCTGGCGCATTAACAAACACTTGCTTAAAGTCTGGTAACGTCTCACGACCAATCTCACCAACAATGCTCAAATCAAGTGGCACATCACGCCAGCCAGCCACTTCTAATCCTTGGGCTGTAATTTCATCACTTAATATTTTTTGGCTATGTTTAGCTTTCTCGCTATCTAAATTAACGAACGCCATACCAACGGCAAAATTGTCCGTAATCGCAAATTGCTGCTCGTCAGCAATCTGTTTAAAAAAGTCGGTAGGCGTCGCTAATAGTAAGCCACAACCATCACCAGTTCTACCGTCAGCAGCAACACCGCCGCGATGTGTCATACAACTTAAACTATGAATGGCTGTTTTTACCAAATCATGGCTTGCTTCACCCTCAATATGGGCAATTAGGCCAAAACCGCAATTATCAGAAAAATCATCTGGCGTAGCCAAGTGTGTTTGTGAGGAAATCATTGACATAGCTTGTCCTTTTAAGTAGACGGGCAGCTTACATTTCCAATGCGGAGTATAAGCTGGTACCCGTAAGCAGAACGGGCTGATAGTGGATATTCGTGTGTTCGAATTAGCAAATAGTGCAATGCTCGATAGACATCATACTCTAAGGGGAAGTAAACCCTTGACCCTCCTGGTCATTAGTTGATGTCTTGACATGTGGTCCGTGTATCAAAAGATAGTAAGTAGCAGCCCTTGGCAACGGGTGGATCTACACCCTTAGATGCCTGTTACTCAATCCGTGATAGCTAATGCCGTCCATTTAAGCATTGTTTGTTATGTTGTCATGTTTAACATTTAGAGTTAAGCATATAATGACTTAATAACGGTGCATTTGTTTATCTTGAATATCTGACGCTCTGTATTCAAGCACTTTTTTTACCCTAAAAAGAGTGACAATAAGAGAGGTTGCGTTACTTACAATAACCTTGTTATAGATGGTAAGTAACCGCGCTTGAGACAATAATATTTAGTAAATAACTCTAAAAACTACGAAAAAACCACTAAATAGTTGTTAAATAGACATTTTTTACGATAACTATACAGAACGTCGCCCACAGTTATATTAGTTAATGATTGTCGAAAAATCTAGTCTTTTCTATCGATTCATTAGCCATAAATTGTAAGAGAACTTATTACTATTGGTTATGAGACAAATAAAACTCCTATGAAAATTTTAATGCGAACTGCATATACACCGCTTAGCAAAAGGCCTTGATTATACTTAGCGTTAATAGTCAGTCGTTTATTACAACGATAAAATTACTTTATATGACGTCAAAAAAACCCACTAACAAGGTAGCTAGTGGGTTCAATTAATCCGGTGGATAAGAATTAATTACTCTTATCTTCTATTAATGCTTTCATGCTATCACTGTTATTTGTAGAAGAGTTAGCATCAGCGCTGTTACTGTTACCGTTAGCATTTGAGCTGTTGTTCGTACTACTAGGCGGTTTAGGCGTTGGCACTACTGGTAACTTCTTACTCGTATTACCCTCTCCAGCTGGCTTATCTGTGTTATTTGTGTCTTTCGACGATGCTTCAGGTATTGTTTGCACCTCACCACCAACCGTGCGTTCTTCACTGACAGACAACGTGGCAGAAGTATCTGCCGACTGACGAATACTTTTTTGAGCACTGCTATTGTTTGCGCTGCCTTGGTTGCCACGATTACTATTAGCTGCTTCTATTTCTTCTTGTGAACGCGCTGGCACTTCTTGCTCAGTAGGCTCCAAATCGACGGCACGTGTACGTTTTGTACTCAAATCTTTTATTGGGTCGGAACGCTCATAATTATCAATGATACTAACATACCGATTAATCTCTTCTGGTAATACACGTACATTGTTAGGTAATTTAAAGTCTATCAACTTTGCGGCCCCCACCGCTTCTTGCGGACTACTCATAATCCCATAAGTCAGCATATAACGGACCTGTTTTTCATCATCAAGATAACGAAAATAAGCAAATTTATTGCGATCTTTACGGCCTTCCAAGTAACTAACAATCACGTCGTTCTCGGCGACATTCATCACTTGGACAGTCCACTTACCTTTATTAGCCAGCAAATAACGCTTGTCTTTGAATTCATCAGGGTAATCGCGTAAATCTTGAAACGCAGTATCGAAATCAATAGGTTGCACATCAGTATCTAGCTCATGCAACGATTCAACTTTCAGCGGCTGCTCAAACTCTTCGTCCAAAACCTCTGGAGCTGATATTGGTGCATTTTCAATTTTAGCACCCCTGGCTGGCGTTTGACTGAACATCCATACTAACGCTGTGACTACCCCTAACAGTAGGGTCACTATTAGCCAAATCAGTGCTTGACGACTGTATGACTGGCTAGCAGTACGCGTTTTTGTTTTTGATGTTGCCATGAGGCGGTCCTTGATAAACACATGTTTAGCAGCATTGTATAAATGCTTATTCAAACTAGAGTACAGCTAACCAGACGGCTACAAGTACGAAATTTTAGTATGGACGTATAAACGAGAAATTTTTGAGACGTTATGCACTATGTTTTGACAAAACTTCATGTAACAGTTGGTCGTCAAACTCATTAGTGAGTACCGCATCACCTATTGATTTTAACAAAATCAGGCGAATTTGTCCGTATTTCACTTTTTTATCGTGTCCCATTAGATCCAAGGCAGTGTCTAAATCGATAGCTGGCGGAATAATAGGTAGGTTTGCTAACTCTAGAACACGCTTAATACGTACGACTTCATCATCAGTTAGCCAGCCAATTTTTTGTGACAGCTCAGCTGCTTGTAACATACCAGCCGCCACTGCTTCGCCATGCAACCAGTTACCATAACCTTCATGTGTCTCAATCACATGACCAAAAGTATGACCAAAGTTCAATAGCGCGCGTACACCCGATTCTCTTTCGTCTTGTGCCACGACGTCAGCTTTATACTGACAGCAACGCTTCACTGCCTCACCAAGTACTGCCAGATCAAGTGCCATCATCGCAGGTAAATTTGCTTCAAGCCACGTTAAGAAACTCTCATCCATGATAAGTGCATATTTAATAATCTCAGCTACTCCAGCCGATAGCTCACGTGCAGGCAATGTCTTAAGCGTACTCATATCGGCAAGTACCATTTGCGGCTGCCAAAAAGCACCAATCATATTTTTACCTTGCGGATGATTGATACCTGTTTTACCGCCAACACTAGAATCTACTTGTGACAATAGCGTCGTTGGAATTTGAATAAAATTTACACCACGCATGAAACTGGCGGCAGCAAAACCTGTCATATCTCCAATCACGCCGCCACCGAGAGCTATCAGTGTCATATCACGATTAAAATGCTCTGTCATCAGCGCATCATAAACTTGATCAATACTTGCCTGATTTTTATATTGTTCACCATCTGGCAATACGCATACCTTTACCGTAAACTGCTCTGCTAGCTCATCTTCTAATGCTGCTAAATACAAAGGTGCCACAGTGTCATTAGTGACAATCAAAACTTGACGACCACTGATATAAGGCGCGACTTGCTTCGCCATACTGCTATGTTCAGTCATAGATTGTTCAGTAATAACAATAGGATAATCATGACTTTGCGTATGAACTATTAGGCTATCATGAAACGTTGGCATTACCATGTGTTACTCCCGAAGCACTTCAATGAGGTAAAAGTAAATCAGTCTACATATCAATCGTAGCTGCTAATCTTCTTGGTGCGTTGATGATACCGTAGAGCAATCGACGAATGACTCTAACTGCTGCATCAATTGATTGACCATATGACGTGGGTAAGTGTGACCAGTAGGCATAATAATATGTGCAATCTGGCGATAGAGTGGGTCGCGAGTACTATACAAATCTTGCAGTATTTTTCTAGGATTAGGCTGCTGCAATAATGGTCGAGACTTGTCTTTAGAGGTACGCGCTAGTTGCACCTCGACAGGCGCGTTAAGATAAACGACGATACCACGCTGCTTTAGAAACTCCCTGTTTTCGGCACACATGACTGCACCGCCACCAGTTGCTAATACGATTTGAGAATTTTGAGTCAATTCATCAATGGCACGCGTTTCACGTTCCCGGAAACCTGCTTCACCTTCTTTGGCAAATATCCAGGCAATATCGGCACCTGTCTGCGATTCAATATACCAATCACTGTCTATAAAAGTGCGACCTAACTGCTTGGCTAGCAGCTTCCCGATTGTCGTTTTCCCTGCTCCCATCGGACCCACTAAAAACACCGACGGTAATTCCTGCCCCATAATACTTACTCAGCTAAATTAGGTATGATACAACGTCATTGTTATTCTGGCTAGTAATGAGCCGTGATTATTGTGAGTAAAATTTAGAGCACACTATATATCGTTATATACATATCTATTGCAACGCTAAAATCGCTAATTTCACGCATAAAAAAAGTAAGCACTATGGCTTACTTTTTTAGTAATCAACTGACTGACAATCAATTCAGACGGCTAGTACCGTCGTTGATTAATTTTGGTGTCACAAAGATAAGTAGCTCCTCCTTGGTGTTGCTACGTACATCGCGTCGGAAGGCACGACCGATATAAGGTAAGTCTCCTAGGAAAGGTACCTTATCTACACCGTTGTTGGTACGGTTTTTAAAGACGCCGCCTAATACGACTGTCTGTCCGTCTTCAATGATGACATTGGTTGATATAGAGTCTTCAGAGATGGCAACCTGATTATTGATGATTGTTGGCGTGCCATTAGTGATGACCAGTTGCAAACCAATTTTACCATCTGGCGTAATATTTGGTGTAGCCTCTAAACTTAATGCAGCTTCTCTAAAACTGGTTGTTGTCGCACCACTGGCTGAAGCTTCTTGATATGGAATCTGAGTACCAGAAGAAACTTTCGCAGTTTGTTTGTCGGCAGTCAAAATCTTAGGTGTGGAAATGACTTCACCGCGATTATCTGCTTGTAGTGCTGATAATTCAAGATCAAGCATCACATCCGACATGCTGAGCAAACCAAATGCGATACTACCCGCTGGGTTAGATACACCCAGATCAACGTTTAAGTTATCAGGACTAGTAATGTCATAAGAAGGATAAGAAACGGTTTGACCATTTACAGTCGTTGTCTCTATGTCAAAGTCTTTAAGATCAGCTAGTGTTTGATTGCTACCACCAACCAATAAGCTGCGGTTGTTGGCTGCACCATTTGACAAGATACCCCAGCGAACCCCAATTTCTTTACTGAAGCTATCTGTAGCACTGACAATACGAGCTTCAATCATAACTTGGCGAACAGGAATATCAATTTTACTGATCAATTTATGGATATTTTCGATACTGTCAGCCACGTCTTTGATAATCAAAGTATTAGTACGCTCATCAACCGTTACCGTACCACGATTGGATAACAACGTATTATTATCCTCACGATTTGATAGGCCATTATTATTGCCAGTCGCACCGCTTCCTTGAGAAATAAGTGTTAAGACATCTTGTGCTTTTGCATAGCTCAAACGGATGTACTCAGTACGTAGGGGTGCATATGACTGAACAGCTTGCTGCGCTTCAAGTTCACGTGCTTCTTGCTCAGCCAACTCAGCAGAAGGTGCCACCAAAATTACATTGCCATTTTCACGTTTGCCTAGATTTTTGCTCTTTAAAATAATATCAAGGGCTTGATCCCAAGGAACATTAATCAGACGCAAAGTAATGTCGCCAGCGACTGAGTCACTAGCAACGACGTTCATCTCAGTAAACTGGGCTAAAATATCTAGAACGCTACGAACCTCAACATCTTGGAACTCCATAGATAATGGTTCGCCACTATAGGTTCTTTCTTCTAACGTCGGCTCACGTAAAAGCTCAGGCTTATTGATACTGATATTTAATTGGTTACCTGATTGGTAAGCCTGATATTCATAGTCATCATTCATGTTAATAGTGACAACACCATTTTGACCTTGGTTCTTGGTATCAATACTACTAACAATTCCACTATTGATATTTAGACGGCGTAGCAGGTTTCTAGGCACCGTACTACCTGTTAATCGTACTACCAACTTGTTGCCTTGACGCTGCACATCTACTGGGATAGCTTCATTAGCAAGTACCATGCTGACGTTACCGCCACCATCGTTACCTGCTGAAAAATTGACTGAGCTTAGACCATCATAACTGTACTGTCTACTAACCTGTGAAGAAGCAAGCTGTGGATTTAACAGTGGGTTAACTCTTACTACCATCGTATCAGCTGGTACTTCATTCTTCACGACAACTTTACTCGGGGTACGTACAGGTGTCACTGGTACAGTAGAGCTCTCAACAATAGGCGTCACGATTGCGGTCGTTGTCATACCATTATTGTTATTAAGCACATCTTGAATTGGGTCACTGGTAACAACTGGACGATTAGGATCAGTGATGGTTAATAATAAATCATTGCCTTCAATCGCTGTTGTATAGTTTCCCGATTCTTTTAAACCAACAATGAGACGTGTGGTACTGTCACTACTTAACATAGTAACATCATTAATCGCACCGATATTATATTCGTTGAAGCGGCTAGCAAGCCCGTTCTGTACTTGTTCAAAATCTAGGACTAAACGACTAGGATTATCAAGCTGATAGGCTGCTGGTAATACTGGCAATCCTGTAAATCCTAAACGCATTTGTGTTACTGCAGGCGCAGTCTGAACTACTGAAACGTTGCTAATACGCTGAGCCGCATGGGCACTACTACTTACTGCCACCATGCTCAGTGCCAGTGCTGAAACGGCAAGAGAAGAAGAAACGCGGTTACTCATCGTCATTACCTTGTTATTGCGTACTGTCATTATTTATTCCTCAAAAAATCTGCCGACTTAGCTTATAGGGGATACCAGCGACTGAGGTTTTTCTACAAACCCTGCGCGGCTATCTGGCACAATTTCAATCAAGTTAATCTGTGTCGGCGTGATTTCAACAATACGGCCGTCATTCAATCCAAGATAATCGCCTACTTTAACACTTGCAACGGAACCATCAGGCCGTTGTATCAATCCATATCGCTGACCTTCGGGCGAAATCACTACACCTCGAAAGACCAATTGCGACAGTTCATACTGCTCAAGTGGTTCTTTTATTCTATTGATATCTGGGCGCACACCATCTATAGAGGTGGTCGGACCTTGCACATTGACTAAACTTGGCGGTAAAAATGGACTACGCTGCGAACTAGCGCTATACACAAAATCCTCTACCAGCTCAGCTTTGGGCGGCGGCTCAATAGGCTGTGCAGGCTGATTGCGAATATCAGTCATTGCTTGCTCTGCCATACCTATACGGTCGCTACACCCTGTCATAGATAAAATAGCGACACTTAAGACCAATAGCATGGGCATTCTTCGGATACTCATTAGTTGCCTCCTGCATTTGCATCAGTAGCAGCGACTTCATCACCTTCAGGAGCCGCTTCTTTAGAGCGATAAGTCTTAGTTTGCAAGACTAGATTAAGCTCTGGCAAAACATCCAACGTAGGCTGCGGATTACTGACCTCAAAATCATGCATCGTAATAATGCGAGGAAGTGCAGCCAGACCACTGATAAAGCTACCAAACTGATGGTATTCACCCAAAGCTGCAATACGTATTGGCTGCTCAATAAAGAACTCATTTTCAATTTCAGGCTCTACTGAAATATCTTGGAAACGGATATTACTGCCAACGCCTGTCATGTTTATGCCTTCTACCAATTCTGACACACGCGTATCTTTCGGCAACTGATCTAATAGCGTATTAAATTCAGTTTCCATCTGGACCACTTGCGCCTGATAAGCTTCTAGATGACGTGCGCGAGATTCTTTTTCACGGTAGCTATCGAGCAAGGTCTGTTGCTGACTCTCAGCCGCATTGATCTCATCAATTTTGCTGCTGATAGGTAACGCCCATGACAACGCTGCAATAAAAGTGATAATGAGACCAATGACTGTGACCTTTACAGGCAGTGGCCAACTGCCATAATTTTCTGAATCTAGCGACTCAAAACTACGGCGAAACTCATTTAAATCGAATTGCTTTTTTGACTTCAAAGCAGATTTCTTGGTTTTAGAGAGGCTCTTTTTGCGGATAAGCTTCATAACGCACCTCCTGGAACAGCATCGGTATCAACAGTAGTCGAAGTTTCTGATTGTACTCTAGTCGTTACTACAAACTGTACATAGCTGTCTTCAGGATAAACAGGTCGCTGCTGTTCACCAGTATTAACTGTATTATTGAGAGCTGGAGCAGCCTCATAAGCACTAATATTTTGTTGGATATTACTCACTGCTGAGCCGCCCATCCATTTACTATTATCAAGGTTGCGAATCAGGCTAGAAACAATATTTGGATTGTCTGCTAAGCCTGTCAAAGTTAGGACATCGCCTTCGCGTTTAAGGTTATTTAGATAAAGTGCTGGTGGAATAGCTTTGGCGAGATCATCCCATAAGCGTACAGGTACAGGACGTCGTCCCTGTAAATCTTGGATGACTTGCATGCGTGAAATAATATCTTCACGGCGCTGCTCTAAACTGTCAATTTCGGTCAATGCGGTGTCTAAGCGAGTATTTTCTTGTTCGATCAATGCGTTGGCATCAAGCTGCTCATCAAGCTCGTTATTAAAATAACTCCATGACGCAAAAGCGGCTAATAGCGTCAGCAGCGTAACTGCCACTACTAAAGTAATGAATTCTTTATTGCGACGTTCACGCTCTTCTTGTCGCCAAGGTAAAAGGTTAATACGAGCCATTAGTCAAAGCTCCTTAACGCAAGACCACATGCAGCCATTAAGCTTGGAGCATCAACTGCCAGTTGCTCATTGTCAATACTTGGTGCAATCGTCATATTAGTGAAAGGGTTGGCAACACTAACAGTCACACCCAGTTTTTGTTGTGCCATACCAGCGAGACCTGCAATAGAGCTGCTGCCCCCTGCAAGCACCACATGATCAATACTGCTATACTGACTTGATGAAAAATAAAACTGTAAAGAGCGCGTGATTTGTTGAATAGTGTTTTCTATGAAGGGGGTTAGCACCTCAGGATAATAGTCGTCAGGTAAGGTACGTTCGCGCTTACTCAGTGTCGCTTCTTCTGCTGACAAACCATAGCGGTTTTGTATTGCCTCGGTCAGCTGAGCACCGCCAAATAACTGCTCACGACTATAAATAAATTCACCATTCTTGGCGATATATAGGGTAGTCTGATTGTGGCCAATATCCACTAGCGCTACTAATTCTGGTACATTTGGTAAGCTATTCACCATCAATCCAAACGCACGCTCGATGGCATGAGATTCGATATCCATGATTTTCGTTTGTAGACCACCAAATGCTAAAGCGTCGACACGCTGATCGACGTTTTCTGAACGAGAAGCAGCTAGCAACACTTGAACCATATCTTCGCTAACCAAAGACGGTCCTAATACTTCAAAGTCTAGATTAACGTCTTCTAATGGATACGGTATATACTGATCAGCGTCCAAACGAATTTGCGCTTCACGTTCCACATCGCTAAGCGTCACATCCATATCAATAATTTTGGTAATCACTGCAGAGCCAGAAACAGCAGTCGCAGCTTTACTACCTGCGACTTGGCAGCGCCTTGCTAAACTCGTTATAATATTGCCGACAGCCTCTGTGTCGACTAGAATCTTATCGACTACAATACCTTCCGTTAGTCTTTCAATACCATAAGATTTTAAATGGAACATGCCCTGCTGACGTTGTATATCAACCAACTTTACTGAAGTGGCACAAATATCCACGCCAATCAAATGTTGACTCTTGGAAGTAAATAGCCTCACTAGCTCTATACCTTATATTAAGTGTACAATCTGGTAATTATTTGTAATATTTCAACACAATACTTTACTTAATTGATAGATTCAAGCATTTAAAAATATATTAAGGCCAACTTACACATTTATTATGACCTGCCTATTTTGTTCAAGGTATAATAATATTGTCTGCTACAAATTCTAACTAATAAGTCTTATTATGGCCAAAACAAATGCTACCGCTCGTCTCATTCGCTTTTTGGTGGGACTCTTTATCGCTTGTCTAGCATTGGCAGTTGTTCTAGCACTTGCTGTACCTATTGGTTTTTATGGGATGGCAATGTATTTATCGCCCACCCTGCCCAGTACACAAGAGATCAAAACAGCCAAACTAGAAATGCCATTACAAATTTATAGTAGTGATGATAAATTGATTGGCCAATATGGCAATCGTTTATCGTTACCAGTTAGTTTTGATGAGATTCCTGAAGATTTAACCCATGCCTTTTTAGCTGCCGAAGACGCCGCTTTTTTTCAGCATAGCGGTATTAGTATTAAAGGTCTTGGTCGAGCTGTTACCGAAGCAGTCACTGATGACGATGGTCAGACAGGTGGCTCTACCATTACAATGCAGGTTGCCAAAAATTACTTCTTAAGTCCAGAACGTACTCTGAACCGCAAGTTAACAGAATTATTTTTGGCTCGAAAAATTGAAGATGAACTAAGTAAGAATGATATTTTGACACTATATGTCAACAAAATTTATTTAGGTGAAGGTGCTTACGGTATCCGCGCGGCGGCTAAAAAATACTACAGTAAATCATTAGACAATCTAACTATTGCTGAAATGGCCATGTTAGCAGGTCTACCAAAGGCTCCTTCTAAGTATAATCCTGTTGCCAACCCTAGCCGCGCATTGACTCGTCGTAACTGGATTATTGGACGCATGCATGAGCTTGGCTATATTAGTCAAGCTCAATACGATGAGGCAGTCAACTCTCCTATAGGTATCAAACTATATAAAGAAAAGCTCGATATAAACATGCCTTACTTGGCAGAAATGACGCGTTCCTATTTAGTCGAACGTTATGGCGATCAAGTCATGCACAGTGGTTGGCGCGTTCGTCTCACGGTAGATAGCCAAGCGCAAACAGATGCAGAAACAGCAGTAGTGACAGGCTTGATTGCCTACGAGCATCGTCATGGTTGGCGAGGAGCTGAAGCAAATGATGAGCCTCTTGAAAACTTCCGACGCTACAGCAATATGTCTCCTGCCAAAGTGACTAAAGTCAACTCTCGTAGCTTTGATGCCGTCTTGCAATCCAGTGAAGAGGTGACCGTTAATTGGTCTGGTATGAAATGGGCACGTAAATATATTTCCGCTGATCGCATTGGTTATTATCCTAGTAACGCCAGTCAAGTCGTCAAGATAAACGACATTATTCGCGTGATACCTACCGCGAATGGCAACTGGCAATTAGGGCAAATACCTAAAATTCAAGGTAGTTTGGTCTCGTTGAACCCAGAAACCGGCGCTGTCAATGCGTTGGTTGGTGGCTTTGATTTCCACCACAGTAAATTCAACCGCGCTTTACAAGGTTGGCGTCAGCCTGGCTCAACCATCAAGCCCCTTGTCTATACAGCAGCTTTAGAAAAAGGTTATCGTCCAGATACAATAGTCTCTGATGAAGCTATTCAAGTAGGTGGATGGAAACCTAAAAACTCTGATGGACGTTTTTTAGGGGATATCACTTTACGTCGTGGTTTATACTTATCACGTAACCTAGTGTCTATTCGATTATTGCAAGCTATCGGTATTTCTGATGCACGTAGTCTGTTGAACAATTTTGGCCTAAACAAAGAAAAACTACCGACAACCCTATCATTAGCATTAGGCACAGGACAAGCTACACCACTACAAATGGCAACTGCTTACTCTACCTTTGCCAATGGTGGTCGTCGTATTCAGCCATATTTTATAGGTCAAATTTACAACTACAGTAACAAATTATTGTTCCAAGCCAATCCAAGCCGAGCTTGTGCATCATGCTTTAATGAACAACTAGATGAACTCAACAATACATTAATCGAGGAACACAATCAGATATCTGAAGATGGTGATCCAATAGATTCCGTTCAGAAGAAGTCAGAAAATGAGGATAAAAATAACACAGCTGTTGATTCATCAGTATATGACTCAGGCCCGCAATCAGACCGCCTAAAAGCGCCAGTTTTACAGTATACTAGAGCAAAGCAAGCACCACGTATATTACAACCTAGAGTAGCGTTTGAAATGGCAGATATACTACGTGATGTAGTTCAGCGTGGTACAGCGAGAAGAGCGAAAGTGATAGGTCGCAAAGATATTGGGGGTAAAACAGGTACAACCAATAAAGCTAAAGATGCATGGTTTGCAGGATTTCATCCTACCAATGCAACCGTTGTCTGGATGGGCTTTGATCAACCATCAACAATGGGTCGCCGTGAGTATGGTGGTGTAGCAGCGTTGCCAGTTTGGATAGACTTTATGAAAGCTCAACTGGCAAATACTCCGTACCAGTGGGTACCAAATGACTACGGGTTCACCATTAATGAAGGAAAACCATCTACTCCAAAATCTGATTCGAAGAAACCAGCTGTGGCTCGAACACAAAAGCGTGAATCATCGCAACCAGAAACCAGTGGAAATGTGCAATCCTTACCAACAGCCGATTCAGACAATAGCCGCGCTACTGATGACGTACCGCAAAACCCGTTAAGTGTAACACCCCTCCAGCGCATGCCATCAATGCCAGAATAACAAATCAAGCAGTACTTAGTTTAATAATAAAAAGGCTTACTATATCATTGCTGAGTAAGCCTTTTCTATGTGCTGTAGACTATGGCCTACCCCATTTGATCGTATTCTCGATCGGGTCAATCGACATCTAATAGAAATGTAAAATTCTCTATTAGAATTCAACCATCCCTGCACGTAGCTGCTCGATTAAGTCTAAAAGTTGTTGACGCCATTCCCGTATTGTTGCTTCGTCAGGTAGCCACTGATTGGACAAGGTGACAACATTGACAATCAAGTCTGGCGATGTTGAGCTATTACTCGATGTTTCATCTACGATCGTATCTGGTGGTACTGCATAAAGACAACGCTGATAAGCGCGCTCTATATTGGCAATAAACCCTTGCTGTTGTAATTGCTGCAAGCGCTGAATCTCGGGAGATACTTGTGTACGCTCACTCAGTGCTTGCTCGATATCAAGTAACGTTGGTGACGTAATATTCAAGCTATAGAAATGACCAAGTTCTTGGATAAATGCCAACAAAGCACCATACAAATGGAAAATAGCGGTCTCACAATGTGCTTGATACAACTGTTTGTCATTAGTATTTCCTGCAGATTGACAAGATAGACGACAAAAATAGAGCTTTTGATTGGTTCGATCTGCTTGATATTTAGCGACGCGCGTTTTACCTGCCATTGGTTACTTATCCTTCTATGAATAGTGAATTAGAGCATGTTTTCCAGTGTACTATTTTTTTAGATCATAGCACTATGCATTTTTCGATTTTTTATACGCACAAAAAAGCCAGCAACTAGGCTGGCTTTTTCATTAAATTAAGCATGAGTCAAAAATATTCAACATGATTAGTTGTCTTGGTTTAACTCTTGAGCGAAGGCTTCATCAAAGCTTGCAAAGTCTTTACTATCCGTACTTGCAGTCATATCAAACGCTGCATTAAGATCTTTATCTTGTAGCTTCTGATCTGCTTTTTCTTTACGTGTCTTATGATAAGCAAGACCAGTACCTGCAGGAATCAAGCGACCAACAACCACGTTTTCTTTCAGACCACGTAGCTCATCTACTTTTCCAGTCACAGCAGCAGCAGTTAGGACACGAGTTGTCTCCTGGAATGACGCCGCTGAGATAAAGCTTTCAGTTGCTAGACTTGCTTTAGTGATACCAAGCAATTGACGCTCAAACTGTACTGGGAACTTATCTTCCGCTTCTAGCTTAGCATTCAAGGCTTTGATATCAGCATACTCTACCTGGTCACCTTTGAAGTGGCTTGAATCGCCACCATCAGTGATTTCAACTTTACGCAGCATCTGACGAATAATAACTTCGATGTGCTTGTCGTTGATTTTTACACCCTGCAAACGATAAACGTCCTGTACTTCGTTGACGATATAGTCAGCAAGCGCCGTTTGTCCTTTCAGACGCAAGATATCATGTGGGTTCTGTGGGCCATCAGCGATCACTTCACCACGTGCTACCGTTTCGTTTTCAAAGACGTTGATTTGACGCCATTTCGGGATTAGCTCTTCATGTACTTCACCATCTTCGTTGGTGATGATGAAACGGTTCTTACCTTTGGTTTCTTTACCAAAGCTAACCACACCAGTCATTTCTGCCATGATGGCATGATCTTTCGGACGACGTGCTTCAAACAAATCAGCAACACGTGGTAGACCACCGGTAATATCTTTCGTACCAGAAGAAGCTTGTGGTACACGGCCTAAGATCGAACCTGCTGCAACCTTCTCACCATCACTCACGCGGATGATAGTTTCAGCTGGTAAGAAGTAAACAACTTCTTTGCCTTCGTCAGTGTTCAAGATGATCGCAGGACGTAAGTCTTTTGCTGAGCTTGAACGGTCACGAGTGGCTAAAATTTCAAATGAGCTCATACCAGTAGCATCATCAACCTTCACTGTTGCAGTGCTACCATCAATGATATCACTGAAGCGTGCTGTACCAGCAAATTCAGTAATAATTGGATGCGTATGCGGATCCCATTTAGCGATAGTTTGACCACCTTCGACCTGCTCTTCGTCTTTTACTAGTACGCTAGAACCATAAGGTACTTTATAGCGCTCACGCTCACGACCAAGTTCATCGGTCAATGCGATTTCAGCTGAACGAGATACGATGACTAAATGACCATCAGTATGTTGAACCGTCTTCATGTTCTCGAAGTGTGCTTGACCAGCATTACGTACAGAGATGCTATTGTCTACAGAAGCCGAGCTTGCTGCCCCGCCTACGTGGAACGTACGCATAGTCAACTGAGTACCTGGCTCACCAATAGACTGTGCGGCCATAACACCCACTGACTCACCGATATTCACTTTATGACCACGAGCAAGGTCACGGCCATAACATTGTGAACAAACGCCATGTTCGACATCACACGTAATTACTGAACGTACCCAGATATCATCAATCGCGTTGTTATCAAGGACGTTAACCCAGTACTCATCGATCAATGTACCTGCTGGAATCAATACTTTATCAGTATCATCATTGTAGGTAACATCACGAGCAGTCACACGACCCAGTACTAGCTCACCTAGCTTCTCAATGATTTCACCACCTTGAATATGTGGTTTCATGAGTAGGCCTTCTTCAGTACCACAATCATCGCTCGTGATAACCAAATCTTGTGCCACATCAACTAGACGACGAGTTAGGTAACCTGAGTTAGCCGTTTTCAGTGCCGTATCTGCTAGACCTTTACGTGCACCGTGAGTTGAGATGAAGTACTGTAGTACCGTCAAACCTTCACGGAAGTTAGCTTTAATCGGTGTCTCAATGATTGAGCCATCCGGCTTAGCCATCAGACCACGCATACCAGCCAACTGACGAATCTGTGCCGCACTACCACGAGCACCAGAATCTGACATGATAAAGATAGAGTTGAATGATTTCTGCTCGTCTTCTTCACCTTGTGCATTGATAACTTTATCTGTTGCCAAGTTGTCCATCATCGCCTTAGCGACTTTGTCATTGGTACGTGACCAGATATCAACGACTTTGTTATAACGCTCACCAGCAGTAACGAAACCTTGCTCAAATTGATCTTCGATTTCGCGAACTTCGCCTTCTGCCACTCCGATAATTTGCTTCTTAAGTGGTGGGATGACCATGTCATCGATACCGATAGACACACCAGATAGCGTTGCTTGAGCAAAACCAAGATACATTAATTGGTCAGCAAACATAACGCTCTCTTTTACGCCAACTTTACGGTAGCAAGAGTTGATTAAGCGAGAGATATTTTTCTTCGTCATCTCTTGGTTGCACTCATCAAACGTCATACCTTTAGGCATGATATTCCAGATAAGTAGACGACCAGCAACCGTATCTTTGATACTGATTTCTTTAGTCTCATTACCTTCTTCGTCAATTTGCGTTTCAGTAACACGCACTTTTATCTTCGCGTTTACATGTAGGTCGTTTGAACCAATTGCACGCAATGCTTCATTAACGGTAGCAAAAACCATGCTCTCGCCTTTAGCATTGATAGACGAGCGACTGATATAGTATAGACCCAGTACAACATCTTGAGATGGTACGATGATCGGATCACCGTTCGCAGGTGACAAGATGTTGTTGGTAGACATCATCAAGGCACGTGATTCAAGCTGCGCTTCTAGCGTCAATGGCACGTGTACGGCCATTTGGTCACCATCGAAATCGGCGTTGAATGCAGTACAAACAAGCGGATGCAACTGGATGGCTTTACCTTCGATCAATACTGGCTCAAATGCCTGTAAACCCAAACGGTGAAGTGTTGGTGCACGGTTAAGGAGTACTGGATGCTCACGGATAACCATGGCCAGCATATCCCAAACTTGTGGCTCTTCACGCTCTACCATCTTCTTGGCAGCTTTAATCGTCGTTGCTAAGCCATGAGACAATAGTTTGTTATAAGTAAATGGCTTGAATAGCTCTAGTGCCATTTTCTTAGGTAGACCACACTGGTGCAGGCGTAGTGTTGGACCCACAACGATAACCGAACGACCAGAGTAATCGACACGCTTACCAAGTAAGTTCTGACGGAAACGACCTTGCTTACCCTTGATCATATCTGCCAAAGATTTCAATGGACGTTTGTTACTACCAGTGATGGCACGACCGCGACGACCGTTATCAAGCAACGCATCCACTGATTCTTGCAACATACGCTTTTCGTTACGCACGATGATATCAGGGGCGCTCAGCTCAAGCAGACGCTTAAGACGGTTATTACGGTTGATCACACGGCGATATAGATCGTTTAGATCTGACGTCGCAAAACGGCCGCCTTCTAGCGGTACTAGCGGACGCAAATCTGGTGGTAGTACTGGTAAGATGTTCATTACCATCCACTCAGGCTTGTTATTAGAATCACGGAATGCTTCTAATAATTTGAGACGCTTAGACATTTTCTTAAGCTTAGTCTCAGAACCAGTTTGCGGAATCGCTTCACGTAGCTCATCAATCTCAAGATCCATATCAATATCTTTCAATAGGTCTTGGACAGCCTCAGCACCCATCTTGGCAGTGAATTCGTCACCAAACTCTTCAAGCGCTTTGTAATAATCTTCATCATCAAGCAACTGGTACTTTTCTAAGCTAGTTAGACCAGGTTCAGTGACGATATAGCTTTCGAAATATAGAACGCGCTCGATATCACGTAGCGTCATGTCTAGCAATAGACCGATGCGGCTTGGTAATGATTTTAGGAACCAAATATGCGCCACAGGACTGGCTAGATCGATATGACCCATGCGATCACGACGAACTTTAGCAGTGGTAACTTCAACACCACATTTTTCACAGATAACGCCTTGGAACTTGCGGCGCTTATATTTACCACATAAACATTCGAAGTCTTTTACTGGACCAAAGATTTTGGCACAAAAAAGACCATCACGCTCAGGCTTGAACGTGCGATAGTTGATGGTTTCAGGCTTTTTTACTTCGCCGTGCGACCATGACTTGATGACGTCAGGTGCAGCTAAAGTAATTTGAATGCTATCAAACTCTTGATTACCGTTGCCGGTAGGGCTTTGCATGATATCGAGTAAATCTTTCAAGTTGCTTCTCCGTTATCTTTATAATCATCTGACAGCGTACCATTAACGCAGATAAGATGAATGAAGGCAATGAATAGGGTTGAGACAAATCACTAAAAGCAGCAGCAATAAAGCAGACTGCCTTTAGTGGACAACTAAGTTAAACAACGGGCTAGTTGCTTTGTTTTAACTCAATATTGATACCCAGTGATTTGATTTCTTTGGTCAGTACGTTGAACGACTCAGGCATGCCTGGATCCATGTACTGCTCACCATCAACAATGTTTTTGTACATACGCGTACGGCCTTCAACGTCATCCGACTTCACTGTTAGCATTTCTTGCAACGTGTAAGTCGCGCCGTATGCTTCTAGTGCCCATACTTCCATCTCACCGAAGCGCTGACCACCAAACTGTGCTTTACCGCCCAATGGCTGCTGCGTTACTAGAGAGTAAGAACCTGTTGAACGTGCATGCATTTTGTCATCAACCAAATGGTTAAGTTTGAGCATGTACATGTAGCCAACAGTTACTTTACGGTCAAACTTCTGACCAGTACGACCATCATATAACGTTTGCTGACCATCACGATCCATACCAGCAAGCTCTAGCAAATCTTTGACCTGGCTTTCTCTTGCCCCGTCAAATACTGCTGTACCCATTGGTACACCGCCGCGTAAGTTGGCTGATAGCGCCATGATGTCGTCATCACTCAAACTATCAAGATCAACTTGCTCGCCGCCGACTTGGTTATAGATTTTGTCCAAGAAGTCACGTAGCTCCTTGATCGCCGCTTGAGATTTGAGCATGCCGTCAATCTTCTCGCCCAAGCCTTTCGCTGCCATACCCAAATGCGTCTCTAGAACCTGACCGATGTTCATACGAGATGGTACACCAAGTGGGTTCAATACGATGTCAACGGTATTACCATTTTCATCATAAGGCATGTCCTCAACTGGCATGATGCGTGAAACAACACCTTTGTTACCATGACGACCAGCCATCTTATCACCAGGCTGAATACGACGCTTAACCGCTAGATATACTTTAACGATTTTTTGTACGCCATGTTGCAAGTCATCACCAGCGGTTAATTTGCGCTTTTTCTCAGCAAATTTCACATCGATATCTTTTTGCTTATCAACCAAGTAATCAGAAATCTGGGTCAAACGCTCAGAGATTTCTTCTTCTACTGGTTGGATATCAAGCAATGTCTCAAGGCTCATATCTTTCATATCAGCCAATGCCATAACCGTACCAGCTTTCAGACCAGCACCGCCGCTAACTTTTTGGCCATCTAGCAAATTACCAATACGACCACGTGCTGCTTCTTCAAAGATACGTAGCTCTTCTTTCAAATCTTTGCGGTAGCTATCAAGCTGCGATTTTTCAATCGCTCTTGCGCGTGCGTCTTTCTCAACGCCATCACGGGTAAAGACCTGTACATCGATAACCGTACCTTTACTAGAAGTCGGTACACGTAGTGACGTGTCTTTTACATCCGCCGCTTTCTCACCAAAGATAGCCCGTAGTAGTTTCTCTTCTGGCGTTAGTTGCGTTTCACCTTTTGGCGTCACTTTACCAACTAAGATGTCACCAGCGTCAACTTCAGCACCGATATACACGATACCTGCTTCATCAAGACTTGATAGCGCTGCTTCACCAACGTTTGGAATATCAGCAGTGATTTCTTCTGTACCTAGCTTGGTATCACGAGCCACACAAGTCAATTCTTGAATATGAATCGTAGTGAAACGGTCTTCTTTAACTACTTTCTCAGATAGCAAAATTGAATCTTCGAAGTTGTAACCATTCCACGGCATAAATGCGATGCGGATGTTCTGACCTAGTGCTAGCTCACCAAGATCCGTTGAAGGACCATCAGCCAAGATATCACCCAAAGCAATCTCATCACCTTGGTTAACAATGATACGTTGGTTGATACAAGTGTTTTGGTTAGAGCGCGTGTATTTGATCAAGTTATAGATATCGATACCCGCTTCACCAGCAGTCATCTCGTCTTCGTTTACACGAACAACGATACGTGATGCATCAACATCTTCAATCACACCGCCACGCTTAGCGATAACACAAACACCAGAATCACGAGCAACGTGACGCTCCATACCAGTACCTACCAACGGCTTATCAGCACGTAGCGTAGGAACAGCCTGACGCTGCATGTTCGAGCCCATCAAGGCACGGTTAGCATCATCATGTTCTAGGAACGGAATCAAACCTGCTGCAACCGATACTACCTGACTTGGTGATACGTCCATATGCGTTACTTTTTCTGGCGGCATACGAACAAATTCACCATAGCTACGTACACTGACCATCTCATCAGATAACGCACCATCTTCGGTCAACGGTGAGTCAGCCTGTGCAATAACAGTACCTACTTCTTCAATCGCTGACAGATATTCAATGATATCCGTTACTTTGCCATCAATCACACGGCGATACGGCGTTTCTAAGAAGCCAAAGCTATTGGTTTTAGCAAATGTCGCTAGTGAGTTGATAAGACCAATGTTTGGACCTTCAGGAGTCTCAATAGGACATACACGGCCATAATGCGTATCATGTACGTCACGTACTTCAAAGCCTGCACGTTCACGAGTTAGACCACCAGGTCCCAATGCTGATACACGGCGCTTATGGGTAACTTCAGACAACGGGTTGTTCTGATCCATAAACTGTGACAACTGGCTTGAACCAAAGAATTCTTTAACCGCAGCCGCTACAGGCTTAGAGTTAATCAAGTCTTGTGGTGACAGGTTATCTGATTCAGCAGAGCTCAAACGCTCTTTAACTGCACGCTCAACACGTACTAGACCAACGCGGAATTGGTTTTCTGCCATCTCGCCCACTGAACGAATACGGCGGTTACCAAGATGGTCAATGTCATCGACATCACCGCGACCATTACGAATCTCGATAAGCTCTTTTAGAACGTTAACGATATCGTCGTTGGTCAACACACTGCGTTCGCGCTGTACATTAGGATCGTCAGAGTTATCAAATTCCAAACCAAGACGGCGGTTAAATTTCATACGACCAACGTTCGATAGGTCGTAACGATCTGCATTGAAGAACATGCTTTCAAACAGTTTTTCAGCAGTTTCGACCGTTGGTGGCTCACCTGGACGCATTACTTTATAGATTTCGATTAGTGCTTCTTCGCGGCTTGAGGTGCTATCTGCACGTAGCGTATCAGCAATATAACTACCTTGATCGATATCGTTAGTGAATAGAATACTAAATTCTTTAAGCGCTTCACTGGCTTCAAATGCGCTTAATTTAACCAATAATTCATGGTCAATTGGCGTGTTCGCTTTAGCAATGATTTCGTCATTAACAACGATATCTTCCGCTAAGATACGCTCATATAGATACTCATCAGGCACAGCAATCTTCGTCATACCTGCTTCTTCAAGCTGACGGATGCGACGTGCGTTGATGCGTTTGCCCTGCTCTACGATAACGTCACCTTCAGGTGATACGATATCAAACTGAGCCATCTCGCCACGTAGACGATCAGCAACTAGATCGATTTCAAACTGCTCTTCGCCTTTATAAACAGCAACTTTATCAAAGAATAAATCTAGGATTTCAGAAGTTGTTAGACCAAGTGCACGCAGAATGATTGACGCAAGTAATTTACGGCGACGGTCAATACGAGCAAATACTAGGTCTTTTGCATCAAATTCAAAGTCTAACCATGAACCACGGTAAGGGATAATACGTGCGTTATAAAGCACTTTACCACTTGAATGCGACTTACCTTTATCATGGTCAAAGAACACACCAGGTGAACGATGTAGCTGAGATACGATAACACGCTCAGTACCATTGATAATGAAAGTACCGTTAGCAGTCATCAAAGGCATCTCGCCCATGTAAACGCTTTGCTCGCGGATATCTTTGATAGCCGCTTTGCTATCTTTGTCTTTGCTATCTTTGTCTTTGATGATCAAACGGATTTTGACACGCATAGGCGCAGCAAACGTTGAACCACGTAAGATACACTCACGCTCATCAAATTCAGGCGTGCCTAAATAGTACTCAACAAATTGTAGCTCTGCGTTACCAGAGTGACTCTCAATTGGGAAAATAGAGGAATACGCAGCTTGCAAACCAGTATTCTCACGAGCTTTTGGCTTTTTGTGCTCTTGCAAAAATTGCTCGTAAGAATCTACTTGAATAGACAGTAAATAGGGAACGTCCATTACAGTGGGCAATTCAGCAAAACTTTTGCGAATACGCTTTTTTTCAGTATAAGAATATGCCATCGAGAGTCCTTACAGTAAACGTGGAAACAAATTAAAAGCGTGGCCAGTCAGCATAAATACGATGCAAACGCGGCGACGTAAACGATAATATAAAACGGGTCTTCGTGTTCAGTTCATGTCTTTTCTGTCAATTACTACTTTACTCTTCAGTGCTTACCTAGCACACTTCACTTAATCTCGTCGTTGCTTGCTAAATTCATGGTAAGTGAATCAGTCTATATGACTGTTGCAACTAAAAAATTCAATATCACATAGCCATAATGGATTACTTATCAGGCTTGATTTACTAATACATTGCTGGGAAATAACGTCTATTAAGATTGCATATATACCGCTTGCCATCTAGACTACTTATCACCAACTATATCCCCTACACATACAAACTGTCTGTAAGACTAAATATCGACAGTCATGCCACATCAAGTAGGCAACTATGATCAACAGCTTTTTTGAGAATACCGCTTTTTTCAGGATTAATAATCGGGGTAACTATAACTTTTAGAATCAGTATAAACTATAGTGTTAATAGGAAAGCATGCAGACACAAAAAAATGCCAAACATCTACGGACGTTTAGCTCATATTAACTGATTTCAAAAACTGGCATGTGTGCTTGCATGTATATCGTCTGTCCTTTTGATGGGTATCCACCGTGATGTTGCATACGTATGTTGGCAGACACAAAAGGTCAAGCTACGAATTATAGTAAAAAAAAGCTGGCAATGCAAGGCATTACCAGCTTTTTTTCGTACAGTAGTTAAACTTATTTTAGTTCAACAGTTGCACCAGCTTCTTCAAGTTTCTTTTTCAACTCTTCAGCTTCAGCTTTAGATGCAGCTTCTTTGATTGGAGCTGGAGCGCTTTCAACCAAATCTTTCGCTTCTTTCAGGCCAAGACCAGTAGCTTCACGTACGGCTTTAATTACGCCAACTTTCTTCTCGCCAAAGCTGGCAAGAACTACGTCAAACTCGTCTTTTTCTTCAGCAGCAGCAGCAGCAGGACCGGCAGCAGCAGGTGCAGCAGCAACAGCAGCTGTTACGCCGAATTTTTCTTCCATGTCGCTGATTAGCTCAACGATATCCATTACTGACATTTCAGCGATTGCATTTAACACGTCATCTTTAGATAGTGCCATGAGAACTCTCCGTTATCTGATAAAAATTAATTGATTCTAATATCGCTTTGATTGCTTGTCGACATTTCAAATAGGTGTGACAATAAAATGCAATCAGGATTAGCGATGTTAAAGTTACGTTAAAACAAGCAATTAAGCAGCTTCTTTTGCGTCTTTGATTGCCGCTACAGTGCGAACGAACTTGCCAGGAACAGCGTTCATAGTCTGGACAAGCTTGGTCACTGGTGCATTCATAGTAGCCATCAAGATAGAGATTGCTTCGTCGCGAGTTGGTAGCTTCGATACGCGCTCTAGCTCTTCTGGACCATAAACTTCACCACCGACTGATACTAATTTGGTCTCTAAAGCTTTGTTATCTTTGCTAAAGTCGAAAACGACTCGAGCGGCAGATCCCAAATCTTCCATAGAGAAAGCCAAAAGTAGTGGACCAGTCATACGGTCTGACATGCTCTCAAACTTAGTGCCTTCAAAAGCGCGTTTTGCTAGTGTATTTTTTACCACTTTTAAAACAACACCTTTTTCACGAGCTTGTTGGCGCAGCTGAGTAAGCTGTGCAACACCAATACCGTGATATTCGGCAGCTACTGCTGAGTAAGCATTAGCAGCAACTTCAGACACTTCAGCCACAACTTGTTGTTTTTGTTCTAGCGTTAATGCCATAAGTTGACTCCTTTAATCTTATCAATCAACTTATAATAAAAGTGATAAAAACAACGTTTTTATACGCTTGAACTATAAGCTAAGACTGACTTGATACGACACATTACCAACAGATTCAATTAGTAAAAAAAGCATCTACTGGTAACGACTGATTACGGCACCGTTATCAGAATGACGTTGAGTAATAGTTTGAGGATTATAAATAATCCATATCGCCCTATTCGCTCTTGTCTTAAACTGTGTGGGCCACCGTCTGCGTAGGACAACTAAGATTTTCATCTGTCGTCGATTAACAAAAGTGACTCATCATTATAGTAACTATCCGAAGATTATTACCTATAACTTTAAACCACTCTCTACCTACGGTCTTAGACAGCGTAGCAAATACTACGCTGACCTAATTCTTTAAAAACTGTTTGTGTTTATTATTCAAAATATTTGAAGCTCAAATATTGAATAATAAAGACTTTAATTATTTAGCAGTACGATAAGGTACTGGATCGATTGTTAGACCTGGACCCATAGTGCTAGATAAGGTAATTTTCTTAATGAAAGTACCTTTCGAAGTAGCAGGCTTAGCACGCTTTAGGTCTGAGATTAGTGCTTGAGCATTTTGCATAACTTGCTCAGCAGTGAAACCTACTTGACCGATAGTGCTGTGGATGATACCAGCTTTATCAACACGATACTGAGCTTGACCAGCTTTCGCATTAGTCACAGCTTCAGCAACGTTTGGCGTTACTGTACCAACTTTAGGGTTAGGCATTAGACCACGTGGGCCTAGGATAGTACCTAATTGACCAACAACACGCATTGCATCTGGAGCTGCGATAACAACGTCAAAGTCCATGTTACCGGCTTTGATCTGCTCTGCTAGGTCTTCAAAACCAACGATGTCTGCACCAGCTTCTTTAGCGGCTTCAGCAGCAGCGCCTTGAGCGAATACAGCAACACGTTTGGTTTTACCAGTACCAGCAGGTAGGTTGGTTGCACCGCGAACTACTTGGTCAGATTTACGTGGGTCAACGCCCAAGTTTACTGAAATATCGATAGACTCTTTGAATTTTAGCGCTGGCAAATCGTTTAGGATTTGAACCGCTTCTTCAATAGTGTACTGCTTTTCGTTATCAATACGGCTTTGAATTTCTTTTTGACGTTTGGTTAGCTTAGACATTATACACCCTCCACGGTAATACCCATTGAACGTGCAGTACCAGCGATGGTACGAACAGCAGCGTCAAGATCAGCTGCAGTTAAGTCTGCATCTTTAGTCTTAACGATTTCTTCTAGTTGTGCACGGTCAACTTTACCAACTTTAGCAGTGTTCGGTGTACCTGAACCTTTAGCAATACCAGCAGCCTTACGTAGTAAATATGCAGCTGGTGGTGACTTCATGATGAAGGTAAAAGACTTATCGCTGTATACTGTGATCTCAGTTGGGATCGGTAGACCTGGCTCTTGGCCTGAGGTCGCAGCGTTAAATTCTTTACAGAACGCCATGATGTTCACGCCTTTTTGACCCAAAGCTGGACCAATAGGTGGTGAAGGATTTGCTTTGCCTGCAGGCACTTGCAGTTTGATGTAACCATCAATCTTCTTAGCCATGTTACTCTCCTGAATGGGTGATAGCGCCAAATTAACAGGGTATATACCTAGTTAACTAACAGCTCCCCGGTTGATGAATATTTTGCTATTTTAGTCTAGTTTTTCAACTTTACTAAACTCTAGCTCAACCTGTGTAGGTCGATTAAATACGTTTACCGTTAGATGTAGCTTAGACTTCTCATAATCCACTTTTTCAACCAACCCTTTAAAGTCAGTAAACGGACCATCGATAACCAACAACTCTTCGCCTGGCTCGAATAAAGTCTTAGGACGTGGATCAGTTTCAGTCTGGTTCAATCGGTTTAAAATGCGATCAGCTTCTACTTGTGTAATCGGTGCAGGCATCTCAGGCGTACCACCAATGAAACCCATAATACGAGGACAGTCTTTTACGATGTGCCAAGTATTGTCGTTCATTTCCATTTGGATCAATACATATCCAGGGAAGAACTTACGCTCACTTTTACGTTTTTTGCCATCTTTCATTTCGACGACTTCTTCAGTAGGAACCAATACATCACCGAATGACTCAGTGAAGTCACTACGATTAATACGATCAGTTAATGAACGTTGTACTTGTTTTTCATATCCTGAAAACGCTTGGACAATATACCAACGCATATCACGCTCCTGATCATTATAAATAAGTCGTTATAAGTAAATATCTTATTAATAGTCACTAATACGTGCTATTAACCGATAAAAATACCAACGAACCAATTAAAAAAGTTATCTAATAACCAAATAAACAAACCTGCAATCGCAATCACAACAATCACTTGCCATGTGTATTGAAAGGTTTCGTCTTTACCGGGCCATGTCACTCGGCGAAGCTCAACAGCAGCGTCTTTTAACAAAATTTTAAAAGCACGGCCTTGGTGCGTTAACGCCAAACAAACTAATGCAAATACAACAAGTGCGACAATAATACCAATACGCACCCAAACATCGTTGGCGGGTTGCCAATAGCCTGGTAAGTATTGATTTACTAGAGTCGCACCGATTAATACAGCTGCAGCAAGTAGCCACAAAATCAAATCTTTTGCTGAGCCAGTCTTAGCCACTTCAACAGCAGTAGTACCGCTAGCTGAAACGTGCTTATCTTTAGACAGCATTCCACCAGCACCCGCCTTGGCATCAGATAACTTAGTCTCGAGGTTATCTTGATCATTGCTCATAAAGAACTCGCTTCGGAGATGGTGGGGTACAACAAAGATGTGATAAGAAGATGGCAGGCGATGTAGGACTCGAACCTACAACCCTCGGTTTTGGAGACCGATGCTCTACCAATTGAGCCAATCGCCTATGGGTGTAAAGGACAGCATTATACAATATTTAGCATAGAATGCAAGCCCTTGGCGGTAAAATTATTAACTTTACCTGATTTGGCACTACGGCAGTCTAAAATAACGGCTAACGTTGAGTGCAGCGATAATATAACAAGCTACGCTACAGATTACAATATGCTATCTAATAAATAGTTGTCTTTATCATACATATCGTAAATGATTGCTTCGCTATAGTTTTCAATTCTAAATTTTTCACCACAATTCTAATAACTATTTGTTATTTTGTT